>PBXC01000035.1 GCA_002728335.1 Rhodobiaceae bacterium
AAGGTTTCCAATTTCGGCAATAATTCCATCCTTAACCCCTATGTCAGAACTATAACTTTTAGTTTCATCAGTTATATTTGCGTTTTTAAAGATGATATCAAATGGCATTGTAACGAAATTCCTATTTCATTATACTAATATAATAATATTAAAATTAAATAAATATATGAATAATGATTTAATAACATTAGCTAATAGATCTTTGGTCAAAGTTTCAGGAAACGATTACGAAAACTTTCTTCAATCTATAATAACTATCGACTTAAACGGTAAAGATAGAGAACTTTTATCGAGTTGTTTTTTAAGTCCTCAAGGAAAATTATTAAACCAATTTTTTGTTACAAAAGAAGATAATTATTTCCTTTTAGATTTACATAAGAAATCCTTTCAATCATTTATTGATAAAATGCAAATATATAAATTGAATTCAGATGTAAATTTTGAAGAAAAAAATGATTTAGAGGTAGTAATTTGTCTTGATAAAAAATTTGAGAATTCTTTACCTGACCCAAGACATAAAGATTTAGGTTGGAGAGGTATAAGAAAAAAAGGTAGCAGTAAATCCAATCCCTTGAATTATGAAAAAAAGAAAATTTCTCTTGGTATAGTTGAAGAAGGTGAAGATTTCATTTCTGGAGAATTTTTCCCTATAGAGTTAAACTTTGATTATCTGAATTCAATTTCATTCAAAAAAGGTTGTTTCATTGGACAGGAAGTAACCTCGAGAATGCATAGAAANGGTAAACCAAAAAAAAGAGTTTTTTCAATCACTTCTGATNGAGAAAATAAACCTNGTGAGGATATTTCTTTTGAGAATAAAAAAATTGGCACAATCATTAAATCATTCGAAAATAANAGTGTAGCAATACTCAAAACTGATGCTCTACCAAAAATCAAAAAAGAAAAANCAACAGTTTATATAAATGATGAANAGACTTCGATAACCGTTCATATGCCTAATATTTTGAAAGATAACATTGTTTAATAGAGAAGGCTTCTGCAGTTGGTCTAATTCACATGATATATATATGGAATACCATGANAATGAATGGGGAATACCAGAATTTAACGGAAAAAAACTGTTTGAAATACTTACACTAGAAACATTTCAATCTGGTCTTAGTTGGATAATTATTCTTAAAAAAAGAGATAACTTTAGAATAGCATTTGATAATTTTAATCCTAANGCTATTTCAAGATACGATGACAAAAAACTTTCNGAACTTATGGAAAATAAATCAATTGTAAGAAATAAAAAAAAGATACTTTCAACAATGAATAATGCAAAAATTTATAATGATTTTTTTAAAAAACCTGAANATTTTTCTGATTTTTTNTGGAGTTATGTGAANCATAAGCCAATCGTNAATTCNAGAAAAAAATTATCAGATATNCCAAAAGATACTANTTTATCAAAAAAAATTTCAAAAAAAATGAAAGAATTGGGATTTACATTTTGTGGCCCTGTAACAGTTTACTCTTTTATGCAAGCCGCTGGAATAGTAAATGATCATTTGGTAAGTTGCCCTCATTACTTAAAGTGCCAAAAAGATTAACATAATTGATTTTTCTGTTATTATTTTTTTGTNATGAATGAAATTGTAATAAGTGGNACTGGGGTATTTACTCCCAAAGAATCAATAACAAATAAAGAACTTGTTGAAGCTTATAATTCTTATGCAGAGAATTTTAATAATCAAAATAAAGATCTAATAAATAAGGGAGATTTAGAAGCATTAGAACTTTCTAATGAAGATTTTATTTACAATGCCTCAGGTATAAAAAATAGATATGTTATGGACAAAAAGGGAATATTAGACCCTGATATTATGCATCCAATTTTGGACCGTAGAAATAATGATGAACCATCAATTTTAGCAGAAATGTCAATAGAGGCCGCTAAANAGGCTCTAGAAGCATCTGGAAAAGAGCCATCTGACATCGATGCAGTTATCACAGCTTGTTCTAATTTAGAAAGAGCATACCCTGCAATTGCGATAGAGGTACAACAATTTTTAGGAATTAAAGGGTTTGCCTTTGATATGAATGTTGCTTGCTCATCTGCAACATTCGGCATTCAGGCTGCCGCTGATATGATCAAAGCTGGAAGTGCAGAAACAATTTTAATAGTTGATCCAGAAATTTGTTCTGGTCATCTAGATTTTAAAGATCGTGATTGCCATTTTATTTTTGGTGATGTGTGTACGGCCATGATATTAGAAAAAAAATCATCATCAAATTCCTCAAATTCATTTGAAATTCTTTCTACAAAATGTATCACTCAATTTTCCAACAATATTAGAAATAATTTTGGATTTTTAAACAATGCTAAGCAATCCGCTCCTTTAGATCGAGATATGCTATTTATGCAAGAAGGAAGAAAGGTATTTAAAGAAGTTGTTCCCATGGTAAGTCAGTTAATACTGGATCATTTATCAGATGAAACTATTGAAATTAATAATGTAAAAAGACTTTGGCTACATCAGGCAAATAAAAGTATGAATGACTTAATTGGAAAAAAGGTTTTAGGCAGAACACCTGAAAAAGATGAACAGCCGAATATACTTCAAGATTATGCAAATACATCCTCTGCTGGTTCAATTATTGCCTTTTCTCAATATAGCAAGGATATGAACAAAGATGANATTGGAGTTTTATGCTCTTTTGGTGCTGGATATTCAGCTGGAAGCGTTATCCTTAGAAAAACTTAAATCATCTCATTTTCTTTTGACTATTTAATGAATAATGTTTTTATTATCAAAAATATAGATTATGACCCTTTATTATGGATAAATCAGTAGATAACAATATAAATCAGTTACACCCAAGTAAGATTCTTGATGNAATGGGTATAGCTTGGAATGATACTATAGAAAAAAAGACCTCTCAATTATATAAAAAAGTCTCAAGTGTCATACCAGATATTGAATGGCCCTATTTTGCCCCATACATAGAAGCAATTAATATTCTGAAAAAAGAAAAAAACGCCACAATTCTTGCACACAATTATCAAACACCTGAAATTTACCATTGTGTTAGTGATGTGCGAGGTGACTCTTTACAGTTAGCCAAAGAGGCAACAAAGGTTGATAGTGATATAATTATACAATGTGGTGTTTATTTTATGGCTGAAACATCAAAAATTCTAAATATGGATAAAAAAATTATTATCCCAAGTTTAGATGCCGGATGTTCTTTAGCCGCCTCAATCAAAGGGCAAGATGTAATTGATTTAAAAAGAGAAAATCCTGGAATTCCTGTTGTAACTTATGTAAATTCCTCTGCGGATGTTAAAGCTGAGACCGATATATGCTGTACATCTTCCAATGCATTAGAAGTAGTAAATTCTCTAGACTCAGATAAAGTTATTTTTATTCCTGATGAGTATTTAGCAATGAATATCGCTAAAGAAACNAAAAANGAAATTATTATGTGGAAAGGAAGATGCGAGGTTCATGAAGAATTCACAGTTGAGGAAATCAGAGAATACAGAGAAAATGAACCAGGAGTTAAGATTATTGCGCACCCTGAATGCTCTCCAGAAGTAGTTGATGANGCAGATTTTTCTGGGTCTACATCCGCAATGATAAATTGGGTAAAAACAAATCAACCTCACAAAGTTCTAATGGTAACTGAATGCTCTATGAGTGATAATGTTTCTGTCGAAACTCCCAATGTTAACTTTGTAAGGCCCTGTAATTTATGCCCCCANATGAAAGAAATATCTCTTGAAAATATTCTTTCATCACTTTGGTATGAAACATACGAAGTTATTATTGATGACGATATTGCTAGAAGAGCCCTTAATTCAGTCAATAGAATGATAAATTTATGAAAATATTATCTGACTCTGAATTAAAAAAAATTATTAAATTAGCTATCAAGGAGGATCTTGGAAATTTAGGAGATATAACTAGCAATACCGTTTTAAAAANAAGAGATAAAGCAACTTTTCACTTTGTTTCTCGTGAAAAAGGTATTTTATGCGGTATCAATNTAGCTAAAATTGTCTACGAATTACTTGATAAAAAAATAAAATTTACCTCATTCAAAAACGAAGGTGATGCGATTAAAACCAATGATGTATTAGCTAAAGTTGAAGGGCCAGCAATCAGNCTCTTAACAGGAGAAAGAACAGCCTTAAATTTTNTAACTCATCTTTCTGGNATAGCAACATCAACATCAATGATGGTAAAATTGATTTCAGAAACTAATACAAAAATATTGTGTACACGAAAAACNACNCCTGGANTNAGAAATATAGAAAAATATGCTGTTAAAGTTGGNGGGGGCATTAATCATCGAATAGGTTTATATGATGCAATTNTAATAAAAGATAACCACATAGCCATAGCCGGATCAATNTCAAATGCTCTCAATAAAGTCAAAAAATTAAAGAATAAGATAAAAATTGAAATAGAAGTGGATAATTTAAAGCAATTTAAAGAGGCTATTAAATTTAATCCAGATGTCATCATGCTTGATAATTTCAAAATTAATGATTTAAAAAAAGCAGTCAAAATAGCTAAAAATAAAGTAATCTTGGAGGCCTCAGGAAAAATAGATCATTCAAATGTGGTAAAAATAGCTGAATCGGGAGTAGATTTTATATCATCTGGATGGATAACTCACTCTTCAAAATCTCTTGATATAGGTTTAGATTTAATAAAGTAATAAGGGGGCTTCATGAGTAAAAAATTTATGTTCATAACTGGTGGCGCAAGCGGTATGGGAAAGGCAACAGTTAAATTATTTATAGATAAAGGCTGGTTTGTTGGTTGTTATGATATCAATAAAGATAATTTAATTGCACTTGAAGAAGAAATAAAATCAAAAAACCTGATCTGCAGAGAGCTTGATGTCGCAAATAAAGTTATGTTTGAAAAAGCCATAATTGAATTTTCTAAGATATCAAATAACAAATTAGATATTTTATTTAATAATGCTGGAATTGCTGAAGGTGGTTTTTTTGAGGATCAACCTTATGAAAATCACCTAAGAGTTATTAATATCAACCTTTTTGGCGTAATAAACGGCATATATTCAGCAATAGAACTTTTGAAGAATACTGAAAATTCATTATGTTTGAATACATCATCCTCGACTGGAATAATTGGTCTGCCAATGACTTCAGTTTACTCAGCATCTAAACACGCCGTAAAAGGATTAACAGAATCTCTTTCAGCTGAATTTAAAAGATTTGGTATAAAGGTCTCTGATATATTACCTGGCGTGATTGATACTCCTTTAATTAGTAAAGATATTAGATCTACCCTTCCTGCTGATGGAATGTGGAGACTTATTCCAGCTGAGGAAATAGCAAAAACAGTTTATCGAGCTTATGAAGAAGATAAGATTCACTGGTATGTACCAGAAGATCTTGAGGATTTAGAAAAATTAGTTGTTGAAGATCCGGTAAAAGCTAGAGATGAAGTAATTAGTACTGGCCCAATGAAAATACCTTTAGATTAATTAGGCCAGATAATAATAAAAAATTTANTCAATTTTTAATTTAGCTTTTTTGATAATTTTTNAAGAATCAGTAATATCTTTGTCTAATATTATCTCCTTACACCAATTTAATATTTCTTTTAAATCAGATGAGGGTTCTTGAGGTTTTGTTTTTACTATACCTTCAATAACTTCCCCTGAGTGACCATCAAGAGTAATCGTGTCAAATTCAGAAATAATTTTATTATTGATAGAAATGTTCTTTTTTTGAGCATTAATTTCAATTTCTACTGCACCTGTAATACAAGGTTTATTTAAACCTCTTGCAACAACTGCAGCATGACTTGTTAACCCACCTCTGGAAGTTAATATTCCATCTGATGCATGCATAGCTTTAATATCATTAGTATTGGTTTCGACTAAAATTAATATCGACTTCTCATCTTTTTCTTTAATTTCATTTATACCTTCAATATCAAAAGCAACTAAGCCAGATATAACTCCTGGAGATGCAGGTAATCCTTTAGTTAAGATTTTTAATTCTTGAGCATTATCCAGAACTGGAGTAAAGGCTTTTTCAACATGATCCTCTTTGATTAATTTTAAAGCCTCATTCTTATTAATTATTTTATCATTAACAAAATCTCTTAAAACTNTAAAAGATGCTTTAGCATTTAATTCTGCATTACGTGATTGTAAAATCCATAATCTATTTGACTCAATAGTAAATTCAATATCCTGAACAAATCCAAATTTCTTCTCCAAATTTTTTGAAATTTGATTTATTTGATCGTATAAATCAGGAAAAACTTTGACAAAAGCATCATCATTTTTAGTCTCACTTATGTTTTTCGGAGTTATAAAGCCTGAAACAACATCTTCTCCTTGTGACTCTAATAGATATTCACCTTTAATTTTGTCTTCACCTGTATCTGGATTTCTTGAAAAAATTACACCTGATGCGCTTTGATCGTTCAAATTCCCAAAAACCATTCTTTGAATAGTTACCGCTAAACCTATATCCTGAGGTATATCATTAATGTTTCGGTAAGAAATCGCTCTTTCATTATCCCATGAATTTAAAACTGCTATTATAGAGTCATTTATCTGCTGATATGGGTCTTCAGGAAAATCCTCACCTATTCTCTCATTAAAGAGATTCAGATACATTTTGCTTATTTCCTCTAAGTCTTCTGCATCTAATTGGCTAACATTACTTAAATTTGCACCAAGTAGATAATTTTCAAGTATTTCATCAAAATCATAATTATCAATCCTATGAACCACATGAGAATACATTTGTATAAATCTTCTCCATGTATCATAAGCAAAAAAACCATTTTTGTTTTCTGCCAGTTTTTTCACTATATTTTGATTTAGACCAACATTTAAAATTGTATCAAGCATTCCTGGCATAGATATCACTGAACCTGAACGAACAGATAAAATAAGAGGTTTTTCTGGGTTACCAACTTGAAGGTTTGCCTTTTCTTGGATCCAATTTAAATTACCTTTCAATTCCTTTGTAAATTCATCACCAAAATTGTTCTTTTTTTTGAATTCTTTAGTAGCTTTTGAGGTAATTATAAAGCCCTCAGGAATAGGTAAATCCATTCCGTGCATAAGACATAGATTATAACCTTTATTACCTATTAACGATTGATCAATTTCATCAGTTATAGGATCTGAGAAAGCATGTATATATTTTGTCATTTCAAATTATTAGAGATTTTTAACAAAAAAATTAGAAATTTCATCTAGTTTAATTCTTTTTTGCTCCATAGTATCTCTATCTCTTACCGTAACAGAATTATCATCTAATGTTTCAAAGTCAATTGTTATGCACATAGGTGTTCCAACCTCATCATGCCTTCTATAACTTTTTCCAATATTACCTGCATTATCGAGGACTACTCTTCCTAAACCAATTGATTGTAGCTGGCTTTTTAATTCTATGGCTCTATCAACTAAATCTTGATTATTTCTTTTTAAAGGAATAACCGCAGCCTTAATAGGTGACAAATGAGATTTAAGAGAAAGTACGGTTCTCTCTTTGCCATTTTCAAGTTTCTCAATTTTGTAAGATTCATTCAATACTGCTAAAAATCCTCTATCAACTCCAGCAGAGGGTTCAATAACATACGGAATAGTCCATGAATTATTAATTTTATTTTGTATCGCTAATTTTGTTACAGAGTCATCATTTTTCATAACATCCGACTTTATTTCAAAATCTTTCTGATTTTTAGTGTGTGAACCTATGTCAAAGTCAGTTCTGTTTGCAATTCCTTCTAGTTCCTCAAGACCGTGAGGAAATTTATACATGATATCAACAGTCTTTTTCGAATAATGTGATAATTCCTCTTGATCAACATCAATAATTTCTAGGTTATTTTTATCCACTCCTTGTCGTTCCCACCATTTTACTCTTTCATCAACCCATTTTTGATGCCATTCTTCGTCACTACCTGGTTCTACAAAGAATTCTAATTCCATTTGTTCAAATTCTCTTACTCTAAAAATAAAATTCCTTGGAGTTATTTCATTTCTGAAAGCTTTCCCAATTTGTGCAATACCAAAAGGTAATGTTCTTGATGTCGAATCGACTACATTTTTAAAATTTGTAAAAATTTGTTGAGCTGTTTCTGGTCTTAAATAAGCAAAACTTGAACCATCGTCTACAGGTCCAATAGTTGTTTTAAACATCAGATTAAAAGGCCTAGGGTCGGTTAGATTTTCTGATCCACATGAAGGACATTTACCATCATCAATATGGTCTGCTCTCCATCTTGATTTACAATCCTTGCAATCCACCAGTGGGTCAGTAAATGTATCTTCGTGACCAGAGTATTTCAAAACATTTGGATGTGTTAGTATTGAAGAATCTAAACCTTCAACATCATCTCTTTCATAAACCATGGAACTCCACCAGGCTTGCTTAAGATTATTCTTTAGTTCAACTCCCAGCGGGCCATAATCATACACACCCTGCATTCCTCCATACAATTCATTGGTTTGATATATGAAACCTCTTCTTTTACAGAGAGAAACTAATTCTTCCATTTTCTTTGCTGTCACTAAAACCTCCAAGGTTTATATTTTATTATAGTAATTCTAACCTAAAAAATAGCAATAAAGTCATTGATTATAATGCTTTACCGTGTCTCAAAATATTTTCAATTTTTTTTGGGGTTTTGCCGTTTTTATTGTTCAAAATTAACCCCTTTCTTATTTTAATCGGTTTTCTTGAATCTCTGATGCCTCTAATTAAAAACCTTGTCGCAGGTTTTTTAAAATCTGTAAATATGGGCGTAACATTAACATCACCCATGGATTTTGCAAAAATTGATAAGATATCTGGAAGATTTTTGATATGATTTATAAAAGTTATTGAACCTTTGCTTTTAACAAATGTTAGAGAAAATTTAATCCAATCAGCAATAAAATTTTTTTCGCCACGGTAAGCGTTTCTTTTATTTTTATCTTTAGGCAAAATAATTTCTCCCTCTTCATAAAACGGTGGATTACAAAAGATATGGTTAAAGCTATGTCTTTTCAATTTTTTAAAGTTATTAATATCAGCATTTAGATCACCTTTTATGATTGAAATATCATTATCATAACCATTCAAGGTTATATTTTTTTTTAAAAGCTGTAAGACTTCACTATCATTATCAATTCCTGTTATACATAAATCAGGAACCCTCTTTAATAAACACAAAGAGACAACTCCAGTGCCTATACCTAATTCCAAACATTTGTCTCCCTTTTTAGCTGGAATTGAAGAGGCAAGTAAAACTGAGTCATGACCTGCCCTAAAACCATCTTTTTGTTGAATAATAGACAGCTTACCGCCAAGAAATTTATTTTTAGAATTTTCTTTGATCATAGATAAATTCTAAAATATAAGAAAAATATGGGAAATGTAATTAAATTAGTAAAAAACAAATACAAAGATGAAGAACCTATTCAAAAATTATTAACATTAATTGAAGATGACTTCATTAAAGTAAATAAGTTGATAAATGAACAAGTTGTTAGTCATGTAGATAGGATACCCGATGTATCAAATCATATTATTGAGCTCGGAGGAAAAAGATTAAGACCTATTCTCACCCTTACTACATCGAAAATTTGTGAGTACAGGGGTGATTATCACATCAATTTAGCNGCAGCAGTTGAATTGATGCATACTGCTACTCTTTTACATGATGATGTAGTTGATGATAGCGATGTCAGAAGAGGTGAGTCAGCTTCTCATATTGTTTGGGATAATAAATCAAGTATTTTGGTTGGGGATTTCCTTCTCGGTAAGGCTTTTCAGCTGATGGTTGAAACAAAATCTTTAGAATGCCTGCAGAACTTATCAAATGCTTCTGCAAAAATTGCTGAAGGTGAAGTCATGCAGCTTATCGCTTCAGATAATATTAAAACTACTGAAGATCAATATATGAATATAATCGAAGCAAAAACAGCTGAATTATTTTCTACAGCTTGTGTGGTAGGTGCACTTATAGCGCAATCAAATGAAGAGGAGATTAACGCACTTATCTCATTTGGTAAGAATCTTGGGATAGCTTTCCAGTTAAAGGATGATGCATTAGATTACAGCGGTGATAAAGAAACTTTAGGTAAAAATATAGGTGAAGATTTTTTAGAAGGTAAAGTAACTCTCCCTATTATTTTAGCATATAGAAGAGGAAATAATTCTGAACGAGAATTTTTAGAAAATTCTTTTAATAATAAAATTAGAAATAAAGAACTTTTGAAAAATGCAATAAAAGTAATAAAACAATATAACACTATTGAAGATACACTTTTAAAAGCACATCAACATGGAAGAATAGCAAAAGATGCACTTGCAATATTCCCTGAAACAGAATTTAAAGAGGCATTAATGAAATTAGTTGATTTCTCTATTATTAGATCCAATTAATTTGCACTTTACTATTTTCCAATCCTTATAATTGCTAGTAATTTTATGATAGACTTTATCTATTGAGTTTTCTTCAAAAATACCAAAAAATGCTGAACCGGAACCAGTCATGGATACATAAGATGAATCATTTTCATGTAAGCAATCTCTAATAGCTTTAATTCCGGGATGTTTCTTAATGGTAAATTCTTCCAAATCATTTGAGAATAATTTTGTTAAATTTCTACCCTCATTATAAAAATCAATATTTTGTTCAATTTGTTTTTCAAATACTTGACTTTCTTCTTTCTTAATTAAATTGATATCTATACTTTCAAATATTTCTTTTGTGCTCACATTAATATTAGGAAAAATAATTAAAATATTTTTGTCATTTAAACCTTCTAATTCTCGAATTTGATCGCCGTACCCTGATATAATTTGAGGCTTAGATAAAATACAACTAGGTACATCTGATCCAATTTGCTTACCAATCAAAACTTTCTGGTCATANGAAAGATTTAGATTAAAAAATTTATCGAGCGCCCTTATAACAGCTGCAGCGTCCGCAGAGCCCCCTCCAAGACCTGCTCCAATAGGAATTTCTTTATTTAATGTGATTTTAAAAGGAGGAAAATTTCTTTCTAATTCTTTAGAGACAGTTTCTATTGTTTTTAAAATTAGATCAGGCTCTTTAAACTTTATATCATTATTAATGATGTATTTGAATTCTTTGGACTCTTCTATGACTATAGTATCGTAGAAATCACAAAAACTGACTAAACTTACAATGTAATGTAGATTTTTTTCCTTTTGGCCTGTTAAGTTAAGGGAAATATTAACTTTAGCAAAAGCCTTTTCAATGATTTGCATCAATACTCACATACCACCATACAGAGGGCCTTCACCACCTTGTGGAACAACCCAATTAATGTTTTGTGAAGGATCTTTTATATCACATGTTTTACAATGAACACAATTTTGAGCATTTATCTGAAAAACTGGTTCACTGTTATCATCAGATGAAAGAACCTCATAAACACCAGCAGGACAATACCTTTGTGCTGGCTCATCATAATCAACAAGATTCACTTTAATTGGTATGCTGCTATCTTTTAATGTTAAATGAGCCGGCTGATCTTCCTCATGATTAGTGCTTGAAAGAAAAACAGAAGAGAGTTTATCGAACGAAAATTGACCATCTGGCTTTGGATAAATTATCTTCTCACACTCTGATGCTTTTCGTAATGTTTTATAATCAGGTTTAATATGACCAAGTGTAAATGGTAAAGTTATTCCAAATGTGTTCAACCACATATCAATACCACTTAAAAGAGTTCCCAGAAGCGCTCCATATCTTGACTGAAATGGTTTAACATTTCTTACCTTCTTCAATTCTTTGGCTATTCTGCTGTTTTCATATTTTTCCTGATAATTTGATAGATCTTCGTTATCACTTCCACTAATAAAGTTTTCAACTATAGACTCTGCAGCAATCATTCCTGACTCCATAGCATTATGGGTTCCTTTTATTTTNGGATAATTTAAAAATCCAGCGGAACAACCTATAAGCGCACCACCAGGGAAAAATAATTTCGGTACTGATTGATAACCACCCGCAGTTATTGCTCTAGCTCCGTAAGATATTCTTTTACCACCCTCTAAAACACTTTTAACACTAGGGTGTGTCTTAAATTGTTGAAATTCGTCAAAAGGAGAAACATAAGGATTGGTATAATTGAGATGTACGACATATCCTATTGATACTTGATTTTGACCAAAATGGTATAAAAAAGAACCTCCACCAGTGCCATCACTCAAAGGCCATCCCATTGAATGCTCAACTAAACCCTCCTGATGGTTTTCTTCTTTTACCTCCCATAACTCCTTTATTCCAATAGCATATTTTTGGTAATCCTTGTCTTTTGACAAATCAAAATTATCAATTAAGTACTTAGATAAAGAGCCTCGGGCTCCTTCCGAGAATAGAGTGTATTTAGCGTGAAGCTCCATGCCCGACTCCCAAGAGTCCTTTGCTGAACCATCTCTTGATACACCCATATCACCTGTGGCTACTCCATATACTTTATTATTTTCATCAACAAGAACCTCAGCTGCACTAAAACCTGGGTAAACTTCAACTCCCAAATTTTCTGCAACCTCACTTAACCATTTACAGACATTTCCTAGACTAACAATGTAATTTCCATGGTTTTTCATGAGAGGTGGTAATAAGAACTGAGGAATATTAATTGAAGAATTTTTACTAAAATAGGATAACTTATCTTTTTTAACTTTTGTTTTGATTGGGCTATCCATGTCTTTCCAATCAGGAAGAAGTCTATCAAGAGCAACGGTTTCAATCACGGCCCCAGATAAAATGTGTGCACCAATTTCGCTAGCCTTTTCAAGAACACAAACAGAAATATCCAGATCATTTTTCTGAGCTAATTGTTTTACTTGTATAGCCGCAGACAGACCTGCTGGACCTGCACCAACAATCAATACATCATATTCCATAGACTCTCTATTAGAGGAGTCTAACACTTGACCTTGTTGCGCATTTAGCTCGTTTACTGGTTTGTTACTCATAAGTTACCTTAGTTATATAAATAATACATTTTTTTAAATTTTAAACCCCTAACATTGTCGCATCTTATAATATCAGTTAATATTCTAGTTAAATTTACATTCTATATAGAGATTCATTAAAAGATGACAAAAAGTTTTGAAAAAAATATAGACGATCTTAAATTTCAAGTTGAGCTTGGCATAACGGAAACCATTAGCGCTAATAATAGAGAAGATATTAACAAAGTTAATTCGTTAGAAATAAACTCGAATCTTGAGCATGACTCAAATGANCTTTCTGAAATCAATACATTAAAAGACCTTCAATCTTTCATTGAAAATTACGATGAATGCGAGCTGTCACACACAGCAAGGTCTACTGTTTTTAGTGATGGTAATGTTGATGCAGAGGTTATGCTGATTGGTGAAGCGCCAGGTAATCAGGAAGATATAGAAGGAAAACCATTTGTAGGTAA
>PBXC01000036.1 GCA_002728335.1 Rhodobiaceae bacterium
AGATATGATTGTTTCAGGTGGAGAAAATGTTTATCCAGCTGAAGTAGAGAGTGCTATTTTTAGTCATGAAATGGTTTCTGATGTCGCTGTTATAGGTGTACCTGATGAACGTTGGGGAGAGGCCGTAAAAGCTATAGTTGTTTTAAAAGAAAATTGTGAGACCTCTGAGGAAGACATAATCAATTTTGCTAGAGAAAAAATAGCTGGATTTAAAACTCCAAAATCAGTAGATTTTATCAAAGAATTACCTAGAAACCCATCTGGTAAAATACTAAAAAAAGAATTGAGAAAACCTTATTGGGAAGGTTTTGACAGAGCAATAAATTAAGACTGGAGAAAAAAATGTCTACACAAAAACCCATAGCAGATAATTTATTTACTTGGCCATCAGACTCGCCAAAGTTAATAGGTAGTAAAGATACTGAAACAGGAAGATATTTTTTTCCNGCTAAGAATTCAAACCAACATGAAAAGGTTGAATTATCAAATAAAGGTAAATTATGGACTTGGACCGTTCAAAGATTTCTTCCAAAAACACCATATATAGAACAAGTTGCACCTGAAGATTTTAAGCCTTATGCTGTTGGATATATTGAATTACCTGGAGAAATTATGGTAGAATCGCGTTTAGTGGGAGTTAATCCAGAGGAATTAGAAATAGGTATGGAAATGGAACTTACAATAGAACCATTCGTTAAAAATGAAGAAGGTGAAGAATTATTAATTTTTGCTTTTAAACCTTCGGTAAATTCATAGGAGAAAATTATGACAGATGTTGCAATAGTAGGAATAGGAATTCATCCATTTGGAAGAACTGACGGTGTTTCAGGGCTTCAACAAGGTGTTCATGCTGCAAAAGAGGCGCTATCAGATGCAGAAATAGAATGGAAAGATATAGAATTTGCTTACGGTGGGTCATCTGCTGCTGGAAGCGCAGATACAATGGTAAGTGAATTAGGTCTAACTGGGGTTCCATTTATGAATGTTTCGAATGGCTGTGCTACAGGTGGTTCGGCATTACTATCAGCATACACAACTATCAAATCTGGTCAGTTCGACATTGGTATGGCTGTTGGTTTTGATAAACATCCAAGGGGAGCATTTAATGCTGATCCAGAAGCTGCAGGTCTTCAAAAATGGTATGGAGAAACTGGACTCATGCTAACAACGCAATTTTTTGGAATGAAAATACAAAGATATATGCATGACTATGGAATTTCTTCTGATGCGTTAGCATTAGTTGCAGAAAAAGCATTCAATAATGGTTCATTAAATCCTAACGCATGGAGAAGAGATCCTGTTTCAAAGGAAGATATATTAAATGGTATGATGGTTTCTGATCCTCTAACAAAATTTATGTTTTGCTCACCAGCTGAAGGTGCTGTTGCACTAATATTATGTAGAGCTGATCTTGCAAGTAAATACACTACAAAACCATTGTATCTTAAAGGTGCAGCATTTAGGTCAAGACCACTTGGTTCGTTTGAAGTGTTTAGTCCTTCGCTTGAAATTGAAAGAGGACCCAGTCCTACTGTTGGTGCATCAAAAGCTACATTTGAAATGGCAGGTATTGGTCATGATGATATTGACTTAGCGCAGCTTCAAGATACTGAGTCAGGAGCCGAAATTATGCATATGGCTGAAAACGGTTTTTGTAAAGATGGTGATCAAGAAAAAATGCTTCAAGATGGAGATACAAAAATTGATGGAAAGTTACCTGTGAATACTGATGGTGGTTGCATAGCTAATGGTGAGCCTGTTGGAGCATCTGGTTTAAGACAAGTATATGAAAACTGTGTTCAACTAAGGGGTGCAGCAGGTAAGAGGCAAGTACCAAATAATCCTAAAACTGCTTATACTCATGTTTATGGTGCACCTGGAATATCAGCTTGCACAATTATTACTAATTAAAAGAAATAATTTACAGGAAAGATAATGATTAATAAAAAATTTCTGCTGGCTGGAAGGCCTGTTGGTAGACCAATATCTGATGATGACTTTGAATATAAAGAGGAAGAAGTTAGAGAAATAAATAATGGTGAAGTACTTTTAGAAAATATGGTGATTGAATTCCAACCAGCTCAAAAAGGTTGGATGGAAAATATTTCAAATTATGTAGCGCCTCTAGAAATAGGCGATGTTATGAGATGTAGCGGAATTGCTAGAGTATTGAATAGTAAATCTGAAAAATTTAAAAAAGGTGACATTGTTTCTGGTCAAACATGCTGGCAGACACATCCAATATTAAATGAAGAAGAATTAGAAATAATTGAAGATACTGATATGCCAACAGCCTACCTAGGTGCGCTTGGTGGCACGGGATTAACTGCATATTTTGGAGTAACTAAAATAAGTAAACCAAAACCAGGAGATACGGTAATTGTAACTGGTGCCGCAGGAGGAGTTGGCTCTATAGCTGGACAAATATTTAAGATTGCAGGATGTAAAGTTTATGGTATTGCCGGTGGTAAAGAAAAATGTGAAATGCTTATTAATGATTTTGGATTTGATGGAGCGATAGACTATAAATCAGAAGACCTTAACGAAAGCTTAAGCAAATTATGTCCTAATGGAGCTGATATTGTATATGACAATGTTGGTGGAAGGATATTAAATGATTGTTTATTGCATCTTGCTTTAAATGCACGGATTGCTATTTGTGGAATCATATCTAGACATAAAACTGACAATATGAATTTTGGTCCGGAAAACTATTCAAATTTAATTTTTAAAAGAGCCACAATGGAAGGCTTTTTGGTCTTAGATTATATGTCAGAAGCTCCTATCGCTAGAAGCAAGATGAAAAAATGGATCGAAGATGGTAAATTGATCTGTAAAGAAGATTTAAGAGAGGGTTTTGAAAATATACCTGATACTCTTAAAGGGCTCTTTGATGGGGAAAATAAAGGAAAACAACTCTTAAAAATTACTAACTAATTGATTGTATTGTCTAATGAATCGTAGACGAAGATTGTATAGTGGTGTATTAATACCGAGTAAAAAATATTTAAATTGAGGAGATTTTTTGATGGATAAACAAGTAAGTGATACGGAACTTGACCCAAAAGAAGAAATTCAGGAATTGGTTAGAAGATCTAGAGAAGCTCAAAAGCAAATCGAAAATTATACACAAGAACAAGTTGATGAACTTATAAGAGCTATGGTTTGGTCTGTTGCAAGGCCTGGAGTAGCTGAAGAAATTGCTCAATTCACGGTTGATGAAACTCAATTAGGTAATTACGAAGGTAAATTTCTTAAAATACAAAGAAAAACTCGAGCAACCCTAATGGATATAATTGATGAAAAATCAGTTGGAATATTAGAAGAAGATAAAGAAAGAGAAATTGTTAAAATTGCAAAACCTATGGGCGTAATTGGTGCTCTTGCTCCATCTACAAACCCGGAAGCAACACCAGTTATAAAAGCCATTCATGCCGTCAAAGGTCGAAATTCAATTATTGTTGCGCCCCACCCCAGAGCTAAATTAACAAATAAGAAAATTTGCGATTTAATGAGAGCAGCTATTGAAAGCTGTGGAGCACCAGCTGATCTAGTAATTGGCATTGAAATACCATCATTAGAACTTACTAATGAGCTTATGACACAATGCGATAGAGTTCTTGCTACTGGAGGTGGAGCGATGGTAACTGCTGCTTATTCCAGTGGAACACCTGCTCTTGGAGTTGGCGTTGGTAATGCTGTTATAACTGTTGATGAAACTGCAGATCTTGATGATGCAGCTGATAAAATAAAGATTTCAAAAACTCTTGATTTAGCTGCTTCATGTTCTGCAGATAATTCGGTTATTTTAGTTGAAAAAATTTATGAAGATATGCTTTCAAAACTAGAGGAAAGAGGCGGTTATCTTGCAAATGCTGAAGAAAAAGAAAAACTTCGTAACACTATTTGGGATGAAGAAGGTCATTTAAATACAGCTATTGTAGCTCAACCAGCAGAAAAAATTGCTGAAATGGCAGGATTAAATATTCCTGAAAATACTGAATTTATAATTGTTCCTGAAGATGGATGGGGACCTGATCATCTATTTTCAGGTGAAAAATTATCAGTTGTTATGGCTCTTTATAAAGCTAATAATATAGATCATGCTATTGAACTAACCAATAATATCCAATCTTACCAAGGACAAGGTCACTCTTGCGGTATTTATTCAAGTAGTGATGAAAATATAATGAAACTCGCTAATATTACTAAAACTTCTAGAGTTATGGTAAATCAACCTCAGGCAGCATCTAACAGTGGGAACCTATGGAATGGAATGAGACAAACATTTTCATTAGGATGTGGATCATGGGGAGGAAATGGAACAAATAATAACATTTCTTGGAGAGATTTAATTAATGAAACATGGGTATCTAAACCATTGCCTCAAACTAAAGAATTAATATCAGATGAAGAACTCTTTGGTGATGTTATGAATAAAATTAGTTAGTTTTATTAATATCAAAACATTTAATTTAACTGAATTTTTTGTAAATGAGTGATACTTTACCTATGAATAGAAGTACGATAATGAAAAATGAAACTATCTGAAGAACAAATAGCTTTTTATGATGTTGCAAAGAATTTTGCCATTGAAAAAATGGCGCCTCATGCAGAAAAATGGGATGAAGAAAAAACATTACCTGTGGAGACATTAAAAGAATTAGCACAATTAGGTTTTGCTGGTATTTATGTTTCTCCAGACTTGGGTGGATCAGGTCTATCAAGACTTGACTCAACATTAATTTTTGAAGGCCTTAGTCAAGGGTGTACATCTACAGCAGCATTTTTATCGATACATAATATGGCGACATGGATGATAGATAGTTTTGGAAGCCAGGAGCTTAAAGAGCGGTTTGTTCCTGATCTTTGTTCGATGAAAAAAATAAGCTCTTATTGCTTAACTGAACCAGGAGCCGGATCAGATGCTGGTGGTTTAAGGACAAAAGCCGAAAAATCAGGTGATCATTATATTCTAAATGGAACAAAATCATTTATTTCTGGTGGTGGGTTTTCTGATGTATATGTGACAATGGTAAAAACTGACGAGAACTCGATCTCTACTCTAGTTATTGAAAAGGATAGCGAGGGACTCTCATTTGGTGGACAAGAAAAAAAAATGGGTTGGAATTCTCAACCTACAGCCCAAGTAATCTTTGAAGATTGCAAAGTTCCAGTTGAAAACTTGATAGGTCAAGAAGGCGATGGCTTCAAAATTGCAATGATGGGATTAGACGGAGGCAGGCTTAATATTGCGGCCTGTTCTCTTGGNACTGCACAATCAGCCTANGAAAGAGCAGTTCAATATGTNGGTGAAAGAGAGCAATTTGGTAAAAAATTACAAGAATTTCAATCTCTCCAGTTTAAATTAGCTGATATGTGTACAGAATTAGAAACATCAAGATTAATTTTAAGAGAAGCTGCTACAAAAGTTGATGAAAATGCTTCTGATAAAACAAAAGCAGCAGCTATGGCCAAAAGATTTGTTACCGATTCNGGTTTCAATGTTGTTAATGAAGCTCTTCAAATTCATGGTGGTTATGGTTACTTAAAAGATTATCCTTTAGAGAGAAATCTCAGAGATTTGCGTGTACATCAAATCCTTGAAGGAACNAATGAAATTATGAGAGTTATAATTGCTAGAGAAATACTAAAGGAAAATAAATGAGCACTGAAGAAGTCTTTTTTGAAAAAAAAGGTTCTTTAGGTCTTATTACTCTCAATAGGCCAGAAGCATTAAACGCATTAACACTTAATATGGTTAGGTTAATCCACCCAAAACTAAAAATATGGGAAGAAGATAATGAGATTAAANCTGTNGCTGTAACTGCAGTTGGAGATAAAGCATTTTGCGCAGGTGGTGATATAAGAGCCCTATATGACTGGGGAAAAAGTAACGACAAAAAAGCTACAGGTTTTTATTATGAGGAATATCAACTTAATCAGTTGATAAAATCATACACAAAGCCTTACATATCTTTTGTTAACGGTATTGTAATGGGCGGAGGTGTTGGTATTTCTGTTCACGGATCTTACAGAGTGGCTGGNGAAAACTACTCTTTCGCGATGCCAGAAACTGGNATTGGTTTATTTCCTGATGTTGGAGGNAGTTTTTTTCTTTCTAGATTAAAAAATAATGTTGGNATGTATCTNGCCTTAACAGGAAGTCGAATTAAATCATCTGATGCAATTGAACTTGGCATTGCAGAATATTTTATCCAATCAGAAAATTTTGATGAAATATTTAAACAATTATCTGAAGGTATTACTCCTGATGAAGTACTTTCATCATTTAATTCTGATAAAATTAATTCAGATCTAAAAAATGATTTTGAAAAAATTAATGAATTATTTTCTGGAAATAGCCTTGAAGATATATTTGGAAGAATGGAAAATGACAATTCTGAATTTTCGCAAAAAAACCTTAGCTTGCTAAGATCTAAATCACCGACTTCTCTAAAAATCACTTTTANACAAATAAGAAATGGATCAGATTTAAATTTTGAAGATTGCATGAAAATGGAATTCAGGATGGTTTCAAAAGTTATGGANGATCATGACTTTTATGAAGGAGTAAGAGCCCTCATAATTGATAAAGATAATACNCCCGTATGGAAACCAGAAACTGTTGAAAAAATTTCAAATNAAGAAATCGATGAATTTTTTNAATATTTAGAAGATAATGAGTTAAAATTTAATACGAGGTAGATATGGCAAATATAACTTTTATTGGCTTAGGAAACATGGGGCTTCCAATGGCAAAAAATCTTATTGAGGCTGGGCATTTAGTATACGGTTTCGATCTTTCTGAGGAACAAATGANTCAATTTATTTCTGCTGGAGGCANTAAAGAGGAAAACATACCTGANGCATTAAAGAAATCTGATACTGTAATAACGATGCTTCCATCTGGAAAACATGTCAAATCAATCTATATGGGCGAGGATGGCATCATAAAGAATGCTAACGAAAACTTGTTGCTGATTGACTCATCTACAATAGATGTTGAAACTTCTCGTGAAGTTGAAAAAGACGCTAACAATAATAATCTGAAAATGCTTGATGCACCTGTATCAGGTGGTGTGACAGGTGCAGAAGCAGGGACATTAACTTTTATGGTTGGTGGAGACACTGAGGCCTTCAATAAAGCAAAAGAATTTTTAGATATTATGGGTGGAAATGTAATACATGCNGGACAAGCAGGAAATGGACAAGTAGCAAAAATTGCAAATAATATGCTTTTAGCAATATCAATGATTGGAACTTCAGAGGCTTTTAATCTTGCCAAAAATTTGGGTTTGGATGCTTCAACTTTTTTTGATATTGCATCTACCGCATCTGGGCAGTGTTGGTCCATGACAAGCTATTGTCCAGTTCCAGGGCCAGTTCCAACCAGTCCGGCAAATAATGATTATAAACCTGGTTTTTCAGCNGCGTTAATGCTGAAAGATCTTAGACTATCTCAAGAAGCGTCTTCATTTTCTAATTCAAAAACGCCACTTGGTGAAAAGGCTACTGCTATATATGAAGAAATGGAAAAGAACGGAACTGATAATTTAGATTTTTCNGGTGTAATCAAATTACTTAATGAAGAATTATAATAAGCATGTCAGAAAGCATAAAAATACCTGTATTTGAAAACTTCAAAAACAAAGCTCACATTACTAAAGATAAATATGATGAAATTTATAAATTTTCCTCTGATAATCCTGAGAGTTTCTGGAAAAAAGAAGGACAAAGAATTAATTGGATAAATCCATATACAAAAATTAAGGATGTGACATGGTCTAACAATAATGTCGATATTAAGTGGTTTTANGATGGAACGCTTAATGCAAGTTATAACTGTATAGATCGACATCTGTTAGATAAGCCTGATAAAGTTGCTATTATTTGGGAGGGTGATGATCCAAATGATTCACTAAAAATTACCTACAAAGAACTTCATAAAAAAGTATCTAAATTTGCAAATATGTTGAAGCATTATGGTGTTCAAAAAGGTGATAGAGTAACAATTTATATGCCTATGATACCTGAAGCAGCATATGCAATGTTAGCTTGCTCAAGAATTGGNGCAATTCATTCAGTTGTGTTCGGTGGCTTCTCTCCAGATGCTCTTGCAGGAAGAATTCTTGATTGTGATTCAAAATTCTTAATAACTGCTGATGAAGGGATAAGGGGAGGTAAACTTGTACCTTTAAAGGTTAATTCCGATAAAGCTCTTGAACAATGCAAAGATGTAAAAAATGTTTTTGTTGTCAAACGAACAGGTGGAAACATCGAAATGAAAGATGGAAGAGATATTTGGTATCATGAAGCAATTGAACAAGTGGATGATGAATGCCCGCCTGAGGAAATGAATGCTGAAGATCCGCTNTTTATTCTTTATACCAGCGGATCAACTGGTAAACCAAAAGGTGTTTTACATACAACTGGTGGTTATATGGTATATGCATCATATACACATGAAATAATATTTGATTATCATGATAATGATATATATTGGTGCACTGCTGATGTCGGTTGGGTAACTGGCCATTCATACATAGTTTACGGTCCTCTAGCTAATGGCGCGACTACCCTGATGTTTGAAGGAGTACCTAATTATCCCTCCAATTCAAGGTTTTGGGAAGTATGCGATAAACACAGCGTTAATATTTTTTATACTGCTCCAACAGCCATTAGGGCCCTGATGAAAGAAGGAAACTCTCCAGTTGAGTCAACTAGTAGAAAAAGCATAAGGCTGCTAGGAACTGTTGGTGAACCAATTAATCCTGAAGCTTGGATGTGGTATTTCAATATAGTAGGNGAAAAAAGATGTCCGATAGTTGATACTTGGTGGCAAACAGAAACTGGAGCAACATTAATTTCGCCATTACCGGGGGCAACAGATTTAAAACCAGGTTCAGCCTCAAAACCTTTGCCAGGAATAAAACCTGTACTTTTAGACTCTGAAGGAAGCATCTTAGAAGGTGAAAATGAAGGAAATTTATGTATAGCAGATAGTTGGCCTGGACAAATGCGGACTGTTTATGGAGATCATAAAAGATTTATTGAAACCTATTTTAGTCANTATGATGGATACTACTTCACTGGCGATGGGTGTAAAAGAGATGAAGATGGTTATTATTGGATAACCGGAAGAGTGGATGATGTTATAAATGTTTCTGGTCATAGAATGGGAACAGCTGAGGTAGAGAGNGCTCTTGTTTCGCACACGAAAGTATCTGAAGCTGCTGTGGTAGGTTTTCCTCATGAAATTAAAGGTCAAGGAATTTATGCTTATGTAACTCTTAATGCTGGAGAAAATGGTAATGAAGAAATAAGAAAAGAATTAGTAAACTGGGTAAGAAAAGAAATTGGTCCAATAGCTAGTCCTGATTTAATACAATTTGCTCCAAATTTACCAAAAACAAGGTCAGGTAAAATAATGCGTCGTATCTTAAGAAAAATTGCAGAGAATGANTATTCTGAATTGGGTGATACATCTACACTAGCCGAACCTANGGTTGTTAATGAGTTAATAGAAAATAGACAAAATAAATAAATCTATGAAAGCAATTAAAATAATCGATAACAAGCTTAATTGGGTTGATGCGGATTATCCAGTTTGTATGGATCACGAAGTNATTATTAAGATTAAATCAACAGCTGTAAATAGGGCTGATTTAGCTCAAAAAGCTGGTCTATATCCTGCTCCTCCGGGAGCAAGTGAAATTCTTGGACTTGAATGTAGTGGAATTATTCATGAAGTTGGAAGGAATGTTGTTAATAGACAAGTAGGTGANGAAGTAATTGCCTTACTTGCTGGAGGTGGATATGCTGAGTATGTTTCATGCCCCGAAGTCCAAACTCTTCCACTTCCAAAAAATGTGAACCTAAGTGATGGTGCAGCTATACCAGAAGTTTTTGCAACTTGTTGGCTAAATTTATTTATGGAAGGTAATTTAAAAGAAGGAGAGAAAGTTTTATTTCATGCCGGGGCAAGTGGAATAGGGACTGCAGGAATTCAACTCTGTAATATATTTAAATGTGAGTCCTTTATTACAGCTGGAAACCAAGAAAAAATTGATTTCTGTAAAAATCTTGGTTCAAGCTTTGGATTTGTTAGACTTGAGAATTCCTTTCAAAGTTTTAAAGATCAGTGCCCATCTGGTTTTGATATTATTCTAGATCCCGTTGGTGGAAATTATTTTGANGAAAATCTGAATAATTTAGCTATTGAAGGAAGACTAATAATAATTGGAATTTTAGGTGGGGTTAATGGAAAAATTAATATTGGACAACTTTTAATGAAAAGACAAAAAATTATAGGATCAACAATTAGAGCTAGGTCTGTCGAAACAAAAGGTAAAGTAATGAATGATCTTTATAAAAATACNTGGAATTACTTTGAGAAAGAAATTATTAGGCCCATTATCTTTAAAAAACTATCAATCAAAGAAGCTGATAGAGCCCATAATATTATGGAAAAAAATGAGAATATTGGAAAAATTATTCTTGAAGTTTATTAATCACTTAACCGCTTCTAGACCTTTATCAAGAGTATTTTCAAATCTATCAAAAAGCTCATGAATCTCGTTTTCTTCTATGATGAGAGGCGGACAAACAGCCAAAACATCACCAATGGCTCTCAAAATTATACCCTCGCTATGGCCAGTTTCTGCTAAAATAGGCCCTGCACTTCCCAAAGGATCAAATGGAGCAGAGCTATCTTTATCGCTCACTAATTCTACTGCGCCCATTAAGCCTACACCTCTTGCTTCACCAACTAATTCTTTTTTTTCTAGATTTTTTANTCTTTCTTGAAAAATTGGCTCTAAGGATGAAACCCTCTCCATCAAACCTTCTTCTTCTAATATTTTGATATTNTCAAGAGCAACCGCGCATGCAACAGGATGTCCTGCAGAGGTAAAACCACTTCCATAAAGATTATTTTTAACAGTGTTTTCAGCAATAGGTTCGTAGATTTTATCTGTCATTAAAACAACACCCATTGGTATATAATTTGATGTTATTTGCTTTGAAAGAATTATAAGATCTGGCTCTATACCATAAAGCTCACATGCAAATCTTTTTCCTGTTCGACCAAATCCATTGATGACTTCGTCTGCAACTATTAAAATATCATATTTTTTACAGACTTCTTGTATCTTTTGCCAGTAAGTCTTTGGAGGCACTATTAATCCACCTGCGCCCATTACAGGTTCGCCAAAAAAAGCTGCAACGGTTTCAGGTCCCTCACTGATAATAAGATCCTCTAACTCATTTGCACATCTTGTTGCAAACTCTTCCTCAGTTTCACCTTCTTTACCCTCTCTCCAATAATGAGGGCATCTTGTATGAAGAACTTGTTTGATTGGAAGATCAAAATCATTATGCATCATTGGAATGCCAGTAAGACTACCTGATGCAATTGTAATTCCGTGATATGCTTTAAATCTTGATATGATTTTTTTCTTTTCAGGCCTGTTTAAGGCATTGTTGTAATACCAAATCATCTTCATTGCTGAGTCATTTGCTTCTGAACCAGAATTTGTATAATGAGCATGTGTCATATTTAAACCAACTATTTCAGTTAATTTTTGAGAAAGTTGGGCAACTGCGGGATGAGATTTATGAGTAAATGAATGATAATAAGGTAGAGTTTCAAGTTGTTTCTTAGCTGCCTCTACAAGCCTTTCTTCACCAAATCCAACTGCAACTGACCATAAGCCTGCCATAGCCTCAATATATTCGTTACCCTGATCATCCCAAACTTTAATTCCCTTACCTTTTGCAATTACCATTGGTCCCTGCTTTTCAATTCTTTTAGCATTAGAATAAGGGTGAAAATGATGCGCAGCATCTAATGCAGCATAAGAATTAGGTTTAATTTTATCAGTCATTTCTTTCTCTTAANAAATACAGCTCTTTATAAAGGTTTAATTGCATAAATTGTAAAAAAAAAATTATCATTTATTCAAAAAAAATGGATCATTTATTAGAAAAACTTACAGTTATTGATTGCGCGAGCTATATAGCGGGTCCTGCAGCAGCAACTATTATGTCTGATTTTGGGGCTAGAGTAATTAAAATTGAGTCTCCTGACATTGGAGATACATATAGAAGTTTACTTCGTTTACCAGGCTTGCCTGAGAGCNNNGAAAATTATCCATGGATATTAACAAGTAGAAATAAAGAGAGTTTAGCTTTAAATCTTAAATTTGAAGAAGCTCAAATTATTCTTCACAAATTAATCAAAAAAGCAGATGTTTTTATAACAAATTATCCTTTTCCTATAAGAAATAAATTAAATATAAACTCTGAAGATATTCTAAAAACCAATAAGAAACTAATTTATGCATCATTAACTCCATACGGAGAAAAAGGACCTGAAAAAGATAGAACAGGATATGATGCGACAGCATGGTGGGCAAGATCAGGCCTTATGCATGCAGTAAGGAATGACTCAAGCTCTGAACCTAGCTCGTCCACCCCAGGAATGGGTGATCACCCGACTGCCTCAGCTCTTTTTGGNGCAATAATGATGGCCTTATATAAAAGAGAAATAACTGGAAAAGGTTCAGAGGTATCCTCATCATTAATTGCTAATGGATTGTGGTCAAATGGAATATATATCCAAGCTGCATTATGTGGTGCAAATTTTGTAGAAAATTCAGGGAGAGGAACAAAAGGAGCATTAGCAGAAAAATATAAATGCAAAGACGGAAGATGGTTTATTTTGGTAATGNTAAATGAAGAGAGAGAATGGCCTCTTTTATTGAAATGTTTAGAAAGAGGAGATCTTAACGATAATAAAAAATTTAACACAAGAGAAAGTCGAGCTAAAAATTCTTTAGAATTGATGAATATTTTAGATGAAGAATTTATATCAAAAGATTGGNGTGAGCTAAGAGAGTTATTTGAAAAATCTGGAGTAACATTTGGTCCAATTTCAGAACCATACGATCATATTAGTGATCAACAAATAAAAGATAACAAATTTTTTACTGAATTCTCAGATAAAAAGGATCTACTAACTGTTGACAGTCCAATTTTTATGAAAGAAGAAAAGAAGAAACAACCTGATACAGCNCCTGAAATTGGAGAACATACAAAAAAAATTCTTGAGGAATTAAATTACANCCAAGATGAAATAAAAGATTTAAAAAAGAAGAAAATTATTAAGCTTTAAATAGCTAATTGTTTCAATCTTTTTCTATGATGGGATGGCGGAACTGTCATCTCTTCCCTGTATTTAGTGACAGTCCTCCTAGCCACATTAATACCTTCTTCTTTCAATAGTATAGATAATTTATTGTCGGATAATACTTGCTTCTCGTTATTAATTAACTGAATAATTTTTTCTTTAACAACTTTTGAAGATAGCCCATCATCATTTGATAATGTGCTTAAAGATTTAGAAAAAAAGAATTTTAGATCATAAGTTCCTCTGGAAGTATATATAGTCTTTGAATTTGTAATTCTAGAAACTGTGCTCTCATGAATATCAAGCTCATCAGCAATATCTTTTAATTTTAGAGGGCGAATACCCATAACCCCCTCATCAAGGAATTTTTCTTGCTTCTTAATAATCTCTTTTGCCACCTTTAAAATAGTAGAGGCTCGTTGTTCAAGGGCTTTAACAAGTCCTTTTCCAGAAAGAAAATTTGAAGCAAGATATTTTTTATCTTCTTTGGATAATTTCTTTTTTGATAATTCTTCCCAATAACCATTTAAAAGAACTACTTTAGGTAAAGTTTCTTCGTTCAGAGATACAATCCATTCATCCTTATCTTTCTCTACAATAATATCGGGAACATTATTATGTGAAATGAAATCACCATCATTATCTATAGGAGCTGAACTACATCTTTTTAATTGATCTAATTTATCTTTAAGTGTTTCACTATCAATATTAAGTTTTTTTGAAATTGAGGATATATTCTCATTGGCAAGCATAGATAAATTTTCTAATAAACTTTTCATATGATTATCTAATAATTTATGTGTCTTTAATTGTATCGTCAAAAATTCTTCAAGATTATTCGAAAAAATTCCTAACGGTTCAAAAGATTTTAAGACTTCTAGAATTTTTTCCACTCGCAATAAATCAATATTTAGATCAATTGAAAGCTCTTTAGTTGAAACTTTTAAATATCCATTTGGCTCAATAAATTCAAGAATTGATAAAGCAATTAGTCTATCAATTTTATTTATAAAGGAGATATTTATTTGCTCAATAATACTTTGATATAAACTATTTTCTGACTGCAGGGTTTCTTCAATAATATTGTCTATGGATGTTGATGATGAGTCATAAAGATTTACTGTATCAAAAGATGGACTACCTTGAAAATCTGCATCATGTGAAAGAGAATTTTCTATATTTTCTTCTGGTGAATCATTATTGATTTCACTCTTAATTATCTCTTCAGGGTTATCATTTCCACTTACCTTTTCTAAAAGTGGGTTTTCAAGAACCTCTTGTTCAAGATAATTATCAAGATCAATATTATTTAGCTCTAAAAGCTTAATTGCTTTTAATAACTGAGGTGTCAAAGCCATTTTTTGACTTTGTTTTACATTTTGAATCAGAGAAATTTTTGCCATAATTTACCTCATTTGTAAAAATGGCATGAAATTTGCATATAGTCAATATAATAACAGAATTCTCTATTTTTCTAATTTTTATCCTACATTATTACATTTTTATATTATAACATTTGTTATGCTAAAAATTCCTAATAATGATAAATTTTTAATAGATAATTATGGTAGAAAAATTGATTATCTAAGAATATCTGTGACTGATAGATGTAATTTAAGATGCACATACTGCATGCCAGAAAAAATGAAATTTATGCCAAAGAAAGATATTTTATCTTTCGATGAAATGTTTGAATTATGTGAACATTTCATCGCAAGAGGTATTCGAAAAATAAGAATTACAGGTGGTGAACCCTTAGTTAGAAAAGGTATATTAGAATTTATCAATAATCTTAATAATTTCAAAAATATGAATATGCTTGATGAAATCACCTTAACAACAAATGGCACTCTTTTAGAAGATTATAGTAAGGATTTAGAGGCATCTGGTATTGATAGAATAAATATATCTCTCGACACATTAAACGAACAAAATTTCGAAAAAATTACTCGAAGAAAAAATCTAAAAAAAGTTTTAAGAGGTATTGATTTAGCTAGAAAGTATAATTTTAAATTAAAAATAAATACTGTTGTTCTTAAGGATAATAATATTGAAGAAATACCGGAAATAATTAATTGGTCACATAAAAAGGGAATGGATATTAGTTTAATTGAAACTATGCCATTAGGAGATGTTGAGAGTGATCGTTATGATCAATTTTTTTCAATTAATGATATGAAAA
>PBXC01000037.1 GCA_002728335.1 Rhodobiaceae bacterium
CGTTACCTTGAATAATTTCGACATCGAGGCCTCTTTCTTCATAAAGTCCAAGTGCTAATGCTTGGTAAAACCCCCCTTGTTCTGCCTGAGCCCTCCAATCAGTTGCAAATTTAATTTTTGTTAAATTATCCCGAGCTTCAGCATCAAGCAAAACGGATGCTAAATTAATAACTGTTAGGAAAGAGAAACAAAATATTCTGATAAATTTAATCATCTAAACCTATAATTATAGTTGGTATTAATAATGGTGCGTTTCTTATTGTTGAAACGATTGTTCCTGGTTTTCTTCCCTTTCTTACCTCAGACATATCAAAATTTGAGTCGATTAATCTTTTATGGCATTTTGATATATTCTCACTATGCCACCCTATTCCACCATAAGATAAAAATTTAGTATCATAATTTTCAATAACTTCTAATGTAACCCCACCTATTCGAAAAAACATCATTCGTATATCTTTTTCACCAAAATTAAAAATCTTATCTAAAGCAAGTCTTATTCCAAGTTTATTGGCAAATAAATCTTTCAAATACTCAATATCAGGTGTGTATATAATTATTTGATTAAATTTTGAAATAGTAAAATCTTCAAAAGTACTTTCATACTCTAAGTTTGTTTTTTCTTCAAAAACCAATAAATCTAAATCAAAAAAATTTGTCTTTTTAATTTTGAAGAATCTAGACTTAGTATTTGTTTTATCAGTGGAATTATAATTTATTTCTTCAATTTCACTGATATCAAGATCCATTNCTTTAAATTTATTATGATCATCAACAATNTTGTCGGATATTAATGATAGAGCTTGAATACCATTGNTTTGATTGTATTTTTTTAATTTTTTAAAATAAAANAAATCCCTATCATCATTACTTTCACATAATTCAACTGATCCATTNTTTAAATGATGCTTATAAATTTTAGAGTCGTTNTCTACTATTAGTCTACTAACATCTTGACCAAACAATTCTTGAAATTGNTCATTACATTTCTCAATATTATCTGATGTAAGTATTAAACTTTTAAAGTGTGTAAGCATAAAATTTCAATTCATTAATTTAAATAAGTTTAAATTAATTTTTATAATGGTTAAAATTATAACATGAAGAATAATATCATCAAAAAAATAGAAGATATAATAGGAAAAAAAAATGTCCTTTTATCAAGTGAGGANAAAAACAAATACCTTACTGAATGGAGAAATAGATATCCAGGAAAAGCTAGAGCTGTATTAAGGCCAAAATCAACAAAAGAAGTGTCATTACTACTGAAACTATTTCATCAAAAAAATATTCCTGTTACACCTCAAGGCGGGAATACTGGGCTCGTTGGAGGTCAAATTACATACAGCAGTAAAGATTTTATAATTTCTTTAGAAAGAATGAATAAGTTGATCAATTTCAATAAAGTTGATGAGACGATTATCGTTCAATCGGGCATGTTATTAACTCAAATTCATAATATTTGTGATGAAAATGATATGTTGTTTCCTCTTTCATTAGCATCAGAGGGAAGTTGTACAATAGGTGGTAATCTGGCTACTAATGCTGGTGGTGTTGGCGTTTTATATTACGGAAATACAAGAGATTTAACTTTAGGACTTGAGGTAGTTTTATCAGATGGAANTATTATAAATCTNNTAAAAACACTTAAAAAAGATAATACAGGTTATTCTCTTAAGGATCTATTTGTTGGATCAGAGGGAACATTAGGGATTATTACAGCAGCAAGCCTTAAAATTTTTCAAAAACCGAAAGATAAATTAACTTTCTTAGCATCTNCAGGTAGNCCAAAAAAAGCTTTAGACTTTCTCAGAATGCTTCAAAAAAATACATCTATTCCTCTAACTTCTTTTGAAATCATGAATAATCATTCTGTAGATATAGTTTTAAGAAATTTTGGTGAAACNAAATTACCAATTTCTAAAAAATCTAATTGGTATATTTTATTTGAATTTTCTTCTTACGAAAAAAATAAAAATACAACTGAATCAATTANTGAGATTGTTAATCTTGGCATAGAAAAGAAATTTATAATTGATGCGGTCTTTGCAAACTCAAAAAAACAATCTAAGGAAATTTGGAATATAAGAGAAAATATATCTGAAGCCCAAAGAAAAGATGGGGCAAGCATAAAAAATGACATATCAGTTCCAATTTTTGCTGTCGATGAATTTATAAAAAAAGCAGACCTTATAGTTTCAAAAGAAATTCCAAAAGCTAAAAATATTACTTTTGGTCATTTAGGCGATGGTAACATTCATTATAATATTGCTCAGCCAAAGAACCTAGATAAAGAAAGCTTCCTGAAACTAGAAAACATGCTTAGAAAAAAACTTCTTTCACTTGTTNTGAAAATGGATGGCTCATTTAGCGCTGAACATGGAATAGGAATTGCAAGAAAACAAGATGCANTAAAAATTAAAGGCGATGAAATAAGGATAATGAAAAACATAAAAAAATCACTAGATCCGAAGAATATTCTAAATCCAGGTAAAATTTTTGATTAATTTTTTTATTTTAATGGAACCCCAGGCAAATATTTTGACTGCCTAATAGTTAAGGATGTTTTAACGCTTGCTACATTTGGTGCTGAAGTTAATTCATTAGTAAGAAAACTTTGAAAACTAGATAAATCAGGCGCAACACATTTTAAAATAAAGTCAATTTCTCCATTAAGCATATGACATTCCCTAACATAATCTAGATTGGTGACATGCTCTTCGAAACTTAATAAGTCTGATTCTGCTTGGTTATGTAGACCAACCATTGCAAAGACTGTAACTTCAAAACCTAATTTTACAGGATCCAATTCNGCATGATAGCCTCTNATGTAACCTTCGTTCTCTAAAGCTTTTACTCTTCGTAAACAAGGTGGTGCAGAAAGTTCGACAAAATCTGATAATTCAACATTAGTAGTACGGCCATTTTCTTGCAGTTTATTGAGTATTTTAACATCAATGAAATCTAAATTGTCTCGTTTCATGAAATTTATGTTATAGATTATATTATAATTACGCAAGATTATTACAATAATCGATTAGAAATATGAATTTTGACAAAATTAAAAATAGCTGGATACTTTCTTCGGGTTTAGTTGGATGTGAAAACCAATGCCTTGGAGTAATTGAGCGATTGGGGATCAAGACAGAGATAAAGATGATTAAACCATCAGTTACTTTATCTTTAATNGCTCCATATGGAGTGCCTTTTCTTAGACCACAAATAAAAGAGCCTTGGCCAGATCTTGTCATAGCCGCAGGACGTAAAACAATTCCTTATCTTAGATATATAAAAAAAACTTCTAAGACAGTCTGTAAAACAATATATCTACAAGACCCAAAAATCGATTCTAAAGAATTCGATATAGTGTGGGCACCAACATATGATGCCATAGATGGGGATAATGTAATTAAAACCGTAACATCACCAAACAGAGTAACCGATCAACTACTTAATACACAACATTCTGAATGGTTAAAAATATTATCCAAGCTTAAAGGGCCCTTTGTAGGTTTTCTGATCGGAGGAAAAAGTAAAGCTTTCAGCTTTAACAACAAAGATTGCGAAAAAATATTAACAGCTTTAAGCAATGTCATTAATAAAGGTTATACGCCTCTTATTACCATGTCTAGAAGATCTCCAAAAATTCTTTCGGATAGAATAAGAGATTTATTGGGGAATAAAAATAATTTATTTTATGACGGAAATGGCCCTAATCCATATTTTGCTATCCTAAAAGTTTCTGAAGTAATAATAGCAACACCTGATTCAGCAAATATGATTAGCGAGACATTAAATGTTCCAAAGCCATTATATTATATTGATTTAAANAGTAACTCTAAAAGATTTAATAAGTTCATCAACATATTAAGAAATTCTGGTCACATAAGACCTTTCAAAAACAATATTGAATTATTTNATAATAAAAAATTAGATCCAACACAAGAAATAGTTGACTATATCAGTAAGAATCTTTTTTAAATGAAAGTAAGTGTATTAAAATGACAAAAAGCAATCATTCAAAGTTATTAATTCTGGGCTCGGGTCCTGCCGGATATACCGCAGCTATATACGCTTCACGAGCAATGTTAGAACCAACTCTTTTGACTGGTATTGAGCCAGGCGGTCAAATGACAATAACAACAGATGTAGAAAATTACCCTGGCTTTGCTGATATTATTCAAGGTCCATGGCTTATGGATCAAATGAAAGATCAAGCTCTTAGTGTTGGAACAAATATTGTTTTTGATACTATTATTGATGTTGATTTATCTAGCAAACCGTTCTCTTTACAATCTGACTCAGGTAAAAATTATACATGCGATGCATTAATAATTTCAACAGGCGCTCAAGCAAAATGGTTAGGTCTAGAGTCAGAAAATAAATTTAAAGGTTACGGAGTTTCAGCATGTGCAACTTGCGATGGTTTTTTCTATAAAGATAAAACAGTTGTTGTTGTTGGTGGAGGAAATACTGCGGCTGAGGAAGCTATTTTTTTAACCAACTTTGCTAGTGAAGTAAAATTAATTCATAGAAGAGATTCATTACGGGCAGAAAAAATTCTTCAAAAAAGGCTGATGGATAATAAAAAGATTGAAATTATTTGGAACTCAGAAATTACAGAAATAATTGGTGATGAAAATCCGTTAAGCGTGAAGCAAGTTGTCCTTAGAAACAACAAAGATGACAGCACAAAAAAAATAAACACTGATGGTATTTTTGTGGCTATTGGGCATAGCCCAGCTTCAATGATATTTAAAAATCAACTTAATATGGATGATAAAGGCTATATCTTTACTGAAGCGGACTCAACAAAAACAAATGTAGAAGGTGTTTTTGCGGCAGGAGATGTTACAGATGATAAATATAGACAAGCTGTTACAGCTGCAGGTATGGGGTGCATGGCGGCTCTTGAAGTTGAAGAGTTTTTATCTGAATAAAAAAGGAAAAATTATTGAGTAATATTTCTTTAACCAAATATTCAAAATCAGAAAGTTTAGAAAATAGAGAATTTAGCGTTCCAAAAATATTAGATAACCTTATTAAATTTTCAATTGATCAAAATTCAACCAGAATTGAAATTAAGATTGAAAGAAATGGCTTAAGTTTAATTGAAATAAGAAATAATGGAATTGGAATGAGTCCAAAGGACCTTGAAGACTCAATTAAAGGCCATTCTAATATTCTCAGTGATAAGAATATATTTTTAGATATTTCAAAAATTAGTAAATTAGAAATCATTAGCAAAGAAAGAGATAAGACGAGAGGTTCTTTGTTAAAAATTACTAATGATAAAATAATGCCTATTAAACAATGTTATGCTGATATTGGGACCAAAGTTTCATTAAAAGATTTTTTTTATAACAATCATAAAGAAAGAGTTAATCCAGAAAATTTTATTGAGGAAGATATAAAAAAAATAATCTTTAATTATGCGGTAACTTTTCCAAAAATCGATTTTTTTGTATCACTAAATAAAAAAATAATTCTTGAGGCACCTATTGAAGATGAGCTTTCTAAAGATAAAATTATTTCAAGAATAGGTAATATATTTAATAAGAAAATTGCTAAATCACTTATAAAAGAAGAACTTGAAACAGAAGAAATTGGAATCCAAGTTTACTATAGTAATACAACGGAACTCTATAAAAAAAATAATAACCAATTTATTATTGTAAATAATAGACCAGAGAACTTTAGAGAAATCAAAACAATTTTCAATGATTTATACACAAAGTCTTTTGANGTAGANAGATATCCNTATTTCTTTNTTTTTTTAAGTTATGATGAAAATANCGTTGAAAAANATAAAGTTGAGAAAATATTAAAAAGNTTATTACTTAGGTCNTTTGCAAAACAAATTTATAAAATTATTGAAACACAAGATAACAAAAAGAACNCTNTTAATTCAGCTNTAAACTTCCATGANNANTTTCAAATNATTGAATCAAAAAATGGAATTATTATAAAAAATATTAAAAANAANAAAAAAGTTGAGATTTCAATATCAAGTATTCAGAATCTTTTTAAGTAATTTAGTTAATTTTTTTAGCNGGAGAATTTANTATTTGCGTTTTAAGGTTTTCATTNACNTCTTCNACATCACGCATCTCTGAGTCCAATACNTCTTTAATATTTGGNACAGATTCNGCNACATCAGCCCCAGTCATCAAGTTAATTTCTGACTGACTAAAATCATCTGCACTATTGGAATTATTAAATAACAATGCTTGAAGCTCTCTACTTGGTTGTTGAGGAGTTGGTCTTACCTCTCCTTCCGCAGGAGGTCTTAAATTATATTCTGGAGGTATTATCAAATTTGGTTTTGTTAGGATTGTAAATTCATCTGGGGGTAATTTATCAGTACCCAATACCTTAGCTAGTTCACTTCCACAGCCNGTTAAAAAGATTGGCAATAATATAACCATAACTATTATAAATTTTTTTACCATATTTTAAGCTCCTAAATTCTTATTAGTTATAATGAACTGACCAAGTATGAACAAAATTACACCTATAACAATAAACATATCCGCAACATTAAATATATACCAAGAAAAACCTTTTGCATGAAGAGAAATAAAATCTACAACTGCGCCATATTTAAATCTATCTAATACATTACCTAATGCACCGCCAATTATAAAAGAAATACCTAACCTAGAAACTAAAAATGACTCATTTTTAACAATCTTTAAAAGAAAAATGATAACGATTATAGAAAGACTAATTAATACCCACTTCTGTAAATTACCACCTCCGGCAAACAACCCGTATGATATTCCTGTATTAAAAACTAATATGAAATCTANATACTCATTAACATATATTTTTTCAACAACACCATCTTTAAAGATAGATATAATTTTATTCTTACTTAANAAATCAAATAGCAAAACACAGGAGGATGANAAAATAACAAAAAAATAAACTTTAATGTCCTTTAACATTAATTTCTCTCATTACATTAGCATCACGAAGACTTAAATCAGGATAATCATTATCTGTTCCAACCTCAGGTAGTATTTTCCATGATCTATTACATTTATTTCCTTCAGCNATTTCACAAATTACCGAAACATCACTAATATCATCCAAAGTGAAAGCATTTTTGGGACCCTCTTCACTTCTTAATTCCGCCTGAGAGGTAATAAATATTTCAGGTAAATCAATATTTCTTAATAACTCGATATAATCTTCATTAGAAACAAAGACTATTGGTTTTGCTTCAAGACTAGAACCAATTCTTTTTTCTTTTCTTTCAAGCTCAATTGCTCCAGTTACTACCTTTCTTATCGATCTAATATTTTCCCATTTTTCAAATAATTTACTATTATTCCATACATCTTTAGTCTCTAAAAACTCCATTTCATGTACGGAGTTATTTATTTCTGGAAATCTCGATTTTCTAACTTCCTCAGTCGTAAAACACAAAATTGGGGCAAACCATGTAACTAAATAATTAAAAAGTAAATCAAGAACTGTTCTAGTTGATTTTCTATTATTACTTTTTGGACTGTCGCAATAAAGAGTATCCTTCCTAATATCAAAATAAAAAGAAGATAAATCAAGATTAGAAAAATTTAATAATGTCTGAAATACAGATTTTAGATCATAGTTTTCATATGCTTTTCTTACTTCTAAATCTATCAAATAAAGCTTATGAAGGATGTATTTCTCTAACTCAGGCATATCTTCATAATCCACGATCTCATCTTGAGAAAAGTTATTCAGATTTCCAAGTAAAAAACGAAATGTATTTCGAATTTTTCTATAAGATTCAACATTAGCTTTCATTATATCCTGACCAACTCTCAGATCATCTGTGTAGTCGGAAGACACAACCCACAATCGTATAACATCAGCACCATACTGATTTATTAAATCTTCTGGTTTAGTAACATTCCCAAGAGACTTAGATTCTTTTTTTCCGTCCTTATCAACAACAAAACCATGAGTTAATACTTGCTTAAATGGAGCTTTCCCCCTTGTTCCACAGCCAACAAGTAAAGAAGATTGGAACCATCCTCGATGCTGGTCTGATCCTTCTAAATACAAATCCGCAGGAAAACCTATTCCTTCATCACCCTCAAGCACAAAAGCTTGTGTTGAACCTGAATCGAACCACACATCAAGAATGTCATCAATTTTTTCCCATTCATCTGAATTGTAATTATCACCTAATATTTCTTCAGAAGTTAGCTCAAACCATGAATCAGAGCCTTTTTCCTTAAATTTAGCGAATATTTTCTCATTAATTTCTTTATCCTTAAGAATTTCACCTGTTTTTTTATTCAAAAATATTGCTAAAGGCACTCCCCATGCTCTTTGGCGCGAAACTACCCAGTCTGGTCTATTATCAACCATAGATTTAATCCTATTTTTTCCTCTCTTTGGGATCCACTGAACACGCTCTATTTCAGATAAAGATTTTTCTCTAAGGTTATTTTTCTCCATAGAAATAAACCATTGAGGTGTATTTCTAAATAAGAGAGGTGCTTTAGATCTCCAACTATGCGGATACTGGTGACGAAGTTTTCCTTTTGCAAATAAAGCATTAGCATTAATTAATTCTCTTATTACAGATCCATTTCCATCCCCATATGAGCCATCATCTTCATAAACTCTTTTTCCAGCAAAGAACTTAACACTTGGGAGGTAAACCCCTTCATCATCAATCATAAATGGTGCTTCAATTCCATTTTTTGATGCTAAATCATAATCATCTTGACCATGGCTTGGGGCAATATGAACAAATCCTGTTCCTGTTTCATCAGTCACGAAATCACCCTCAAGAAGTGGAATTTGAAATTCATAACCTAAAGATTTAAAAGGATGCTCACAAATTAGGTTTTCAANATTATCAATNTTTTTGATAAATTTTATTTTGGCCTTTGAAGCNTTTTCTAAGTTTTCTTTTAGGGTGTTATTTATGATAATTTTTTCACCAATATTTGCTAGACTTCCTTCCTCTATTTCNACAACTTCNTAAAGGCCGTATTCATATTTTGAGGAATAAGCAATTGCTCTATTAGCTGGTATAGTCCANGGAGTAGTTGTCCAAATTAAGATGCTTGAATTCTCGTATTCAGTTTCTTTTGTATTTAATGGAAATTTGACCCAAATAGTTGGTGATACATGTTCTTTGTATTCTACCTCAGCCTCAGCAAGAGCAGTTTTTTCTACAACTGACCACATAACTGGCTTTGAACCACAATAAAGATCATCATTCATTAAAAATTTATGAAATTCTCTGACAATTATTGCTTCTGACTCAAATTCCATTGTTGTGTATGGGTTTTCCCATTCGCCAAAGACACCTAATCTTTTAAACTCTTCTTTTTGAATATCTATCCATTTTTTTGCAAATACTCTACATTCACTTCTAAACTCATTAATAGGGACTTCTTCTTTGGATTTACCTTTTTCTCTATATTGTTCTTCAATCTTCCATTCAATAGGAAGGCCATGACAATCCCAACCCGGTCTATAAATCGCATCAAAACCAGACATTTGTTTAGATTTCACAATAATATCTTTTAAAATTTTATTTAGAGCAGTCCCCATATGTAAATTTCCATTAGCGTATGGCGGTCCATCATGAAGAATAAATTTATCTTTACCCTCAGAAGATTTCCTTATAGCTGCATAGGTTCCAATCTCATTCCATTTATCAAGAAGCTTAGGTTCATTTTCGGGTAGTTTTGCCTTCATTGGCAGATCTGTCTCCGGTAAAAGAAGAGTATCCCTATAATCAGTAATTTTTTTTTCTTCAGACATTTATATACCTAATATTTCGAGTGCTTTTTTTGAATCCATATCAATTTGTTTTTTCAATAAATCAACGCCTTCAAATTTTTTTTCTTCTCTAATGAATTCTATGAATGAAACTACTATATCCTTACCATAAATGTCTTTTGAAAAATCAAATATATAGGTTTCCAAAAGCAACTTTTTACCTTTAAAAGTTGGCCTAATACCATAATTAGCAATTCCATTGTAAAGATCACCATCTATATCAACATTTACGGCATAAACTCCGAATTTAATTTTTAAAAAATCATTTACCTCAAGATTTGCAGTTGGAAATCCAATCTCCCTTCCTCGTTTATCACCCGCAATAACCTGACCCTTTATTAACCATTTGTGACCAAGCATTTTTTCCGCTTCATTAAAATCACCTTCTTGTAAAAGAGATCTAACATTTGATGATGATAATACAGATTCATCTTTTTTTTGTTTTTCTACAACTTTAACGGAAATATTATGTTCAGAACAAATTCTTTCCAAGTCTTCAACACCTCCCGCTCTATTTTTTCCGAACCTAAAATCATAACCTACAACAATTGATGAAGGTTTAATTTTTTCAATTATAATTTCCTTGATAAATTCTACAGGCGTTCTCTCAGACATTTCTTTATTGAAATCTAAAACAACAAAACACTCCATTCCAAGCATTTCTAATAAATGTTCTTTGGTTTTTAAATCTGATAGATAAAAATCCTCAGAGTCCTTGTTAAAAAATTTTCTAGGATGTGGTTCAAATACAATAACACCTGCATAAGAAGAATTTTTGATAGAAATATCCTTAGTAATATCAATAATTTCTTTATGTCCTAGATGCACTCCATCAAAATTACCTAGCGCAAAAACACCGCCAGACTTAATAACTTTGGTATCATTTTTTATAACTAACATTAAAAATACTTACCAACTAAATTCATTTATAAAAAAATTAGGATATATTCCTTTATTTTCTATCGATTCTAAAATTTTATCCTTACTATTATTGGAAAATAATCCTCCTAGAACCAAAATGGAATCTAAACCAATAGAATTTGCGCCTTTTATATCTGTCTCTAACCCATCGCCAACAACTAAAATCTTATGTTCATCAAATCTACTATTTTTTTTGACCATTTCTATAGCTTCCTTGAAAATTGGTGAAAAAGGTTTACCAATATTTACTACNTTTCCGCCNATTTCTTCATAAGTTTTTGAAATTAAGCCAGCACATGGGATTAACTTATTGCCTCGTTGAACTAAAAGATCAGGATTTGCGCATACTAGCGTCATTTCTCTTTCTCTAGCAGAATTTAGAAGGTCTAAATAATCATTTTCATCCTCGATTTCATCATTAAAAAGCCCAGTTACAAAGATGAAATCAGAATTATTAAAATCTACTCTATTAACATTTGTTCCTTCAAAAATATTCAAGTCTCTTTCAGGTCCAATATGGTAGCAATTTTCACCAAAAATTTTTTCATCAAGTGATTTCTTTGTTAGATCGCCTGAAGTTATTATGCCGTCATAGCATTCATCTTTGAAACCAAATTTATCCAAAACACTACTAACATAAGACGATGGTCTCGGAGCATTAGATAAAAGAATTACAACATTGTTTAACTTTTTAAAATTTAATAAACATTCATTTATTCCGGGAAATAACTCTTGGCCATTATGAATTACACCCCAAATATCACATATCAAAGCGTTATATTGATTTGATATTTCAGAAAAATTGTTAACTTCTTTTAAGCTTTCAAATTTATTTCCCATTTGCAATTCACTAATGTAACTATCATATTCAGTCAACTATTGGTTCATTTAGTTTTAAAGCTCTGTTAAGTTACTAATACAAATAGGAGGGATTTATGAGTTTATTTAATTTAAAAGGTAAAAACGCCCTAATCACAGGATCAACAAAAGGCATCGGAGAAGCTATAGCAAGACAATTTTCAAATCACGGAGCAAAAGTTGTTATATCTAGTAGAAAAGAGGATTTATGCGAACAAATACGTGATGATATAAATAGTAAAAACGCTGACAGCGCTATTTCCATTCCATGTAACATCAATCATAAGGAACAATTAGAAAATCTTGTCAAAGAAACAAATAAGCAGCTTGGAGATATTGATATTTTAGTTTGTAATGCAGCAGTAAATCCTTTTTTTGGATCTTCACTAGACATACCGGATGATGCTTTTGATAAAATTTTAAGTGCAAATATAAAATCTAATCACTGGCTATGTAATCTTGTACTTCCTCAAATGATAGAAAAAAAAGATGGTGCAATTATTATAATTTCATCGGTTGGAGGTTTAAAAGGGTCGGAACTTCTTGGTGCATATAGCATATCAAAAGCTGCAGATATGCAATTAGCAAGAAATATAGCTGTTGAACATGGACCTAATAATATTAGAGCAAATTGTATTTCACCAGGATTAGTAAAAACATACTTTGCAAAGGCTCTTTGGGATAATCCAGAAATCCTTAAGATGACTACTTCAAAAGCACCTCTAAGAAGAATAGGTATGCCAGATGAAATTGCTGGAGCTGCAGTTTTCTTAGCAAGTGATGCCGGGGCATTCACAACTGGACAAAACTTTGTGATTGATGGTGGAGTAACTATTACATAGGAATATATAAATGAAAGTTCTATTATTAGGTGAAAAATGTAATCCATATTTACCTATATTCAAAAAAAATTTAGATGAAAGCTGGAAAGTTTCTACATGGAAACCTGAGGAAGGAAGCGATCTTCTTGTTGAAAAATACAAAAAAACTGAAATTATCGTTACTGGCTTTGATGCTATGAATACTGGTAATGTCTTCAAATATATTTCAGAGGCGAAAAAATTAAAATTACTTCAAATACCATTTGTTGGTGTGGANTGGCTTGATAAATCTTTTATACCTTCAAATGTTATGATTGCTAATGCATCGGGNCATGAAATAGCAATGGCAGAGTATTGTATTGGAACAATGTTAGCTTTAGCATTGAATATATTTAATGTTGATAAATCATTTAGAAATGGTTCTTGGGAAAATTGGCCTGGGCTTACATTTACAAAATCAATAAACAATGAAATTTATGGAAAAACTCTTGGTATCATAGGTTATGGGTTAATTGGCCAGGAATGCGCCAAAAGAGCAAAGAGACTTGGAATGAAAGTCATGGGAATAAATAGAAAATCAAAGGATAAGATACCAACTAATCTTGATTGGCATGGTACTACTGATGAAATAGATAAATTACTTAAAGAAAGTGATTATGTTGTTCTNGCATGTGATTTAAATGAAACCACACAAAATCTGATTAATGAAAAAACNCTTAANAAGATGAAAAAAACTTCATTTCTTATTAATATTGCAAGAGGAAATGTTTGTAATGAGGCAGACTTATTTAAATNCCTTAAGGATAAAAAAATTGCGGGTGCAGCAATAGATACTTGGTGGGTTTATCCTTACACTAACAAAGAAAATAAAAATCCAATGCCTTCAAATTTGCCATTTCATGAATTATCTAATGTAATTATGTCGCCGCATAATTCTTCAAATTCATTGGAATCTGATATAAGAAGAGGTGAATTTATGTCCAAAAACTTTTTGGCATTTAAAAATAATCGTGAAGTTCCTGGTTTCGTTTTCTATGGAACAGGTGATAAAGTAGAGGTATAATAATTGTTATGAATAATTCGGATAAAAAAATAGAAAGAATTACTGTTTTAGCAAAAGATTTCACCCCAGCCGCTATGGAATTTCATAAAAAAAATATGAGCGCTAAAGGATATAGAATGGAAGGAACAATAGTTCCAAGAAGATTTCAAATTATTGAGGGTGTTGATGATGCAAAAGATCTGTTTGAGGGCGAAGAGTATTATGCTGTCACCTTTGTTAAAGAATAATTTATTCTAGGATTTTATTCTTAATTATATCAATTACTTCTAAATCTATATTTAATTCTTTAACTACAAAATCTTCTATCTTTTCATAACTGCTTTCAATTTCATTAAATGCTGCATTTATATAATCTGTTCTGGCCTCAAAAAGAGGTTTGATTTTATCTGAAACAATATCATTCCAGTTACTTCCTGATGTTGGACCTTTATAATATTNATTAGTCAAAAGATAATCCTCAATAATGATATCTTTTTTAACACCCATTAAGCCCAGCANGAGTAAAGAGGCATAACCTGTTCTATCTTTACCTGCAAAACAATGGAANACAATAGGAATATCNCCAAAAGCAACATTCTTNAGAAATTGAGAATACTTTTCTTTGTGTTGATTTACATATAACACATAATGATCCTGAAGTGCATTTGCCAACTCTTCACTAGTTACATTTTCTCTTGATGACAGTTCTTGTAAATCTTGNGTTCCAAGAGTCTTGATTGGAATATGAAGTAATTTAGGAGAAGAGTTTTGATTAAAAAGAGANGGATTCTCAATCAATTCAACATCACTTCTAAAATCACATATTGTTTTAATTCCTAATTCTTTGAGNANATTAATATCTTCTATTGTAAGGTTNGAGAGATGATCAGATCTAAAAACCAANCCCTTTTTTATTTTAGAACCGTTTGATGCCTCGTATCCACCCAAATCTCTAAAGTTAGTCGCCCCATCAAGATCAATGTTTCTTTTCAATTAAATCTCCCTTTTGGTAGCGGGGGAGGGATTTGAACCCCCGACAAACGGATTATGATTCCGCTGCTCTGACCAACTGAGCTACCCCGCCATGAAATGTCATCATTAATCCCTTAATGATATTAATGTCAACTATACTTATTGNGTTATCCACCCGCCTCCAAGTACCCTNGATGAATTATTNNCATCATAAAAGACACATGCNTGACCAGGAGAAACNCCCTCTACATCTTCTTCAAAATTTACACATAAACCTTTATTTGAAACAAATAAACTAGCTAACTTAGGTTCTTGAGAAGAACGAATTTTTGCTTTTATTTTTAATTTCTTACTTCCTGTTGGCTTAAATTCATTATCACCAATCCAATTAACATCACGAATATAAATATTTCTTTTTCTTAAATCCTCTTTTGAACCAAGAATTACATCATGATTTTCTGGATTAATTTCAATTACATATAANGGTGTTCCAGTTGCAACTCCCAGACCTTTTCTTTGCCCAATAGTAAAGTTGACTATACCTTTATGTTGGCCAAGTATATCTCCATCAACAGATTTTAAATGACCTGGCTTGAGGTTATTTGGATCAATTTTTTTTAAAATATCAGCATATTTTCCATCTGGAACAAAACATATATCTTGACTATCTGGCTTATCAGAAACAGTTAAACCAATTTCCTTTGCAAAAGATCTTATTTCAGATTTTTTAAAAGTCCCAAGAGGAAATCTTAAAAATTCTAGTTGATCTCTTGTTGTTTTAAATAAAAAATAACTTTGATCTTTTTCTGAGTCTTTTGCGCGATGCAATTGGCGATTTTGTTCAAAGCCTTGAGATATTATATAATGTCCAGTGATAAGAGCTTTAGCATTTAAACCTTTTGCTGCTTCAAATAAATCATCAAATTTAACTTTTTCATTACACAAAACACATGGTATTGGAGTTTCACCTTTTTGATAGGATTCTGAAAAACTATTAATAACTTTTTCTTTAAAAATATCTTCATAATTTAAAACATAATGAGGGATTCCAAGATCTGCAGCTACTTTTCTAGCATCTTGAATATCCTGCCCTGCACAACAGCTACCCTTTTTACCATTCGAAGATCCTGAGTCATATAATTGTAATGTTATTCCAATAACAGAATATCCTGAGTTCTTAACCAATGCGGCAGCAACAGATGAGTCCACTCCTCCGCTCATTGCCACAACAACTTTAGTCTCTTCTGGCTTTCCTTTTATATCTANATCTATAATCGGTAACATATAAAAACCTTAATATTTTAAACTCTTATAAAGTACTATAGGTTAATTATTCAATAATTTATAAATAATTTATTGATTTGAAATATGTTATATAACTAACTACTAAAATGAATCAATATAATGATATAATTAATGAAATGGCTTCTTTATCTTTTTTTGCGGGTGAAGAAATAATGAAGTTTTATCCAAATAAGATTGTTTCAGAAAAAAAAGATGACTTTTCTCCAGTTACAGAAGCTGATAGAGCATCAGATAAATTNATTTGCGACAGACTTGAAAAAAAATTTCCTGAAATATTATGTATTTCTGAAGAAAGCTATAAAAGTAAAAATTTAACTAAAATTAATGATATTTTTTTTCTTATCGATCCTCTTGATGGAACGAAAGAATTCATCGAAAAAAATGATGAATTTACAGTCAATATTGCATTAATTATAAACAACAAGACTGAATTAGGTGTTATTTATGCGCCAGCAAAAAGAGAGTTGTATTATACAAATAATGAGAAAAGGTCTTATCAACTAAACATAAATAACAACGAAAATGATGTGAAATTTGAAAATTCAAAAAAAATACATGTTTCTAATAAAAAAAAATATCTCATTTCAACCACTAGCAGGTCACATAATAATGAAAAAACTGACAACTATTTGAAAAACTATAAAATCAAAGACAAAATAATATGCGGATCCTCTCTTAAGTTTTGCCTTATTGCAAATGGTACTGCAGATATTTATCCAAGACTTAGCCCTACATGCGAATGGGATACTGCAGCAGGTCATGCAATACTAAATGGTGCAGGTGGATCTTTAAAAAAACTTAATGGTGATAATTTTCTATATGGAAAGCTTGATAAAGATTTTTTAAATCCAGAATTTATTGCAACCAATTTTTAAGTCCTATAATATTTTTATAAATTTGGAGTAACTTATGAAATTTAGAAATTATCTTTATATTTTTATTATATTAATTGCTGGGAGTTATATATTTACACAAACATATAAAGATGATGAAGAATTTGAAAATAAAAAAGATCAAATTATTAAATCAGATATAAAAAATCCTATATTTGCAAATATTAATCAGGAAAGAATTATAAATGCAGATAATGAACCTGGTTCATGGTTATCGCATGGAAGGAACTACGAAGAGCAAAGATATTCTCCCTTAGTTCAGATAAATAAAGATAATATAGACAATCTTGAGTTAGCTTGGTCATTTGATATGAACAGCACTAGAGCTCTTGAATCAACACCGATAGTTGTTGACGGTATAATGTTTCTAACAAGTGAATGGAGTATTGTTTATGCGATAGACGCAAAGACAGGTANTGAAGTTTGGTACTATGATCCCGAAGTTCCAAAAGATTGGGGTAGAAAAGCCTGCTGTGATGTTGTTAACAGAGGAGCGGCAGTTTGGAAAGGTTATGTATATTCTGCAACACTTGATGGTAGATTAATAAAGTTAGATGCTAAGACTGGAGAACTAGTATGGGAAATAGATACCCTTATAGATAGAGCAAGAGATTACACTATTACTGGCGCTCCAAGAATTGCCAATAATTTAATTTTTATTGGTAATGGTGGTGCCGAATATGGGGTGAGAGGTTATGTATCAGCTTTTGATGTTGATACAGGTAAATTGGCTTGGAGATTTTATACCGTACCTGGCGATCCTTCCCTACCCTTCGAACATTCAGAAATGGAACTTGCTGCCGAAACCTGGAAAGGCGGTGAATGGTGGAAAATTGGAGGCGGGGGCACCGTTTGGAATTCAATAGTNTATGACCCTGAATTTAATCAAGTATATATAGGTGTAGGTAACGGTACACCTTGGACAAGAGTAATAAGATCACCTGGNGGTGGAGATAATTTATTTTTATCNTCAATGGTTGCATTAGATGCAGATACTGGAAAGATGAATTGGTACTATCAAACTACACCAGGGGATAATTGGGATTACACGGCTGTACAGGATATGATGTTAGCCGAAATTGAGATTGATGGTGACAAAAGAAAAGTTATTATGCAGGCTCCAAAAAATGGTTTCTTTTATGTTTTGGATAGAAAAAGTGGTGAGCTCTTAAGGGCACACAAATATGCAGAAGTAAATTGGGCCACTCATGTTGATATGGAAACCGGGAGACCTGTTGAAAATAAAGATAAAGATTANCTAGAAGAAAAACAATGGATTNTACCTGGNGCCCTAGGGGGTCATAACTGGCAAGCAATGTCATTTGATCCTGATTTGGGATTAGTCTATATCCCCACTCAAATTGCGCCAACTATATANAAAATGACTGAAGAATGGCANAAAACAGGAAAACTAAAATACAAGCCAAACTCATGGAACACNGGNGTTGAGNTAGGAAAGTATCTAGATTTAGCCTTAACAACTCCTGATGTACCTATTCCTACTGGNTCATTACAGGCATTTGATCCAATAAGTGGTGAAACTAAATGGGAGGTCATGTACCCCCAACATTGGAANGGTGGCACTATGTCAACAAAATCTGGTATTACATTTCAAGGTAATGGAATGGGTACTCTTAACGCATATGACTCTTTTTCAGGTGAGCTATTATGGTCAAAAGATATTCAGACAAGCATGTTAGCTCCTCCAATAACCTTTATGATAGATGGAGAACAATATATTGCTATTTTAGCTGGAACTGGTGGAGGAAATAATCATGGTGGAGATACCCTAGGTTTTCATGCTGAGCATTTGGCATCATTAAAATATGGGAATGCTGGTAGATTATTAGCATTTAAATTAAATGGTGAACTAACTTTACCAAGATTAGATTTATTAGAAAAGATAATACCTGAACAACCACTTTTACAATCAACTGAATTTCAGATTTCACGAGGAACCGAACTCTATGGAGAATATTGTGCTTTTTGTCACGGTACAGCTGTTAGGGCAGGACCAGCGCTACCGGATCTACGTATGATGAATAACGATAGTCATGAATTATTTAAAGAAATAGTTTACGAGGGAATTTTAAGTGAAAATGGAATGTCATCTTTTTCTGATGTTTTATCAGAAAATGATGTTGAAAGTATTTATCATTACATTGTAAAAACAGCTTCNGTAGATAGACAAATTCAATTAGAACAAAATAATTAGAAAATTTAAGAGGTACATTATGGGACATCCAAGCTTAGGAAAAGGGTCAGCTACTGTAATAAATATTATTGCAATACTAACCTTATCTTTACTTGTTTTATATAAGATTGTTTTAAGCACCGAAAAAAATGTTGTTAAAGAAATTAACATCAATAAAGAAATATCTCTTAAAAAAGATGAACTATACGGAAATATCAATACTCAAAGGATAATTAATTCAAATGGTGAACCGCAGAACTGGCTTTCACATGGTAGAAATTATCATGAGCAACGTTACTCTCCACTTAATCAAATAAATACTGAAACAGTTAAAAACTTGGAACTAGAGTGGTCACTAGATATGGGAACAACTCGAGGTCTTGAAGCAACACCTATAGTNGATAATGGAATAATGTTTGTGTCCAGCACATGGAGTGTTGTTCATGCAGTTGATGCTAGAACTGGCGAAGAATTATGGGTTTATGATCCAAATGTTCCAAGAAGTTGGGCACGTAAAGTCTGTTGTGATGTTGTTAATAGAGGTGTCGCTGTATGGGAAGGCAAAGTATATTTTGGAACTATTGATGGGCGCCTTATTAGTTTAGATGCAAAAACAGGAGATCTATTTTGGGAAATAAATACCCTTATAGATACTGATAAAGATTACACTATTACTGGCGCACCAAGAGTAGCAAATGGTTTGGTTTATATTGGAAATGGCGGTGCTGATATGGGCGGAGTTAGAGGTTATGTATCAGCTTACAATACAAGTGATGGTAGTTTGGAATGGCGCTTTTTTACTGTCCCTGGCGATCCTTCGTTACCATTCGAACACCCTGAACTAGAAATGGCAGCAAAAACCTGGACAGGTCAATGGTGGACAATGGGTGGTGGCGGAACTGTATGGAATTCAATAGTCTATGATCCCGAATTTAATCAACTATACATTGGAACCGGTAATGGCTCTCCATGGAATCAACAAATAAGATCTCCTGGGGGTGGTGATAATTTATTCCTTTCTTCGATTGTCGCATTAAATGCCGATACTGGTAAAATGAATTGGTATTATCAAACAACACCTGAAGAAAGGTGGGATTATACAGCTACCCAAGATATTATGCTGGCTGATCTTAAGATTGATGGCACAGACAGAAAAGTCTTAATGCAAGCACCAAAAAATGGTTTCTTTTATGTAATTGATAGAAAAACTGGAGAACTTCTCCGGGCTAATAACTATGTAAGGACAAATTGGGCTACTCATGTTGATCTAGAAACAGGAAGGCCTGTTCTTAATCCTGATAAAGACTATTATGAGAAAGCTGTTTGGATGTTACCTGGAACTTTTGGAGGTCATGGCTGGCAAGCTATGTCTTACGATCCCAAACAAAAAATAGTTTTCATACCAATTATGGAAATTGCGGCAGTTCATAAAGTAAAGGAGACATTTGCAAAAACTGGTTTATTTAAAATGCAACCTGGAACAGTAAATACTGGCACTGAATTTAATTTATTCCAAACAGTTCCAGATATGTCTGATGGCGAGAGTATTCCTCCTATCACAGGTGAGCTTATTGCCTTTGATCCTTTAACTGGTGAAACTAAATGGAGCGTAAAACATGAACAATTCTGGAATGGAGGCCCTCTTACAACTTCAGGAAATCTAGTTTTTCAGGGTAATGGCTCAGGTTTCTTTGAAGCTTATAATGCAGAAACTGGTGAATTATTATGGTCAAGAAATACATGGATAGGAATCATGGCGCCTCCAGTTACATATATGATCGATGGACAACAATATATTAGTATTTTAGCTGGTGATGGAGGGGCGAGTAATTTTCTTGGAGATAATTTTGGTGAATGGGAAGGCAAAGTAGCATCAATCAAATACGGTAATTATGGCAAACTATTAACATTTAAGTTAGGTGGAAAGTCTAAAATCGAGGAGTTACCTGAGAGAGATCTCACAATTCCTCAGCAACCAATATTAAATGCTAGTCTTGAGAATATAAATGCTGGCATGGATATATATGCAAATTACTGTGCTATTTGTCATGGAAGTGGTGTCCATGGCAAAACTATCTCTGATTTAAGATATATGAGTGAAAGTACTCATGAAAATTTCAAAAAAATAGTTTTTGATGGAATGCTAGAGGAAAATGGTATGAAAGGTTTTTCAGATATATTAACTGAAGAGAATATATTTGAGGTTCACTCTTACATTGTCGATGTNGCAACAAGAGAAAGAAAAGCTCAATTAAATAAAAATTAATCTTTAGAAGGTAATTTTGTTGTTGGTGGGTCTATTAACTCGAGCATCCATTCATCATCAACAGAATAATATATATTTCCCTCTTTAAGTTTTTCNTCGAGACCGGTTTCATTTAAATCATCTAATTCTTTAGTGTCTACTTTTTCAAATTTATAAATTTGATATTTTTCTGCATCTGAAAATGCTTCACAGTATCTTCTATCATAGGGAAATTCGCTAATCTCAGGGACAACATTAAAGTTACCACCCTCTTCTTTTCGATAAATGACAAACATTTTGCCTAATGTATTCTCAATCTTATTTGGTTCAATACAATCATGAGCTATATAAATGAATCTATCTCCCTCTACAAATTCTAACTTTGTTATTCTCGGCTTACCGAGCATTTCATCTATCAAATTGTAAGAAAGTATAAATAAAAAAAAGGCAATGAGAATTAAACTTAATTTGAAAGTTAGAGAAAAACGAGAGTAAAAAACAAACAACAACAAGAATGAGAAGGATAAAGCGAAAAGAATAGCAACTGTAATTGAATCCGGATTCATTGTTTAAGGATCCCGTTTTTAGTAATTAAAAGTTTTTCTATGAAACTTAAATCTTTGACATTACCTTTATCATCAAGAAAAAGGCGAACAGCAGTCAATTCATGTCCTGTTTTTGTTAAAAAATGATCTCCAAAATATACGGTTTGTACTCTTGGATTAATTTTTTCAATTTTAACTTTAGTTTTTAGTGGAACAACAAAATTTGCTTTATAATGCAAGAGATTGACGACATATTCACCACCCATAATACCTCTAATTGTAACAATTTCTTGATTTGAGGGGTTTTCAATATTTTTTCCATCAATCGTTATTCTGTCGGCAAGCGTACCTCTATCATCTCTATCAAGATGCATTAGTCCATCTTCTTTATTTTGAAAATAAACAACATTACCTTTTGGATCTTCAACTATTAAATCAACATCATCAGGATGATAATCATCCCATTCAACCGAAATTATAAATTCTGCTTTTGACTCAATATTTCCATCTTCTAAAGGTTTTTGTATTAGAGCAAATGAAATAAAAAACATAAAAGCAAAACCCAAAAGCGCATTAAATAATAAATCAGTAAATGCGTCTCCGCTGCTATCATCATTAAAAATTACTTTATCTCTCAAGTTATTCTTCCGTATAAAAAGATAATTCATTAATTAGTGTTGCAACATTTGCAGATGCTATTTGAAATTCAAGTCTAATAAGAATACTTGAAATTAAGCCAGTTAATGTTGTGTATAAAGCTACAGCCATACCAGAGCTCATCGCAGATAATGCTAATTTTAATTCTTCTGGGCTTGTATTGTTAAGCTCTGAGATAGGTTGCAACATTAAAATAAAACCAATCACTGTCCCTAATAAACCTAATTTTAAAGAAATGTCTGCAGCCATCCATCCATAACTTAGTTTTTTTGCATATTCAGCTTCAAAAATTCTTAACAATAACTCTTTGTCTTCACCCTGTTTAAGTGAGTGAATATATTTATTAATGGAAAAAATTTTTTTTGATTTGATGTTGTTAGCAAGAATTGATTTTTCCAAATAAATATTTCGAGAAATATAAATCCAATAAACTGATACTATTACCCATAGAATTAATATAGCTTTAGATATATGGCTTTTATCGCCCTCTAAGACAATAGCTACCAACCCTTGGTCATTGAGAACCCAGAAACCGAAAAGAATTAAAACCAAAAGAAGAAGAGATCGAAGTAAACCTGTCGATTTTGGTTGTTCAAAATTTGTCATTGCTTATCTTGCCTTTATTGAAAATTTATAGCTAATTATAAACCTTATTAATTAAATATCGCGAATAATGTATAAAATTGCTAATATAATGCAACAGAGGTTTTAAAAATGGAAGAAAAGACTCTTATACAGAATGGAGTTNTCATTGATGGAACTGGTAGAAAACCTAANAAAGAGTCCATNCTTATTGATAACTGTAGCATTAAAGCAACAGGTAAAGATGCAGATAAGCTTGCTGACTCTAATGATGTCATCAAAATAGATGCCTCCGGTAAAACCATTATGCCTGGACTAATTGATGCACATATTCATGTGACTTTTGATGAACCATCCTCAAATGATGAATTATTTTTCCATAGAAGAGAAGCTTTATCAGCAATTATAGCAGCATATAATGCAAAAAAAGTTCTTTATGCTGGAGTTACTGGTTTTTGTGATCCAGATAGTCTTCATAGTATCGGTGTTGATCTAAGAGATGCAATCAAAAGTGGGTATGTAGAGGGACCAAGAATGTCCGTTGGAGGAAATGCATTATTGACATCTGTTGGTGGAACAGCTGGAAGATTAATTCCGGATGAGGGTTTAAGAGGATATGCAAAAATTGTTCAAAATAAAGATGAAATCGTTACTGAAGTTAGAAGACAGATTAAAAATGGAGTCGATTGGATTAAAATTCATGTTACAGGTTTAATCCCTAATCAAAAAGAAGAAGGTGAAATTTCTGTCTGGTCATTTGAAGAGCTCAAGTTAGTTTGCGATTTAGCACATGATTTAGGAACACCAGTGGTTGGGCATGTTAGAAATGCAAAAGGTGTTAAAGATTGCATAAAAGCAGGAATGGATATGATTTTACATGCCACTTTTATGGATGAAGAGGCAATTGATTTAGTTTGCGAGACAAAAACACCAATTGTGCCTACTTTCACATTTCAAGCAAATCTTGCTGATTTTGGCGAAGCAATAGGTGCTTCCGAAGATTATCGTCAAATCTTTAAAAAAGAAATCGATGATAACGCAGAAATATTTAAAAAAATACATGATGCTGGAGTCCCCCTTCTTTGTGGAACAGAAAGTGGTTTTTCAATCACTCCTTATGGAGAATGGCATTATAGAGAGTTAGAAGTATTTATTAAAGATATTGGTATGACAAATCTAGAGGCAATAACTTGCGCCACAAAGAATGCTGCTAAATCAATTAAAATGGAAAATAAAGTCGGAACTATTGAAAAAGGAATGCTGGCAGATATCCTTGTTGTTGATGGTGACCCACTTAAAGACATTACAGTCTTAGGTGACAAAACAAAATTATCTCACATTTTCTTAAATGGAAAAGAAATAAAAAGAGAAGAAGAAATTAAAGATATTACACCACCTCAAGGATGGCGATTATCACCCTATTCTGATGGAATTTTAACTCAGGAACTTGCCAAAAAATAAAAAATGAAAGAATTTAACTTCACTAAATACGAAGATGCTATCAAGATCTATCGGGAAAAAAATCTCATGCAAGCCNTATATGATGAGGGTGAAATTATTATGGATCAGGTTTTAGTTTGTCTACATGGAGATGATCATAGAAAAAGAAGAAAAGTTGAAAATAAAGTTTTTTCTCGTGAAACCTTCAGACTTTATGAAACCGATATTTATCCAGTAACATTAGATCAAACTATTCANCCTTTTTTAAAAAAAGGTAAAATGGATCTAGTAGATTTTGGTTTTAGAGTTTTATTAAACCTAACAGCAGATTTTTCTGGTGTAGATAGGCCTGAAAAATCCCCTGAAGAAACTGAAACATTAATAAAGTTATTAAAAATATTTGCNTCTGGAGCTACTTTAGCACATTCAACTCGGGATAGGGATGAAGTGAAAGAAGAAATTANAGTTGCTCTTAAAGAATTTGAAANTAAATTTCTTGGNCCTTCAATAAAAAGGCGTGAGGAATTAATTAAAAATNNNAATGAAAATGAATTACCGACAGGTNTTCTTCTTAATCGNCAAGATATACTAACAGCATTATTGAATAATCAAGACAAATTACAGTTGCCATATGATGTTTTGATGAGAGAAATAGCGTTTTACTTGCTTGCAGGCGCNCAGACATCTATTCATTCTTTAGTTCATACNTTTCATGAAATTATNNAGTGGGTNGAAAAAAATCCAGATAAGAAAAAAAATATATATGATCCAATATTTGTTCAAAAGGCAGTTCATGAAAGCACAAGACTTCATCCATCAAGCCCAGTTGCTTGGAGAAAACCAACATGTCCGGTTCATCTNCCAAATAATGAAGAGGCAAAGGAAGGAGATAAGGTTATTATTGATCTATATACCTGTAATAGGGATGAGGAAATGTTTGGCGAAGATGCTAAAGAATTCAATCCAAATAGGGAGGCCCCAAGTGGACAAAATGTATATGGTCTATCTTTTGGATTGGGCATGCACTCCTGCATTGGTAGAAATCTTGCAGCAGGTGTNGTTCCAAAAGAAGATACAGATCCTAATGANCATCATTACGGAACAGTCGCCTTAATTTTAAATAAATTATTTGAGCANAATGCACANCCTGANCCCNACAATNCTCCAAAAATGGATGAGAAAACAAAAAGACCAAATTGGGGATATTATCCGATAATTTTTGATATTTAGAAGGTTTAAGTTTGACCCAATTTAAGATATCTGATTACGAAACAATTAAAAATGCAATGGTTAATAGAGATCTTAAGCAAGCCCTTTACGATGAAGGAAAAGTTATTATGGATGGGGTTCTTTTAACTCTTCATGGAGAAGAGCATCACAAAAGAAGAAAATTAGAGCATAAAGTTTTTCAAAGAGACTATTTCAAATATTACGAGCAGGAACTTTTTCCAAAAACATTAGATGAAACACTAGAACCATTTATAAAATCAAAAAAAGCAGATTTAATAGACTTTGGGTATAGAATAACAATGAACCTAACCGCTGATTTTGCAGGAATTGATAGAACCAAAAAAACTCCAAGTGAAACCAATAAACTGTTAACTCTTGTAAAAAAATTTAGCGAAGGAGCAACATTAGTACATTCGAAAAGAGATAAAAGTATTGTGGAAAAAGAAGTTTTAGATGCTTTAGATATTTTTGAAATAGATTTTCTAAAACCTTCTATTGAAAAAAGACTGAAATTAATTTCAGCATATAATAATGACGAAATAGAAAAAGATCAGCTTCCTAGGGATGTACTCACTGTTCTCTTAATGAATGAAGATAATATAAATCTAGATGATGATATTATAAAAAAAGAAATTGCATTCTATCTTCAGGCTGGCTCACATAGTACGGCTAATTCAATGACGCATGCATTTCATGAAATTTCAAACTGGATCAATGATGACAAACAAAAGTTTAACAAAATAAAAAATGACCCTATCTTCCTTCAAAAATGTGTGCATGAAAGCATGAGACTCCATCCTGCAAGTCCTGTAGCTTGGAGAAAACCAACATGTCCCGTTAAAATAGAAAAAAGTACTCATTTAAAAGAAGATGATCTTCTTGTTATGGATTTATATACAGCAAATCGTGATGTTGGGATATTTGGAGAAGACGCCAATTCTTTTAATCCTAATAGAAAACTCAAATCTCATCAAAATTTATGGGGTCTAACTTTTGGTATAGGTCTTCATATGTGCTTTGGAAGAGACTTAGATGGCGGTGTTTCGCCAAATCCAGAAACAGACCCATCAAAACATCAGTATGGCGTTGTAACATTATTGATAAAAAAGCTTTTTGAGCATAATGTTCAAAGGGACCCTAAAAATAAACCAGAAAGAGATCTAAAAACAGAAAGGCCTAATTGGGGAAAATACCCTGTAATATTTGGAGAAAAAAAATGAAAAATGCAATCGTTACCGGGGCAAGCAACGGAATTGGTTTAGAGATTTCAAAAAAACTTAGTGAAAATAACTACTATGTTGGAATGATAGATATTGATAAAGAAAATCTAAATAAAGAAAGTGAAAATATTAGCAATAGTATCGCCATTGAGGGAGATGTAACTAACCAAGACTCGATAAAAAATGCATTGGATACATTTAGCAAAACACCTGATTTAATCGTTAACAATGCTGGAATAGTTATTTTTGGAGGACTGGAAGAGCAAAGCATTGAAGATTTTAAAAAAAGTGTAGATGTAAGTCTTATAGGATCTTATTTAGTTTCACGACTAGCAATAGATTCAATGATAAAAAAGGGATCGGGTTGTATAATTAATATGTCATCAATAAATGGTGTGCATCCTGGTCC
>PBXC01000038.1 GCA_002728335.1 Rhodobiaceae bacterium
GTTTTTTTGATATTTTCTTCTTTTGGCTCCCAAAGTATTTCTGTCATTTTTTTACTTACATAAAATTTTTAGCTTAATGCATTATTTAAATCAGATAGAATATCATCAATGGTTTCAAGTCCAATTGATAGTCGAATTAGACCGTCTTTTACCCCTAGAGCTTCTCGTTTTTCTTTAGGTATTGAAGCATGTGTCATTGTGGCTGGATGGCTAACCAAGCTTTCAACTCCCCCTAAACTTTCCGCAAGAGTAAAAACTTCAAATTTATTAAGAATTTTTTTTACTTTTTCTATATTTCCATCAGTTAATACCGATACCATTCCTCCAAACATGTTCATTTGTTTTTTCGCTATATCATGATTTTTATGACTCTTTAGGCCAGGATATATTATTTCATAATTATCAAAGTTTTTTTGTAGATAATCTGCAACTAACATTGCATTTTCACAATGTCTTTCCATTCTTACTGAAAGAGTTTTCAGACTTCTTAAAAGAAGAAAACTATCAAATGGTCCGGTGATTGCTCCACTAGCATTTAGTAAATAATCAAGTCTTTCAGATAAGTCAGATCTTTCTTTTGAAATTACAGCAATGCCTGCTACTACATCAGAATGACCTCCGATATATTTTGTTGCAGAATGCATAACAATATCAAAATTATGGTTCAGAGGCTTTTGAACCCAAGGTGAACAAAAAGTATTGTCACAGACTGTTATAACATCCCTACCCTTTGTCAATTCTGAGATTGAGTCTAAATCTATAACCTTTAAAAGTGGGTTAGTTGGGGTCTCAACCCAAATCATTTTTGTTTTATCAGTTATAGCGTTTTCTATTTTATTTAGATCTGAAAAATCTATAAAATCAGTCTTAATACCTGAAGATCTTTTTTTGACATTCTCAAAAAGCCTATATGTACCGCCATATAAATCGTCACAGGCAACTATATGGTCTCCGGAATCTAAAAGATCAATAATGGTGGATGTAGCTGCCATTCCTGATGCAAATGCATGTCCTGAACCACCATTTTCAAGATCAGATATACATTCTTCTAAAGCCTTTCTTGTTGGGTTTGAACTTCTTGAATACTCATAGCCTTTATGTTCACCAGGACCATCTTGTTCATATGTAGATGTGGCATAAATAGGTGTCATGACAGCGCCAGTAGAAGGATCGCTTGATTGTCCTGAGTGAATTGAGCGCGTTTCAAAACCTTTTTTGTTTTTACTCATATATCTAATTCCTTTTTAAATATGCCAACAAATCAATTTTTGTAATGATACCAACAAATTTTTCTTTATTTAAGATAATAGCTATATTGTTTTCTTTTAATAGTTCAATTAAATCATCCAACGAAGAATTAATTTCTAAAGAATTATAATTTTTTTGCATACATTCTGAGACACTCTTTTCAAAACCTTTTTGATTTCTACAATGATTTAAAATATCAGTTTCAGTAATCATCCCTATCAATTTTTCTTCTTTGAGAACTGGGAGTTGCGATATATCNGAATTATTCATTCTATTAAANGCCGTGGCAAGTGTATCATCAGGATTTACATAAATTATTTGATTTTTNTCTGCNCTAAAAGCAATTACATCCTGAAGGTCTCCTTTAGGATCTTTAATTATTAGATCATTATGAATTAGCCATTTCTCATTAAAGGCTTTNGATAAGTATTTATTACCAGTATCACATATCAAAGTGACTACCCTTTTNGNCTCTTTCTGATTTTTGCACCATTTTATTGCTCCTGCAAATAATGTNCCTGCAGAAGAACCAGCCAAAATACCTTCTTTCTTNAGTAAAATATGTATTGCTTCAAATGCTTCNTNNTCAGANACACTNATAGCATCATCAATNACAGATAAGTCACAATTTGTTGGTATAAAATCTTCACCAATTCCTTCAACAAACCATGANCCNCCGTCATATTTATANGTTCCAGTCTTAACAGCGTCAGTAATTACTGAGCCTATTGGNTCTGCNGCAATAATANTTGTTTTNGAAGANACTTTTTTTAAATATTTTCCAACTCCAGAGATTGTTCCTCCACTTCCNACNCCGGCTATAAAAGCATCTAAATCTCCATCCATTTGCTCGAAGATTTCAGGTCCTGTTGTTTCTTCATGAGCCAAAATATTAGCAGGATTATTAAATTGATCAGCATAGAATGATCCTGGAATNTTTTTAATAAGATCTTCAGCCATATTATGGTAATACTCTGGATGATCTTTTCCTACATCAGACCTTGTGAATATGACCTCAGCACCTAATGCCTTAAGATGAGCAACTTTTTCAAGACTCATCTTATCAGGAATAACTAAGACAACTCTATACCCCTTAAGAATTCCAACTANTGCTAGGCCAATACCNGTGTTTCCTGCCGTAGCTTCAATAATAGTCCCGCCGGNTTTTAATAATCCATCTTTTTCTGCTTGATCAATGATATACGAAGCCGTTCGATCTTTTATAGAACCCCCAGGATTATGAGATTCCATTTTTACAAAGAGTTTACATAGGCCAGTATCAATATTTTTAATTTCGACCAAAGGTGTGTCGCCAATTAAAGATAATAAAGATGGAGATGTTTTTGGCATAATCTATAACTCAACAAAAAAACTTACATAGCATAAATTAATGGCGGTCCCTAGAGGATTCGAACCTCTGACACCTGGTTTCGAAGACCAGTGCTCTATCCAGCTGAGCTAAGGGACCTATATTCAAAAGTATATCTCTTACAATAACATAATTTATCAAATATTATTTTTTTATGATAAGTTGGTCCAGAGACCAAAAATGATAAGAAAAATATTAATACCCATAATAATAATTTTTATTACATTATTTAGTATTTATGTATTAAAACTTATTTTCTTTAAGCCTTTTTCCTTTAACCATTTTNTAGCAAGACAATTTATAGTTAATACCTTAGATAGCCCAGAATCCCTTACATATATAGGGCTATTCGAAAAATATGGATACAGATCTTATAATGGTAAATTATCAGATTATTCTTTAGAAAAAGATATAAAAGATTTAAAAAAACTTAAGAAAGAATATAAAATACTTAATTCTTATCAAGATAAAGATCTTTCTTTTGACGAATTAACAAGTAAAAAAATTGCTCAATTTCAAATGAAAAATGAAATTGAACAAAGAACTAAATATCCCTATCACACTTATCCACTAATCCAAATGAATGGTTTACATACGCAACTTTTGGAATTCATGACTGATATTCATCCAATTAAAGATGAGAAAGATGCTGAATATTATTTATCAAGACTTGAAAAGATTCCAGAGGTATTTAGTCAAATTCTTGAAAAAATGGAGAAAAGAAAAGAATTAAAAATTTTTCCTCCANTCTTTATGGTAGAAAGAGTNATAGGCCAAATTGAAAATATTATTGATATTCCTATTAAAGAAAATCCACTTATAACAGTTTATGAAGAAAAACTAACTTCAGCTGGTATCAATCCTAAAACGATTAAACTTTCAAAAGAAAAGGCGGAAAAAATTATCACTGAAAAAGTTCTTCCTAGTTATCAACTTTTATTGATGCATCTCCATGAAATCAGACCAAAAGCAAATATCAATCATGGAGTTTGGAGCTTACCTGATGGAGAAAATTATTATTCATTAAGACTTAGAATAATGACAACTTCTAACTATTCTGCTGATGAAATACATAATATTGGCTTAAGTGAAGTTGAAAGAATAACGAATGAAATTATCGATATTTTGGAAACAGAAGGATATGAAAATATTGATGATGTTGGACAAGTTTTAATCGAATTAAACGAAAGTGAGAGATTCTTGTTCGAAGACAACCAAAGCTCTAGAAAGGAGATTATTGATATATATAATAATATTGTTGATGAATCCTATGAATTAATGCCTCAATATTTTCGTAAACTTCCAAAATCAAAAGTCATAGTTAAGCCTGTTCCAGCATATTCAGAAAAGAGTGCAGCCGGAGGATATTATCGAGGGCCTTCACTAGATGGAAAAAGGCCAGGAATTTTTTATGCAAATTTATACGATATTAAAGCTACCCCTAAATTTGGAATGAAAACATTAGCTTTTCATGAAGCTATTCCAGGACACCATTTTCAAATAGCACTTAATCTAGAAAACACTGATCTAGGAATCTTTAGAAAGTATGCTGTAAATTCTACAGCCTATACTGAGGGGTGGGCTTTGTATGCTGAACAGTTGGCTGTTGAAATAGGTTTATCAGAAGATCCTTATGATAAAATAGGGTTCCTTCAATCTGATTTATTCAGGGCTGTCAGGTTAGTAGTTGATACAGGTATTCATCATAAAAGATGGTCTCGTGAAAAAGCTATAGATTATATGTATAAAAAAACAGGTAAAGCTATGAGTTCAGTTGTTGCTGAAATCGAGAGATATATCGCTTGGCCAGGTCAAGCTTGTAGCTATAAAATTGGTATGCTCAAAATTCTTGAATTAAGACAAAATGCAAAAGAAAGCTTAGGCACCCGATTTGATATCAGGGATTTCCATGATTTCATTCTTGAGAATGGAGAAGTGCCNCTAACTGTCTTAGAGGACAATTATAAAAAATGGATAAAGAATAAAAGTTAAGATATTAAGAATCTTCTTCTGAGTCTTCTTCAGCAGCNTCTTCTTCAGCAGCNTCTTCTTCAGCAGCNTCTTCTTCAGCAGCCTCTTCTTCAGCAGCNTCTTCTACTTCATCTGATGGAGCTTCATCACTATCAGATGAGCTTTCTCCATCTAGGGATAAATTGCCAGCAGCCATTCTTCCTCTATTTTCAGTCAATTCATATGAAACTTTATCGCCTTCATTAAGAAATTTAATTCCAGAGTCTTTNAAAGCAGTCACATGAACAAAAACATCATTGCCACCATCTTCTGGCTCAATAAAACCATAACCTTTTCTTCCATTGAACCACTTAACTATTCCTGTAGGCATAACTCCCCCTTTATTAATATTTTCTATTTGTTTATAGCATAATATAATAATACTAAACTAAAAAATGATTATTTTAATTTTTTGATTATTTAATATGCCAACTAAATACNAAAATAATATAACNGTAGCTACTTTATATAAATTTGTAGAAATTAANGATCTTCAGTCTTTAAGGACAGAAATCCAAGCTTTATGCAAAGAAAATAATGCAAAAGGTACTATTTTATTAGCAAAAGAAGGAATAAATGGGACCATTTCTGCAAAAAATAAAGAAATTAGGAATATTCTCAAAAAATTAAAAAGTGACAAAAGATTTAAGAAACTTGAAGTCAAATTTTCTGAAACAAATAAAATGCCTTTTAACAGAATGAAAGTAAGAATAAAGAAGGAAATAGTGACAATTGGTGACCCTTCAATAAATCCAACAATTTTATCAGGTGATTATGTGAAGCCAGAAAATTGGAATGAATTAATTTCCGATCCAGATGTAATAGTAATTGATACACGAAATGCATATGAAACAAAAATTGGTAAATTTAAAAATGCCATAGATCCTAAGACTAACTCATTTAGGGAATTTCCTGATTGGGTAAAAAAGTTTAAAGAAGAGGTGAAAAATAAAGACACTAAGATTGCTATGTATTGTACAGGAGGCATACGTTGCGAAAAATCTACATCCTTAATGAAAAAAGAAGGCTTTAATAATGTTTTTCATCTTGAAGGAGGAATATTAAAATATCTTGAGAAAATGTCTGATNGTGAGACTTTGTGGGATGGGGAATGTTTTGTTTTTGATGATAGAGTTGCACTAGATGATCAATTGGAAGTAGGCTCATATCAAATGTGCTATGCTTGTAGAATGCCCTTAAAAAAAACAGACTTAAAGGACGATAAATATGAAAAAGGAGTTAGCTGCCATTACTGTTATGATAAAACATCTGAACAACGAAAAGAGAGGTTTTTATCTCGGCAAAAGCAAATTGAAATAGCAAAATCAAGAGGAACTGAACACTTTGGACCACAAATCAAAAAATAATTTACCAATATTATATTCTTTCCGAAGATGCCCTTATGCTATGCGAGCAAGAATGGCTATACATATTAGTGGTCAAAAATGTGAACTTCGTGAGGTTCTGCTCAGAGATAAACCGCCTTCAATGCTTGAATATTCGGCTAAAGGAACTGTACCAGTGCTTATTTTACAGGATGGTAATGTTATTGACGAAAGCCTTGATGTAATTGATTGGGCTTTAAATCTAAATGANCCCGATGATTGGCAAAGNTCNAAAGATANNNAAAANACAAAAGAATTAATCAAAATAAATGATGGCGAATTTAAATATCACCTCGATAGGTATAAATATTCAAAAAGATATGACAATGAAGATCCTGAATTTCATAGGAAAAAGTGTTTAAAATTTATTGAGTCAGTAAATAATGAACTTAACAATTCGAAATATATTTTCGATGATAATATTTCATACGCTGATATTGTTTTACTGCCTTTTATGAGACAATTTAGAATAGCTGATATGGAATGGTTTGACTCATTACCTTATGACAACTTAAAAAAATGGCTATCAAGTTTTTTAGAATCTTCCCTTCTAAATTCAATTATGAAGAAGCATGATTTATGGAAGGAAGGTGATGGAGTTACAATCTTTTAAGTAAAATAAAAGCAGATTTGTATATCATCTAAATATTAATTATAGTTCCTAAATGGTCTATTTAATCCCCGCTTTTCTTATAACAGCATTCCTATATGCGTCCGTCGGATTTGGCGGGGGCTCAACTTAT
>PBXC01000039.1 GCA_002728335.1 Rhodobiaceae bacterium
TGGTACGGATAAAGATGGTAATGTCATTCCTAACCCTCGTGGTTCTCAAAAAATTGATAGAACTATAGCTAGAACTATGTCAAACAAATCTGATGAAACAGTTACACACGTACAAAAAATGTTAATAGATAGTCAAAGGTTTGGTAGAGGAACATCAGTTTGGGATTATGAAACAAATTGGCAAAGTTATCTTATTCCCGGGTATTTAAGTGAAAAAGAAATGTCAGTCTATAGAAAACCCTTCCTAAATGAATTAGAAAGAAGACCAACACTTGATTGGCCAAGGCAAATACCAATAAACGGGGAGCCTGAAGAAGTTTGCGCAATTGTTGAAAAATATTCTGGATGGATGTCAGAAAATGAAATACCAAAATTATTTATAAATGCTGAGCCTGGATCAATTCTTGTTGGGAAGCAAAGAGAATTTTGTCGTGCATGGAAAAACCAAAAGGAAGTTACAGTTAGCGGATCTCATTTTATTCAAGAGGACTCACCTCATGAAATTGGACAAGTAATATCTGAATGGGTCAAAACAATTTAACTACTAAGTGAAAAATAAAATGTTTGAAAGAAAAAGTCTCGACTGGGGAGAAGGTAAAACCTCATTTATTGAAATCTTTGATAATCCTGATAAACCAGGTTTTCAATTTGCTCATGCTACTGGCTTTAATGCTTTAACTTATAAAGAATTATTAGAACCTTTGTCTGATAGTTTTAATGTGAGAGCTGTTGATGCAAGAGGTCATGGCTTCACTGAGTTAGAGGCAAATCCTCAAGATATGTATGACTGGAAAATTTATTGCGATGATTTGATTAAGTCAGTTGAAATATTTGTAGAGAAGGCGCAAAAACCTATAATTTTAAGCGGACATTCAATGGGTGCTGCTTCAGCAATTCAGGTTGCTGCAATTCGTCCTGATTTAGTGAGCGGATTAGTATTGCTAGATCCAGTTTTAATGACCAACAAAATAAAAGTGATTTTCAAAATAGCTAGGAAATACCCCTTTTTTAAAAATTTCCCAATTATCAAACAAGGAATGATGATGTCAGAAGGCACAAAGAAACGTAGACGAAATTGGAAAGATAAAGACGAAATTTTTAACTCTTATAAGAAAAAACTAATTTTTAAGACTTGGACAGAAACAACAATTAAAAATTATATAGAGGGTGGCACTGAAATTAAAGGTGAAGAAATTAGNCTAACTTGTGANCCTTTATGGGAAGCNGCAACATTTTCTTCNTGGAAACATGATGCTATGGGATTAATAGATAAACTCAATTGCCCAATAACTCTTCTGCAGGCAGAATTTAATAGTACGGCNAGAGGNAATGGGCCAATNAAACTAATGCAACAGGATAAAAATGGAGTCCATAGAATAGTAAAAGGCTCTTCACATTTTTTACCAATGGAATTTCCTCAAATAATAATAAAGGAAATAAACAGTCTTCAAAGGCGTATAAATAACGAAAAAAAATAAACAATTTTCTTTCTCCACATTCATAGGTTATTATCTAATTCGGAGGGTATAAATGGAAAATGAAGAAGTTGTGCCTGCACAAGAACCTTTATTTGAAATAGAGGAAGCTCCTTTTGTTCCAATAACAAATAAAGAAATTGACTATATTGGTGCTTTAGAGGGTTTTGTGCTGGTNATATTGATATGCATGATTTTACTAGGTATTGTAAAAAGAATGAGTANTTAAAATAATAATATTTCTGTCTTATTTTATTTTTTAAGCACACATTTGCCGTTNTTAAGAACCATTACATTTCTNTCTCTAACCCAACACCTGAATGAAATAACATTATCATCTTTCCAAATTTCTGTGCTTATTTTTTCTCCGGGATAAACAGGAGAAGAAAACCTTACATTAAATTCCTCTATCAATGTACTATCATAATCACAAACATTNGATATTATTGTTCTNCAAGCAGTCCCGTAGGTACAAAGTCCATGTAAAATCGGGANATCAAANCCTGCTGCTTTTGCAATTTCTGGATCCGAATGCAAGGGGTTTCTATCACCAGATAATCTATAAATTAGAGCCTGGTTTGGCTCAGTATCGGCAGAAAACTCGTCATCTGATTTTCTTTCAGGAATTAGATGTGGTTCTGGAGCGCCATCACTTGGACCACCAAACCCTCCATCACCTCTAGCAAAGGTTGTTGAGCTCAANGTACACAACAAATTTTCGTTCTCTTTTAATTTAATATCAGTTTCAGTGATAATTAAAGCGCCTTTTTCTTTACCTTTATCAAAGACACCTTTCACAGAAGAGTCTACAAGGATATCAGCTGAATGAGGTAATGGTTCGTACATCTTTAATCTTTGTTCACCATGAAGAACGAGTAAGTAATTGATCCCACTTTCTCGCATATTTCCTGCACCCCAGGAAACTACCGTAGCCATTGAAGGAACTGTTTTAAGATCCCTTTCATAAACAAACTTTAATTCCTCATCGTTTAATGGGTCCTTACCAAAACCTATACCAAGACCATAAAGCATAGTTTCTCTATCCGAATAAGAAAATTCCTGATTTTTAGTCTCAAGAGACATTATTTTTTCGTAATCAATAGCCATTTATATTCCCTCTAGTTTTAATAATATTTGTAATGTATTAATTTTTATTAATATATTACTATGACTAGAAAATTTTGATGGAGTCAATTATGTCAGACACAATATTAGATAAAAAATTTGAATGTTTTGATTTAAAAATTGAAAATAACATTGCCCAATTAACCCTCAATAGACCAGAAAAACTAAATAGCATGATAAGAAAATTCTGGGATGAATTACCAGAAATTATTACCGCTATTGATCAAGATGCTTTAGCGAGGGTCATAGTAATATCATCGACAGGCAAGCATTTTTCAGCTGGAATGGATTTATCTGTTTTTTCACAAAATAATATAACCAGTTCTGAGAAAGAGAATAAGAAAGAAGAAGGTCGTTTTAGAGGAAGCTTTTACAAAAACCTTCTTAGGCTCCAAGAAACATTTAATTGTATTGATAATGCAAGAGTACCAGTTTTAATGGCAGTCCAAGGTGGTTGCATAGGTGGCGCAGTTGATTTTGCTGCAGCGTGTGATATGCGATATTGTACTGAAGATGCATTTTTTTGCATTCAAGAGATAAATATTGGAATGACGGCTGATGTCGGAACTTTTCCAAGACTTCCATATTTAATTCCCGCAGGGCTTGTCAAAGAACTTGCTTACACGGGAAGAAGATTATTAGCTGATGAAGCAAAAGACTCTGGTTTGGTGAATAAAGTTTTCAAAGATCAAGATGAAATGATGAATTATGTAATGGATATAGCTAAACAAATAGCNGAGAAAACNCCTNTAGCNGTTTGGGGNTCAAAAGATATGATTAATTTCACNAGAGGAAGAACAATAGAAGAAGGTCTAGANNGAATATCACTATGGCAAGCTGGGATGTATCATCCAGGAGCTGATATGAAAGAGGCATTTGAAGCGCAAATGGAAGACCGTGAAGCAGATTTCGAAGATCTTTATCCTCTGAAGAAGGATTTTGGGCTTTAGAATTTTTCTTTATAGGCAAAAAGCCAGGAAAAATTCAAATGCGAAGCTGTGTTGAATGAATTTTTAGATATTTCAACATATGAACCTATATCACCTGNCTTTAAATCTCTTGACCATATAAGCTCTAAACTNANATTTCTTTTNGAAGGCTCNAAAAAAATACTTTTTCTTTCATATTGGATATTCTTTTCTATATCACGCCCAATAGGAAGGTTTAATTCAAGCTTTCCTCTTTCTNCATATGGCTTTTGTCTTATTAAAACAGCAAAAGAATCATCCTCAAATAAAAATTTATTTTTCTGAAGCCCTATATCAAAACTACTTTCAATAACATTTGATATCCTNCTTATATATAGTTCAGATTTTACTGGCAAAATCCTAGCCAGATTTAAGCTAGCGATTAGTTCATAGTTCTTTGCAAACTTATATGTATTAAAACTTGAGAAAAATAATGATTTAATATTACTCATATCACCAAAAACNCCAGAAATGGAGTTGGAAAGATAGTCTTCTTTATTAATTAATAATCCAAATGAATTCTTACTTTGATAGTTCCTTAGATTACCTTTCTCAAATGATATATAAGAACCAAATGATCTATTTTTCTTTGGAATTATAAAAGAAGGAAGACTTAACCAGCTTTCTTCTCTTTCTAAGCCAGAAAAAAATGTCATGCTTATATTTTTAGATAGTAAATCAGAAGCTACAGAAAAACTAAATCCATCCTCAGCAGCTATCAGCCAAGGAATATTGAAGACATTATTGTCCATGAAAGACTTTGATCGCTTGAGCCTTTTTCTAGGATCAAAAAGATGCGCCGATGGACTCAATCCATAATAAAAAGAAAAATTAACAGAGTTGTTTTTTATTAAAAAACCTGCATCACTTAATCTTAATCCATTATAACCATTTGAATTAGTAATATTATTCCATGAAGAAAAAGCAAATGTATTTCTTGTAGAAGATTGGTATCTTTCTGTGTTGAAACTTTTAATTCTATCTAGTTGATTATAAAATATTTTGGATTGAAAAAAATTATATGCAGGAATAAAAAATGGTGCACCCAATGCATCGAATAAAGCAATATTATCATTTTTCAAAGAAATTTTAATACTGTCGCCAAAAGACATACCGGTTTTAAGATATGAATTTTCTAGAGAAAAGGAATTATTTGAAGATACATTGTTAGAGTAGGCGGATAAAAATCCAACAGGGGAAATCGCTGCCCCAAGATCTAAAAGTCCCTGGCCATAAATATTTTCATCAGCATATCTACCCTCTTTGTTTGCAGTTTTGTATAACCTATCAACTATTTCTTTTGAGGATAAATTGTCCTTAAATGCTCCTTTTAAAACAGCGAGTGCACCCGTGACATGAGGGGCAGCAAAAGATGTTCCTGAAGCTAAGAGATATGCTTCGGATGGATGATTTTTTAAATATTCGAGAACATCTTCATTAAGTCCGTTTCTTTCTCTTTCGGTTAATGAAGCATATAAATTATTAGGAATTGCAACATTAATCCTACTACCTGGTGCGGCGATACATGTATCTTTAACTACACCACATCTATTTGACCAGTCGGCAATTGTACCTTCCCTATCAACAGCTACAACNGCAATATTATTATCAGCAAGTTCTGGAAAATAATAAGAGAGTCCAGCTAGCCAACCTGGGTCAGCTGCATCAACTTTTTCNCCATTTGTATCAGTTATGCCATTATAGTTACCTGCAGACCAAACAAATATTGTTTCCTTGTTTTCTTCAAGAGAATTTATAAATTTTGGAAAATTAGATTCAAAAATCTCCTTTGGATAGTCAGTTATTTGTCCAGTAAAACCAAAACTATTATTAATTATGTCAACTTTACTTGATAATTCATTATATAAATTTGCTTCAGCCTGATCATAGTAAGACCAATCATATTTTTGAATGGTTGTAGGGACATAATCACCATCAGCTGGTGGGTCACCTAACTCAGTTGCAATAAATAATATTTGTGAATCATAAGCCACTCCTTGCATATTACTCGGTATATCTTTTGCATCTCTTCTTGCTGCGATTATTGATGATGTAGCAGTTCCATGAAACTTTTCCCAAGGAGTTGGCTCTCTATTTCCAGAATATGTCAAAATACTATCTGGATGTAACAATCCCTCCCTCAAAAACTCATGGTGACCCCAGTCTAATGCTTCATCAACTACTGCAACCGTTACACCTTTACCTGTTGCCCCAACTACATATGCACTTGAAGCATTAATATAATCTAGTCCCCATTGATTAAAATATTCTGGAGTTTCTATTTCTTTTAAATCCAATATTGGAAACAAATTACTAGCAGACTCATCTTCCATTANNGTTTCANTAGGTANTTCTGAAACNGGAACATTNGAACCTCCACCTCCACATGATGTTAATAGAAAAACAAACAACAGNTATATTTTTTTTGAAACAAAAGTATTTTTAAATTGTNTCATTTAANGACCAAACNCTTGTGANTTGAGAATTATTTTTTTCANTATCANTTATAATNGTTTTTAAAAAAATNACTTTATTGGTTTTTTTNANCACTGTATTTTTAATTTNAAGATCTTCTAATCCATTGGAAATATCTAAAGACCCAATATCTANNTTNATTGAAATTGCTTTTGCATTANAAGGTATATCGGAACTTTTAAAAATTTCGCTTCTTGATAACAACTGAAATAACTTTGAAGAATGATCATTCATAAATTCTACCTCTAATAGATCTTTATTATAATGATTTGATTATAATTTTAAAATTTATCAAAATTATGGCCATCTTTAATATAATTTTGCATCATTTCTACAGCTTGATCATCATTAGAAATAAGATTTGCAAAAAGATCGCCTTCTTCATCAACGCTTTCTTGTGTCGATTTATTCCAACTATTTTTTATTACCTGTTTTATTGATTGAAGTGCCAATGGAGGCTTATCAAGAAATTCAGAAGCTATTTTTTTTGCTTCACCAAGAACATTCTTTTGAACTACATGATGAACTAATCCCTCTTCTTTAGCTTCATCTGGGTAAAAGGTTCTACCCCGCAATACCCATTCTAGAGCTTTTCCTGGGCCTACTAATCTTGCTAATCTAGTGGTACCTCCAGCTCCAGGTATTATTCCTACTAAGATTTCCATCTGCCCAATTGTATAATCACCTTTTTCAGCTATACGAATATCACAAGCTAAAGCTAATTCGCAACCACCTCCTCCNCAATANCCATTAATCGCAGCAATNGTTGGTTTTTTCATGTTATCAATATTTTCCCAAAACATTCTTAATGGAGCTTTAGTATGTCTAGTTTCATATAAACCCTTTTTTCTTCTTTCCTTGGCAANATCTGACATTGCTAAAATTTCTTCTACTGAAAAATGCTTAATAAATATTCCTTTTATTCCACCGGTAAAAATGACAGTTTTGATAGAATCATCATTATCAAGATCCTCGATCATTGGTATTGTCTCTGCTATCATTTCAGATGTTAGAAAACCTTTTGGTGGATTATTAAATGTTATAATACCTATTCCATTATCTTTCTGGCTCGTTACTAAAGACATAAAAACCTCATGAATTTNTGTTANCTTTAAGGTTAACTCTTTTTATTTTTTTATCAAAACTAAATTAACNACTTAAGNGGATATTTTTTTAATTAACTATTGAAAAAAAANATTTTCTGTTCACAATACAATTTAATTTACTTAACAGATATCCTTAGGAGATAGTGATGACTAGAGAAGCAGTAATAGTATCAACAGCAAGAACAGGCTTAGCCAAATCAGGTAGAGGCGGTTTTAATATGACTCATGGTGCCGCAATGGCGGGTCATGCAGTTAAACACTCAATTGAAAGAGCGAACTTGGATCCTGCAGAAATTGACGATGTCATCATGGGTTGTGGAACTCCTGAAGGTGCTACTGGTCAGAATGTTGGAAGATTAGCTGCTATTTGGGCTGGCTGTCCCGTAACAACATCTGGAGTTACNGTAAATAGATTTTGTTCTTCAGGTTTACAGACAATTGCTATGGCTGCNGGTCGTGTTGTTGCNGAGGGAGCTGATGCTGTTGTAGGTGCTGGTGTNGAATCNATTTCGATGGTTTCAATGCAAGGCATTAATTTAAAAGATATAACTGAAGAAAAATTAATGGAATCNTATCCAGCNCTNTGGATGCCNATGATTGAAACNGCAGACATAGTNGCTAAAAGNTATGATATTAGTAGAGAAAGNCANGATGAATATTCNNTNCAAAGTCAGCAAAGAACNGCTGCNGCNCAAGATGCTGGTTATTACGAANATGANATTGTNCCNATGGATACAAAAATGAAAGTNGTNGATAAAGAGACNGGTGAAGANTCNGTNGTNGANTANACAGTNGATAGAGANGAATGTAANCGACCNCANACAACNTTAGANGGNNTNNCNGGNCTNCCTCCNGTTAGAGGNGANGAACATTTCATNACNGCNGGNAATGCATCNCAANTATCTGATGGCGCTGCATCAGTTGTTGTNATGGACNCNAAACTTGCNGAAAAGAAAGGNNTAGANCCTCTNGGNGCNTTTAGAGGNTTTGCTGTTGCTGGATGNGANCCTGACGAAATGGGTATCGGTCCTGTGTATGCGATTCCAAAATTA
>PBXC01000001.1 GCA_002728335.1 Rhodobiaceae bacterium
CCAAGATCAGTGAACCAAAAACCACCCTCTTTATCGAAAACTATATCATTAGGCCCTTTCAAAGGGTTTCCATCACATTCGGTGTAAATTGTTTCAACAGAACCGCTTTTTATATCAACCTTCTCTATTCTTCCTCCAGAATAATCGTCGCCCTGCCCACCTGGTATTAATAGCCCATCAATATTATGCCATTCAAATCCACCATTATTACAAACATAAACACATCCATCAGGTCCTATTGCTGCTCCATTTGGACCTCCACCGAGTTCAGCTAAAATATCTTTTGATCCATTGTTATGTACTTGTGTTAGTGTGCCTCTAGCAATTTCTACTAATATAATCGACCCATCTGGCATAGAAATTGGGCCTTCAGGAAACATTAGATCATTTGTGATCTCTGTATATTCTTTTTTCATAATAATATCTTATAAAATTTTTTCGTAAATTACCATGGAATGATAAGCATCATCTTCTGGTTCTTTTGATTTTTCTTCTCGACTTATCTCTTTGAATTTCGAACTATCTATTTTTGGGAAAAAGACGTCACCTTCAACCTCCATATCTACTTCAGTTATGTATAATCGATCTGAATTAACTATAAATTCATTATAAATNTATCCNCCACCTATAATCATTATCTCATCAGTATCNCTTTCTTTGGCTTTTTGTTTTGCAANTGTAATGGCTTGCTCTGGTGATGAGGCTAATATNGCNCCCTCCAAATGAAGATTTTTATTTTTAGAAATAACAATATTATCTCTGTTTGGCAGTGGTCTACCTATTGAGTCCCAGGTTTTTCTCCCCATAATNATTGGTTTGTTAGAGGTAATNTCTCTGAATTTTTTTAAATCAGATGGTATNNTCCATGGAAGATCGCCATCAGATCCGATAACACCATTCCTATCAATTGCAGCAATTAAACTTATAATCATCTTATTAGACCGCTACTGGNGCAGATATNTGTGGATGCGGATCATAATCTTCAAGAACAAAATCTTCATATTCAAAATCAAAAATTGTTTNTGGATTAGATATAATTNTCATTTTNGGAAGGGATTTNGGAGACCTTGCTAATTGCTCTTTAGCTTGAGATAAATGATTAGAGTATAAATGTGCATCCCCAAATGTATGAACAAATTCACCTAGNTCTAATTTTGTTACCTTAGCTATCATCATAGTTAAAAGCGCATATGATGCGATATTGAANGGTACGCCGAGAAAAATATCAGCTGATCTTTGGTAAAGTTGACAAGACAGTTTTCTATTACTTACATAAAACTGAAAAAGACAGTGACATGGTGGTAAAGCCATTTTTTCTACATCAGTTGGATTCCAAGCAGAAACAATTAATCTTCTAGAGTCAGGATTATTTTCTATTTGCTCTATAAGNTGAGTAATTTGATCGATTTTTCCTCCATCTNCAGAGGGCCATGANCTCCACTGATGTCCATAAACCGGTCCTANCTCGCCATTTTCATCAGCCCATTCATCCCAAATACTAACGCCATTATCTTTTAAATATTTTATNTTTGTTTCACCTTTCAGAAACCACAAAAGCTCGTAAATAATNGATTTCAAGTGAACTTTTTTTGTTGTTAATAATGGAAAACTATTAGCAAGATCAAATCTCATTTGATGTCCAAATACTGACTTAGTGCCTGTTCCTGTTCTATCAGATTTTTCTTCACCGTTTTCCATAACATGATGAAGAAGNTTTAAGTACTGCTGCATTAANTACTCCACGACTCANTTCTATTTTAAACAAGTTATTTGACTCTTCAAATTTTAATTGATCCCGTATATAACTAAATTGCTGTTTACAGCTATGGCAATAAACGGATTATGTAATAANCTTATCGGACCCGGGGGCGGTACCCGGCACCTCCACCACAAANATGGGGGTGAAATAGGATCGACGAAAGTGTAAAGATTCTCTTTTTGCTCGGCATTGTNCCGCCGTTATCGGGCTAATTTATAGTTGCAAATGACGACTATGCAGAGCTACCTCTCGCTGCTTAAGCGCGAGCGCTCAAATTAACTCCTAATTAGTTGCATAATTAGGCGGGGCTTGAGAAGCGCCTGGCAACAGAAGCTTCTCGCTAAATTAGTAAAAATAAATTGTTCCTCTAAAAAAGAGTCAGCTATAATGATTTTTTTCAGGAGTTACTTTGGTAAAATATAGAAAAGAATCTGACTCTTTTGGTTTTATAAATGTACCATCCAATGCGTATTGGGGAGCACAAACACAGCGTTCATTAAAAAACTTTGATATAGGTAATGAAACAATTCCATTATCAATAATTAAAAGCCTAGGTGTTATTAAATTAGCTGCAGCAAAGGTTAATTTTAATCAAGGAAAGCTTGATAAAAAAGTAAGCAACGCGATAGTTAAAGCTGCAAAAGAAGTTATATCTGGAAAATTAAATGATCATTTCCCTCTATCAGTATGGCAAACTGGTTCTGGAACTCAATCAAATATGAATGCCAATGAAGTTATTTCAAATCGAGCAATTGAATTACTTGGTGGGAAAAAAGGTTCTAAAACACCAGTTCATCCAAACGACCATTGCAATATGTCTCAATCTTCAAATGATACCTTTCCAACAGCAATGCATATAGCGTGTGCACTCGACACAAAAGAATTATTACTTCCTGCCCTAAAAAAGCTTGCTGACGCATTAAAAAATAAGTCAGAAGAATTTAAAGAAATAGTAAAGATTGGAAGAACACATCTTCAAGATGCAACGCCTGTTACACTCGGACAGGAATTTTCTGGCTATTTTACCCAATTGGAAAAGGGGATTGAGAGGGTTAATAAATCACTCGAAGATGTTATGTATTTGGCTCAAGGAGGAACTGCTGTTGGTACTGGAATAAATTCAAAAAAGGGTTTTGATAAAAAGTTTGCAAGAGAGTGTAGTTTATTTCTTAAAATGAATTTTAAAACAGCAGAAAATAAGTTTGAAGCCTTAGCTACACATGATGCAATTGTAGAATTTTCTGGATCATTAAATACATTAGCATCCTCATTATTTAAAATAGCAAATGATATTAGATTATTAGGATCTGGGCCAAGGGCTGGTTTAAGTGAAATAATGCTTCCNGAAAATGAGCCNGGNTCATCGATAATGCCNGGAAAGGTNAATCCNACNCAATGCGAAGCAATGACAATGTTATGNGTTCAAGTAATGGGTAATCATTCGGCAATAACTATAGGCGGAAGTCAGGGACATTTTGAATTAAATGTATATAANCCAATGATTGCCTATAATATTTTACAATCAATTAAATTGTTAGCTGACGGCTGCAATAGTTTTGTTAAGAATTGTGTTTCAGGAATTAAATTAAATAAAAAGATGATTGATCAACACCTNAATAACTCTCTTATGCTAGTAACGGCATTAGCTCCAGTTATTGGTTACGATAAAGCTGCAGAAATAGCAAAAAAAGCNCATAAAAATGGAACAACTCTTAAAGAAGAGGCANTAAAACTNAATTATATCTCTGAAAAGGAATATGACAAAATAGTCCGGCCTGAAAAAATGATTAAGCCATCATAAAATGGATAATCAAATAAAAAAGACTGTAAGGCTAAATGGTCATACAACTAGTCTTGCTTTAGAAAAAGAGTTTTGGAAAGAACTCAATATAATTGCAAAAAATCAATCATTGTCACTTAATGAATTAGTTGAAAAAATAGATACATTAGAAAGAAAGGGAAGTTTAGCTTCATCAATAAGGGTATTTATTTTGAAAACATTGAAAGATAAATAATTACAAAATGAACAATAATAAATATGAAAATATAGAAATTTTTAAAAGACTAAATGACCCTCAAAAAGAAGCCGTTTANCACACTCAAGGTCCTATATTAGTTNTAGCTGGCGCNGGAACTGGNAAAACTGGAGTTCTTACTACTAGATTAATCAGATTGCTNATAGAAAAGNTTGCATTACCTGGTGAAATTCTCTCAGTTACCTTTACAAATAAAGCCGCNAATGAAATGAGAGAAAGGATAACAAATCAAATAGGCGATATGTCTTCAGGTTTAAANTGGCTAGGCACATTTCATTCTGTAGGGGCACAAATATTAAGGTTTCATCCAAATAAATTAGGTTTGGAAAATGATTTTATAATTTTAGATACAGATGATCAGGTTAGGCTCTTAAAGCAAATCATAAAAGATGAAAATATCGATGACAAAAGATGGCCAGCTAAACAACTATTAAACCTTATAGATAAATGGAAAAATAAAGGTTTATATCCAGAAGATATATCATCAAATGACGGTGATTATTTTGCTAATGGTAAAGGACATTTGCTCTATAAAATTTACCAAGAAAGATTAAAATATTTTAATGCCGTTGACTTTGGCGATTTAATACTTGAATCAATAAGATTATTTGAAAACAACCAAGATATCTTAGAANGTTATCAAAATAGATTTAAATATATATTAGTTGATGAGTATCAAGATACAAATGTTTCTCAATACAAACTCTTAAAGCTATTAACNGGAAAATATCAAAATATTTGTTGTGTTGGAGATGATGATCAATCAATTTACTCTTGGAGGGGTGCAGAAATATCAAATATTCTTAGATTCGAAAAGGATTTCCCTGAAGCAAAAACAATAAGATTAGAAGAAAATTATAGATCTACAGGACATATACTAACGGCAGCATCAAAATTAATTGAAAATAATGAATCTAGATTAGGAAAAACATTATGGACAAATTCAGGTGAAGGAGAAAAAATTACCGTCAAATCAAATTGGGATGGTGAAGAAGAAGCTAGACAAATTACATCGGAACTTGAGAAACTTTCACTTAAAAACTACAATCTAGATGAAACAGCTATTTTAGTAAGAGCTAGCTTTCAAATGCGTGAATTTGAAGACAGATTTATATCTGTTGGTTTGCCTTACAAAGTAATTGGTGGACCTCGTTTTTATGAAAGAAAAGAAATAAGAGATGTTAACGCNTATTTGAGACTTGCAACTCAACCTAACGACAGTTTGGCATTAGAAAGAATTATCAATACNCCTAAAAGAGGTATAGGTGAAACTTCAGTAAAAAAAATAAGAGATCGTTCTAAAGAAAATAATAAACCCTTGATAGAATCNATAAANGAATTGATTGATGAAAAGTCATTTAAAGGTAAAACAGCGGATTCACTGGATAAACTGGTAAAACTTGTATTTCACTGGAACCAGTTAATTAAAGAAGAAGATAAGGTTGATATTGCTGAAATTATAATTGAAGACTCGGGTTATTTAGAAATGTTAAGAAACGATAAATCCCTCACAGCTGAAGGTCGCGTAGAAAATGTTTATGAACTTTTCAGATCACTTGAACCATTCGAAAGCATTAAAGCATATTTGGAGCATATATCACTCGTAATGGAGATTGATAGCAATCAATATGGTAAAAAAGTTAGCCTAATGACCCTTCACGCCGCAAAAGGATTGGAATTTGATTATGTCTTCTTACCGGGTTGGGAGGAAGGAGTTTTTCCCAATCAAAGAGCGGTTGATGAAGGAGGTTTAGAGGCCCTTGAAGAAGAGAGAAGACTTGCCTATGTAGGTGTAACAAGAGCAAAGAAAAAAGCATCAATATATTATGCAGCAAATAGAAGAATGCATAATCAATGGATTTCTTCAATTCCATCAAGATTTGTTACCGAATTACCTGAAGAAAATATAGAAACTGATTTATCAAATTATGCTGGTGAAAAAGAACTATTTAAAGAGCAGGAATATATAGATTTTGATCAATCAGAATACGAAACTCCAGGCTGGGAAAGAGCAAGATTTGAGTCAAAATCTAAGACAATAGAACATAAAAATAGTGAGAATTATGTTGTCAATGACTCGCCATTCGAATTAAATGAAAATGTAACACATAAAAAATTTGGAAAAGGTATAATTTTAAGTATAGATGGAAAAAAATTAACTATTAATTTTGGTTCAAAGGGAACAAGAAAAGTTATGGAAAATTTTGTCGAAAAAGTATAGTTACAAAAAATTATAACAATGAATGATCAAGAAAAAATAAGAAATTTACGACTTTTAATGAAAGAAAATAAGGTCGATGGCTATTTTTTGCCACATGAAGATGAATTCCTAAGTGAATACCTTCCTAAGTACACAGAAAGGTTAAAATGGCTTACTAATTTCTCTGGATCTGCTGGCTTAGCATTTTTGGGACATAAAAAGGCTTCTATATTTGTTGATGGAAGATATACAACACAAGTAAAAGAACAAACAAACAATAAAATCTATAATTATGAACATCTAATAAAACCTGGATTCTTAAATTGGCTGAAAGATAATCCTTTTAAAGTAAACAGANTTGGTCTAGATCCAAAAACTATATCTTATTCTAATTATCTTACTNTAAAAAAAATATGCTCAAAGCAAGGTATAGAATTAATAGAAACCAAAAACCTTATAGATCAAATATGGAAAAGAAGAAAAAATATTAAGTCCTCAGCAAAAAAGCATGAAATTAAATTTGCTGGCGTAAAATCAAAATCTAAAATTGATCAAATTTTAAAGATTATAAAAAGAAATAAAGTTGAAGCATTATTTATACCACAACCTGAAAATGTATGCTGGACCTTAAATATAAGAGGTGAAGACTTAGAACACACCCCTATCCTAAGAAGTTCTTTGTTAATAGACAAATCAAAAAATTTGATGCTATTTTCAGACAATATAACTAACCACTCACAAATTAAATCTTGGCTTGGTAAAAATATAGAAGTATTCAAAACAAAAGAATTTGAAAGTGTAATTAAAAGACAGAATTATCAAAAAATACAATTTGATCCTAATTATACAACTCAATCACAAGCAAACTCTTTAATTAAATATTCAAATTCATTTATCTGCTTAAGTGATCCAATTACTCTTATGAAATCATGTAAGAATAATGNAGANATNAATGGGTCTAGAAAGGCNCATCTTNTTGACGGAATNGCTCTTACAAAATTCATTCACTGGCTTGAAAATGAGGTNGATGGCACTAANAATAATTATACAGAAATTAGNTTNGCGAGAAAANTATTAAACTTTAGANAGCGTAATAAAGATTTCAAAGGANTATCTTTTGGAACAATTTCGTCTTTGGGATCGAATGGAGCTGTAATTCATTATCAACCAGAGAAAGAAACNGATAAAGACTTATCTGATAATGATATTTATCTTCTTGATTCTGGNGGCCAATATAAATTTGGNACNACAGATGTAACACGAACAATTCTCAANAAACGAGACAAAAAACCAAANGACTTNAATGAAATTTCAAATAATTATACGCTTGTTCTAAAAGGTCANATTGCTGTTGCNGCATCACATTTTAAAAAAGGTGAAACTGGNAAAAATTTAGATAATAAAGCGAGAAAGTTTTTAATAAAAAACGGTTTAAATTATGATCACGGAACTGGGCACGGTGTTGGAAGTTATTTAGGAGTTCATGAGGGACCTCAAAGTATATCACCGAAATCATCAGTTCCTTTATTAGAGGGAATGATTATATCAAACGAGCCTGGTTATTATAAGCCAGGACATTATGGTATTCGTATAGAAAACCTTGTTACTGTTATAAAAAGCGATAGAGATGATATGGATTATTGTTTTGAAACTCTTACTTTGGCACCAATATCAAAATCATTAATTAATATTGAATTAATGAATAAAAATGAAATCAATTGGATTAATAATTATCATAAAAAAGTTTATAAAAAACTATCATCTTATTTAAATAAAAAAGAAAAAAAATGGTTAAAAGAGGCTACTGAAGCAATTTAAACATGGCNTCCTCATTGATTATTTCAATTCCAAGGGAATTTGCNTTCTCAATCTTAGAGTTTGTTGGTTTTCCACCAGTTATAAGATAATTAGTATTCTTTGAAATACTNGAAACAACCTTTCCNCCTAAAGACTCAATTCTTACNTTAGCTTCAGCTCTACTCATNCTTTCTAAAGTCCCAGTAATAACAATCCTTTTTTCTGAAAGCATGCTATCNGTTTCAATCTTTTNAAAATCTTGAACCTCAACTCCCACTTCTAAAAGATTATTTACNAAGCTCCGTGTTTCTTTATTNTGAAAAAAATCNATCAANGCATTAACNACTTTGTCNCCAATACCATCAAGAGATCNTATCTCATCAATTTCTTCTGAATTTTTTGAACTAAAAATAGATATCANTTTTTTAAGAGANATACAGTGNCTTGCNAATAATGAAGCTGTTGAAGAACCCAAGTGNCTNATTCCTANTGAATAAATAAANCGATCNAAGTTTATNGTTTTTTTATCTTCGATAGCTTTAAATAATTTTATNGCACTATCTTTTATAGTNTTAATTTTGGATTTTGAGCCAGAAGTATATANCCATATTTTAGGGGGATTTTCTTTATATTTTTTCTCAAGAGAAAAAATATCTGTTGGATCTCTAATAATCTCCATATCAAAATAATCGTTAATTTGTTTATCTCCAAGNCCATCAATATCGAANCCTTCTTTAGACACAAAATGCTTNAGTCTTTCCTTAGCTTGTGAAGGNCATGTAAAACCTCCTGTACATCTAATGTATTTTTCAAAGGTTTTAACTCCATTNTTTTCAGCCAAANTTTCNCTATAAACATTTGATTTACAGATAGGACAATTTGTAGGTANTGAAATTTTNTTGTTTTCTTTTTTTCTTTTTGAAGTGATTGCTTCTATTACCTGAGGAATTACATCTCCAGCTCTTTGAACCCATACAGCATCCCCAATACGAATATCTTTTTTTTGAATATCATCATAATTATGCAGACTTGCATTAGAAACAAGTGCTCCACCTATATTAACCGGCTTTAATCGAGCCACAGGTGTTAAAACACCTGTTCTACCAACCTGTATCTGAACATCAACAATTTCTGATATTGCTTTTTCTGCCGGGAACTTATGTGCAATTGCCCATCTAGGATGATGACCGGTAGATTGTAACCTATCTCTCCAATCTATTCTGTTCAATTTGTAAACAATTCCGTCAATATCATAACCAAGATCCATTCGTTTATCTAAAAGATTATTATAATATTTTTCTAAAGATTCTAATGATTTATGATTACTTGATTCAGGATTAGTTATTAATCCTAAATCATTGAAATAATTAATTATATCACTATGGTAGTTAAAGTTGTTTTCAGGAAAAAGCCCCCAACTAAATGCAAAAAATCTTAATGGTCTTTTAGCTGTTTCATTTGGATCTAATTGCTTTAATGAGCCAGCTGCAGCATTTCTAGGGTTTTTAAATATATCTTTTCCAGATTGTTTTTGTTTATCATTAAGCTCGTTAAATTCATCATGCGTTATATATACTTCACCTCTAACTTCAAGAATATCTGGTGCTNTCTTTTTCTCTAAATATTGNGGAATATCAATTATTGTTCGTAAGTTNTCTGTAACATCCTCCCCAAAGNTTCCATCACCCCTTGTTGCTCCCAGAATTAATTCGCCCTTTTTATACAAAAGTGTAGCAGANAGACCGTCAATTTTTGGTTCTGCTATAAATTCAATNTCTTCTTCGTNATTAAGAAGTAAAAAATTCCTTAANCCATCTATCCAACTATTNACATCACTAATATTTTTNGCATTTTGTATTGAGAGCATTGGGATTTGATGTTTAATTTTTTTAAAACCTTCTACTGGTTCAGCTCCNACTAGATNCGTTGGAGAATCTATTTTTTTTAAATTTGGAAATTTTTTCTCAATCTCGAGAGCTTCTCGGACTAAATCATCATATTCAGCATCTGATATTGAAGGGTTATTCTCCTGATGATATTTTTTATTATGCTTGACTATCTCTTCATAAAGAAAGTTTAATCTTGATTTACTATCATTTTCCGAAGCATTAGATTTTTTCATTTTTCTTACTGTAAGAAATTATTTATTAAATCATATGTGCTCTCATACCAATCACTTTCAGGAAAATTATAACCTAATACTGCTGCTGTAGCTTGAGCTTCGTTAATTAATCCAAGAGATATATATGCTTCAACTATTCTGTGAAGAGCTTCAGGTGTATGACTTGTGTTCTGATACTCAGTAACAACAAATCTGAATCTATTTATGGCAGCAAGAAATGCACTTTGTTTCAAATAGTACCTTCCTATATACATTTCTTTTCCCGCTAAATGATCGCGTGTTAAATCAATTTTCAATTGAGCNTCTTTTGCATAATCAGAATCTGGATATCGCCTAGTAACTTCAGTAAAAGAATTTAATGCTAATTCAGTTATTTTTTGATCCCGAGCAACATCAGAAATTCTTTCATAATATGATTGGCCAATAAGATAATAAGCATAGACAGCGTGTCTATTGCCTGGGTGAAGAGATATAAACCTTTGCGCAGAAGAAATAGCCTCATCATATTTATTTTGTAAATAATAAGTATAAGCTGACATTAGCATTGAGCGTCTCGCCCAGGGAGAATATGGGTGTTGTCTTTCAACCTCGTCAAATTCGTATGCAGCAGCTTGATATCTTCCATTTTCAAGATGATAAACAGCATTATTGTATATTGCCGCTAATGTTCTTTCACGATATTCAGGTCTTTCCCCATCACTAGAGCAAGCAAATAGAAAAAAAACTAATACAATTACTACAAAATTATTTCTGTTCTTATTAAATAAAAATTTCATAATATGATTATATTATTAATTTTGTAAAAGAGCTACCAGTTGGTTTAAAAATTAAGCAGTTAAAAGAGTTTTTTGATTTTCTGAATAAACANNATCATCGANTTCAATTANCTCNAAAGAGTCCTCATTATCAAACAACTCNTTTAAAAGAAGNTTATTCATATGATGTCCACATAAGTNACCTTTGTACTCACCTTGTATTCGATACCCTGAAGTAAAAATATCTCCAACAGCATCGAGTAGCTTGTGAATAACAAACTCATTTTCAAATCTTAAGCCTTCAGAATTAATAACTTCATTNTTATCAATTATTATACAATTATCTAAACTACCCCCNAGCCCTAGACCAGACATTCTTAGAGCTTCTACATCGCGCATAAAGCCAAATGTTCTTGCCTTGGAAACATTATCCTTAAAATTAAAATTCTCGAGGCTTATTGATGCTTCTTGTTTGCCAATAACTTTGTCAGAAAAGTCGATCGATGCAAAAAATTTCATATCATTACTAGGACTAAGAGANCACTTTTTATCACCATCTATAATTTCTACATGGTCCTTTATTTTAAGAAACTTTCTCTTTTCAGGTAATTCTTCTATTCCTGAATTCTCAATTAGATCAATAAACTGACCAGAACTTCCATCCATAATTGGAACTTCAGAACCATTTATTTCAATATCAACATTATCCACCCCTGATCCCGATAAAGCAGCCATTAGATGTTCTATAGTTGAAATTTTAATATCATATTCATTTTTTATAGTAGTACACATATTAGTGTCAGAAACATTTTTATAACTTGCTAAGATAGTTCTCTTGGTTAATTCATCATCCAAATCTGTTCTTATAAATCTTACACCTGAATTTGCTTCAGATGGTTTTAGAGTTATGTCAATTTTATCACCTTTATGAAGGCCAATTCCAGATGTGGATATCGCTTTTTTAATTGTCGTTTGCCATGGATAAAAGCCGGATGCTGTTTGAAAATTACAAGACATTTTAATTTCCACTAATAGTTAATATACTAGTTAACAGTCGGCACAAAAGAATCCAAATCAAACTTTGTGTCTGTTTGTAACCATTTATTTAAGCTGAAGTTCTGTTATTAAATCTCATATTCTATATGATATTGTTTAATTCCTAGTAAAAATAGCAATAAAATAGGGATACCTATCGCTTTAATTAGAAAATAGGTATAGATGAGGATTAATACTGAATAATCACATTAATTCTTACTATTGTTTGTTTTTTCTTAAAAAAGCGGGGATTTCCATTTGTGAATCAAAATCCTTATCATCTTCATTATTATCTAACCTGTCACTTTTGAATAAAGGAACATCATCATTTTCCCAATCTTCTGGCTCAGGTAAATCTTCAATAATTCTTGTTTCCGCAGATTCTTCAGCCACTTCATTTTCATTTTGTTGATCCTCAGAATCTTCATCAATTAAATCTGGGTAATCCTCGGTATTTACTGGATAATCTTGATTAACTTTTCTCACCTCAAGATCCACAGGCTGAACATCTTCGGTAAAATCTTGTGGCTCATTATTTGTTGAAGTTTCAATTTCAACAACTCTATCCTCAACCTGATCATTCATTCCAGTTGCAACAGTAGCAACAATAAGTTCATCACCTAATTCTTCATCCATGAACACGCCAGTTATAATTTCACATTCATCAGGGTTATTTACTTCATTTTGTATAACATTTGTAGCAGCATCAATTTCTACTGGGGTAATTTCAGTATTTGCAGTAATAGAAATTAATAAACCTTTTGCATCTCTTAAGTTAATCCCATCAAGCATTGGATTTGATATGGAAGTTTTAGCTGCTATTACAGCTCTATCATCGCCTGATGCCTGACCAACTCCAAACATAGCTTTTCCAATGAAAGCCATAATTGTTTTTACATCTGCAAAATCAATATTTATCCTTCCTCGTTTAGTTATTAGTGAACTAATCGCAGAAACACCATCATATAAAGTTCTATTAATAATTTCATTACATTCATCAAAAGAAGTTTCAATATTAGCAACTCTAAATACATTTTCATTAGGTACGACTATCAATGTATCAAGACATTTTGATAGTTCATCAATACCTTGATTAGCCATCTTCATTCTTTTAGTGCCATCATATTTCCATGGAGTTGTTACAACTCCAACGGTAAGTATTCCCATTTCTTTTGCTAATTTCGCTATAACAGGTGCGGCTCCTGTTCCTGTACCACCTCCCATACAGGCAGTAATAAACAGCATATTAATTCCCTTGAGATAACTCTTTAATTCCTCGATCGACTCTTGAGCTGCTTTTTTTCCAATTTTAGGATCAGCTCCCGCTCCTAAGCCTTTAGTAATATTTGCTCCAATTTGAATTCTAGTTGTTTGGTCATGCTCTTCCAAAGCTTGAGCATCAGTATTAACAGCATATAAATCAACGCCTTTTAANCCACAATCAATCATAGTTTTAAGGGCATTACCTCCTCCTCCACCAATTCCTAAAAGTGCGAGGCGTGGTTTTAATTTTTCAACTTCGGGTGCAGACAATTCAATTGACAAAGCAACCTCCTTAGCTAGTTAGACAATAATTCAACTGATTCTAGATTTTTAACAAGAAATTAGGAGTAATTAAAAATCCTGTCCCATAAGATTTTTTAAAAAATTCCCAATTTTTTCAGTACCTTTTTGAGTTATTGAGTCATGATTCTTCTTTGATTTTTTTAGGCAATGTATCAAAACTCCTGAACATGAGGAAAACGAAGGACCTCCGATGTCTTCAGATAAACCGCCTATTTTAGTTGGTGTTCCCAACCTTATATTTGTTTCAAATAATCTTTGAGCTATCTCAATACTTCCGGGTAAATCGGATGTACCACCAGTTAATATAATATTTCTTTTTGCATAATCGGAATAACCTGACTTTTCAATTACTTCATCGACTTTTTCAAGTATTTCTTCGTATCTATATTTGATAATTGAAACCAGATTACTAAGTTTAAATTTAGTCCTAACATTATCTTCTTTATCGTTAGGTATTTCGTAGTATTTCTCAGAGTCATTTGATCCCATAATTGTATTTCCATAGAGATTTTTAATACCTTCGGCATGCTCAAAAGATGTCTGCAAGCCAAGAGCAACATCATTAGTTATATACCAACCTCCAAGATTTATAGTCTTAGCATACACGATGGTTCCTTCAAAAAATATTGATATAGATGTTGTGCCACAACCAATATCTATACATACCGAACCAAAATCCAATTCATGCTCATGTAAACAAGCTAATCCTGAGGCATATGGCTTTGCAACAAAACCTTCGATATTTAAATGCATTTTTTTTATAATATTTTCTATATTGGTTAATGGGTTAACCTCAGATGTTATGTAGTTCAANTCTACNCCAAGCTTATCCGCCATTAGACCTGAAGGATCAGTTACATTTCTTGTACCGTCTACAAAAAAATTCGATGGTACAATATGAATTATTTTTTGGTTTGTTGGAATGTATTTCTTATTAGTTAAAGAAATTACNTCAGAAACATGCTCTTGGTTAATTGTTCTTTCTGAAACATTAATTGATCCTTTCAGNACATGGCTTTTCAAGAAATCGCCTGAAATACAAACATATACACTATTGATTTCTATATTTGCGTCTTGTTCGGCTTTATCAATCGCTAATCGAATTGATTTTTCAGCTTCTTTTTGATCTACAACCCTTCCATTTCTTATGCCCTTTGATTGGCAATAACCAGAGCCGANAACTCTTAACGCTCTTTTTTCCCTTGTTACCTCATCGATTTTAGCTATAAAGCAAACAATTTTATCTGATCCAATATCAATAGCTGTCAAAATATTTTTTGACTGATTTGATTTATTTTCTACTGCAAATAAATCTATCTGATTAATGTTCTTTTTCATTAATTGTTTTTGAAAATTCTATCTGTAGATATTTCACCCTTCACTCTTAAATCAATTTTTTTATGACCTTTTTCTATTAAGTTATAATCTTTTAAATGTTGATCAAGCTCAAGCAATGCATCACTTACATCTCCCATAGGTAGTTTAATTAAAACACCTTCTTTAAAAAATAAGTCCCACCTTCTTTTCCCGATAAAAGTTGCATAATCAATTCTTTTTCTTAATAAAGGATAATCCTCCAACGCATTTAGAAAACTGTTAAGATTAATATCAGCTTCATTTCCATAAATAAAAAGTAAATCATCATATATATCTTTTTTTTGTATTTTTTCTATATGATAGCCATCTTTATCGAGGATTAAGATTTCATTTTTAAATTCCCAAATAGCTACCGGCTCGTATTCTTCAATAAGTATATGAATTTCATTAGGTAACTTTCTGCTTACTTTTGCGCTTTTAACCCATGGAACTGTAAGAATATTTTTTTTTAATTCCCTTAGGTTAATATTAAAAATTGGAGAATTTATCTCAAGAGCTANTGAAGATAAGATTCTTTCTTTACTAGATCTTTCTCTACCATCGAGCTTTAATTTTTCGAGTTTAAAAAAAGTNGCTGTGAAATTACTGAAATAATTATTAATTGGATTATTTTTATAAACAACCAAATATATTGAAAAAGANATGAAAATTGCGATAAAAACAAGCAGTAAAGAAATTTTTCTCATTAATTTTGACATAATGCATCCTGGATTATTAACTTAATNAGTTCNTTATAAGAAATACCCTCTTTTTNTGCTAATTTTGGGATTAATGATGTTTTAGTAAGCCCAGGATTGGTATTTATCTCTAAAACAAAGGGCCTATAAATATTATCTTCAGTTTTTTCTAATCGAAAGTCTGTTCTTGTTACTCCTTTACAGCCAAGTAGGTTATGACAATGTAAAGTAAAATCTTTAATTCTTTTATATAATTCACTTGGAAGATTATTAGGTATCTCATATTTCGACATACCTTCAGTATATTTTGTTTCATAGTCATAAAAAATATTATTTGAAGTAATTTCCATAATTTCTGTTGGTTTATTGTTTATAATCCCACATGTTAATTCCCTTCCCTTAATATATTCTTCTATCATTAAATATTTACCATAATGCCAGTTGCTTAATTCATTTAAGAAATTAGTTTTATCTGATTCACTTAAAATTATGTATACTCCAACACTTGAACCATTATTAATTGGTTTAACTACCGATGGTATAGGTATGTCAGAAGGATTTATTTTATTCGTATCTTTTATTTTGTAATCGGGAGTGGGTATTTTATTTTTTAAAAAAATTTCTTTTGAAAACACTTTATTCATTGCAAGTATCGAAGCTGAAACACCTGAATGTGTATATCTTATACCAATTTTTTCGAGAAGTGCTTGTATCTGGCCATCTTCTCCAAATTCACCATGGAGGGCATTGAAACATAAATCAAAATTAGATTTGCTTAGTTGGGTTATAAAGTCATCTCTACAATCAATTGAAACAAAATTAAAGCCAAGCTCTTCAAGTGCTTTTTCTACATTTTCACCAGTTTTAAGGCTTATTTCTCTTTCATCCGAGTAACCACCTTTCAGTATTGCAATTTTTCCTCTAAATCGAGACAAGACTCTCTCCCACCAGTTTAATTTCCCATTCTAGCTTTATACCGTGACTATTCTCTACTTCATTAATTACAAACTCCCCTAATCTTTCAAAATCTTTTGCTGAAGCACTTCCTGTATTAATAAAAAAGTTATTATGCTCTGGCGAAATCATAGCACCACCTATCCTATATCCACTTAAGCCAGATGCATTAATGAGCTCCCAAGCTTTTGCATCTTTAGGATTCTTAAAAGCACTTCCTCCGGTGGCAACATTTGAAGGTTGCGATTTTTCTTTTGTATTAATAATTTCATTAATTCTTTTTTTTATGTCAGATCTGTTTTTTGATATTCCCAGAAAACTAGCCTCAACAATAATTTGGTCTAAATTTATAGATGAACCTCTATAAGAAAAATCCATTTGATCGTTCTTATATGTTTTACATGTACCATCTCTTTCTAAAATTATAACTTCTTCTAAAATATCTTTTATTTCATCACCATAACATCCTGCATTCATAGCTATAGCTCCGCCAATATTACCAGGAATACCAGACAAAAACTCAAAGCCTCCGATATTATTATCGCATGCAAATTGGGATATATTTCTGTCAAGCATTCCCGATCCGCAAATTATTTTATTATTATGAATTTCAAGCCTGGAAAAGCTTGGTGGAATTAAAATTGTAATTCCCGAAATACCGCCATCTCTTATAAGAACATTTGACAATCTCCCGAAAACATTAATTTGAACTTCGGCATTAATATCCTTTAAAAATAAAGCTAAGTCTTCTTTATTTTTTGGTATGTATAAGCATTTTGCTTTTCCGCCAACTTTTAGCCAGGTTAAATTTTCTAGCGATTTATCAAAGAAAATTTTACCTTGCAATGCATCATTATTTTGTAGGTAATAAAATTCAGACATTTGCTTTACTCAACTCGTTTACATAATTATAAGCTAACTCAGAAATATTACCTGCCCCCATAAATACAACTGTTTCACCTTCTTTTATTTCTTTATTTAAAAACTCCTGAACCTTTCTAAAATGATTAAAAGAATATGTATTCGTGCGTGAGTTTTTTTGAATACCTAAGGCCAAGGATTTAGCGTTAATTTTTTTTATTCCCTTTTCTCCAGCAGCGTAAACAGGAAGAACTATCACCATATCCGAATTTCTAAAACTATTTACAAATTTATTATAGGTTTGATTAATTCTTGAAAAACGATGCGGTTGAACAACAGCTATTACTCTTTTATTTGTTAATTCTTTTATTGCTCTTAATGAAGCTGTAATTTCCGTCGGGTGGTGAGCATAATCATCAAAATATTTTACCCCTGCTATTTCATTTATTAGTGTCATTCTTCTTTTAACGCCTTTAAAACCTTTCAAAGCCTTACGAATAAACTTAAAATTTATTCCTATTTTGTGAGATATTGTGATTGCGCCCAAAGCATTAAGAAGATTATGCCTCCCATGCATTGGAAATTGGATATTTTTATATTTTGTTGTTTTTTTATTTCTATTTGAGATTTCAATATCAAAAGTCTGGCCAGTATGATCTCTTCTTAAGTTCATAGCTTTATAATGAGCCTTAGAGTCAGTTCCATAAAAAATATGATCAGATCTTTTTTGTTTTTTAGCTATTTTATATGCTTTTTTGTCATCAGAACAAATCACTGAAAATCCAAAAACAGATATATTCTTAATATACTTCTTAAATGCATGTTCAAGATTTTTCATGTTCTTATAGTAATCAAGATGTTCGTCATCAACAGATGTTATCAAGCCACAAAAAGAAGGTAAGTTTATAAAACTTCCATCAGATTCATCTGTCTCAACTATCATCCAGTCACCTGAACCAAGTCTAGTATTAGAGCCTAAAGAATTAATTATACCACCATTTACAACGGTAGGATCTAATCGAGATTTTACAAAGATCTCAGAAATAATAGAAATGGTTGATGTTTTACCGTGGCTTCCTGCGACAGTGATTGTTTTTTTCATCCTCATCAATTCAGCAAGCATTTCTGCTCTACCTATTACAGGAATTTTTTCCTTAATTGCCTTTTTGATTTCAGGGTTTTCATTTTTAATTGCTGAAGAATAAACAACTAAAGATGAGTCTTTGATGTTACTTGATCTATGGCCAATTTTGATTTTTATACCTAGTTTTTTTAATCTACTAACATTTGAACCCTCTTTTTTATCAGATCCTGAAACCTCATATCCTAAATTATATAGTATTTCAGCAATACCACTCATTCCTATACCGCCTATTCCTACTAAAAAAATTTTTATTTTTTTGTTCAGATGGTCCATCTTTAACCTATTATATTCTCTGCAAAATCTGCTATTTTTGCTGAAGCGGAGGGATTTCCAAATAATTTAATATTCTTTGAGAGCTCTTCTCTTTTATTTTTATCATTTATTAATTCTAATATTTTGTTAGATATTTTTTTTGGGTTAATGCTATTTTGATTATAAACTATTGCAGCATTCGATAACTCAAAATTTCTTGCATTACTCTCCTGATCGCCATCAAGTGTATTTGGTAATGGTATAAAAATACAAGGCTTCCCAATAATGGCTATCTCACTTAAGGTAGATGCTCCTGCTCTTGAAATAATAATATCTGATTTATGAATTAGCTCAGGCAAATCATAAAAAAAACTACTAACATTATGTCTTATATTTTTTTCACAATAAAAATCTTTTAGAAAATTAATGTCTTCATCTTTACATTGTTGATTTACCACAAAGTTCTCTAATGTTTTTTGAGGAAAATAATTAAATATTTTATAAGATAATTCAGTAAAGAAAGCAGCTCCTTGACTGCCACCAAATATTAGTAAATTTATATTTTCTTCATCAAAAATCTTTTTTTTATCTTTAAATTTAAGTATTTCCTCTCTTACCGGATTACCTATAAAATTTTGGTAATTGAGTAAATTCTGAGATCTATCATTTGTATGTTTAAATCCATTCGAAATACCATCCGCGAAATAAGATAAGAAACTATTTGCTCTTCCAAAAACTGTATTCTGTTCATGGATAATTATTTTACTGCCCAATAATTTTGATGCAATAAGAGGAGTCAAACTTGGATATCCTCCAAACCCAATAGCTAACTTTGGTCTGGACCAAATAACCCAAAAGAGAGAAACAACTAACCCCATAAATATTTTAACAGCTGATAATGGCCATTTAATAATTCCTTTATTTGTAAAAGTATCTGAAGGAATGATTATAATTTTATCAGCAGGAAAGTTGTTCAAAAGATTTTTTACCCTTTTATCTGTTAATAATATTACTCGATATTCTCTCTTTCTTAATTCACTAGAAACTGAGTCTGCAGAAAATAAATGCCCCCCTGATCCACCTGCTGCAATCATAATATATGGATTTTTTTTCTTATCTTTCATAAATAACTAACTCTTAAATTTTATTAAATTCTACTTTTTCACTAGTTTTTTTTGTTAACGCTAGAAACATTCCCATAGTAATTCCCATAGCTAGCAATGAAGAACCTCCATAACTAATAAAAGGTAAAGTCATTCCTTTAGCAGGAATTAAACTAAGATTTACAGCAATGTGAATTAAGGCTTGAAGTCCAAATAGAATAATTAATCCAGAGGAAGCAAGTTGGTTAAAAAAATTATTCTGATTCATCGACCTTATTAATCCTCTCATTATAAGGATCAAATACAAAAGCATTATAGAAATAGTTATTATTAAACCATTTTCTTCAGCAATTGCAGCAAATACAAAGTCCGTATAAGCGTCAGGAAGATGATATTTAACCCAACTTTCTCCAATACCTTTTCCAAATATCTGACCATTCTCGATTGCATCTATTGCAGCTTGTGTTTGTGTCAATTTCGTATTAATAGAACCGCCTCCAAACCAAATCTCTATCCATGCATCAAGCCTTGATGCAAAGTGAGGAAAATTAAAGTAGAAGAAAATAATTGTTAACATAGAAATTAAACCAGCAGGTGCAATTATAAGCCAAGGAAAACCTTGAATAAAAACTAAACAGGAAATTGTTATAAATAATAATATAGTTTGTCCTAGGTCTGGTTGAAGCATAAGAAGTGAGGCAACTACAATAAATAACAACCCTGGAATAAGGGTATACTTCGAATTGTTTTCTTGTTTTGATCTTGCAAAAAACCAAGCAGAGAGAATAATTAAACAAGGTTTTAAAAACTCAGAAGGTTGAACAGTTATAATTCCAAAAATCGATATCCATCTTGACGCTCCTCCACTTGTTAAACCTATAATTAATGTTAATAAGACGCCAAATAGACTCAAAACAAATAAAATCAAAGATATTTTGCGTGTATGTTCCTTTGGTAAAATTGAAATTGTTATCATTAAAAAAATTGAAACGAATAGAAAGATTGATTGTTTAATTAAAAAATAATACTGACTTGCTTTAAGATGACCTGCTTCAACAGGACTTACGGCTAAAGAAAAAAATAAACCACTTAGGCCAAGAAAAATGATACCAAAAAGCATGTATCTATCTACAGTGAACCACCATTCACCAATAGGACCCATGTTAGTTCTAGATATTCTTAACATTTAACCTCTAAATTATTCACAATTTTTGTGAACATATTTCCTCTATCTTGATAATCATTAAACTCATCTTGTGAACTACATCCAGGCGATAATAGAACACAACCTTTTTGATCTTTTAGCGCTTCCTCATATGCAGATCTTGTTGCATTTTCCAAATTGTAAGAAACTTCAAAATTAATATTCTTAGGAATAATTTTACTTATTTGTTTAGATGATGAGCCAATTAAAAAAATTTTTTTAATATTCTGATTTGAAAGATCTAGTTTATTAAGATCATTGTCTTTAGATAATCCGCCAAGTATCCAATAAATGTCATTAAACTGATTTATTGCAAAGTTTGCTGCTGCTGGATTAGTAGCTTTAGAGTCGTTAACAAAATTTATACCATTTAAAGAGCATATTTCATCAATTCTATGGTTAAGATTTTTATATTTTGATAATTCATCGATAACAAAATCTCGGTTGATTCTTAATATATCTGTAACATTTATTAATGCTGGAAGAATATATTTTAAAACTCTATTTTTATTCAGATTTAAATTAGGTGCATTTGTTTTTAATTCATTGAAGTAAATTTTTCTTGGCAAAGGATTGATTTCATCCAATATTTTTTTGGACAAATAAGTATTNTCTAAAATTGCATAGTCTTCATCTTTTTGATTTAAGAAAATTTTTATTTTAGTTTTTTGATATTCCTCAAAAGACTCATACCTTTCAGCNTGATCCTCAGTAATATTCAACAATATTGAAATATCAGCTTTGAAATCCTCAATTAATTCTAATTGAAAAGATGAGATTTCAAAAATAATAATATCACATTCATTAATATTCAAAGATAATGCTGGTATACCTATATTTCCCCCTAAAGATACCTTTAATCCAGATTTTGAGAGAATTTCATACAAAATAGTGGCAAATGTTGATTTTCCGTTTGTACCAGTTACAGCAATAATTTTCTTATTTTTAAAATTTTGGAATTCTTGATAAAAAACTTCAATATCCCCAATAATCTTAATATTATTTTTTTTAGATTCTTTNATAATAAAGGAATTCATTCCAAAATTTATAGGTATTCCAGGTGATGAAATTAACAGATCAATATTTTCCCAAGGCCAATCTCTAGGGTCTAAAAACTGATAACCTTTTTTTTCTAATTCTTTCCTTTTCTTTTCAGAATCATCCCATATAAAAATATTTTTTTTATTCTTAAGCTTATTTAATACCTCCAANCCACTTAATCCTAAACCATAAATAATAATATTTTCATAATTTTCTAACATTATTTACTTACCTTATTTTTAATGTTGCAAGACCTATNATTGCTAAAACAAAAGATATAATCCAAAATCTAATTACGATAGTTGACTCAGACCAACCTTTTTTTTCAAAATGATGATGAATTGGCGCCATCCTGAAAACTCTCTTNCCAAAAACCTTATATGAGAAAACTTGAATAATGACAGACATTGCCTCAAGAACAAAAATTCCTCCAATTATTATAAGAACTAACTCATGTTTTGTAATAACTGCTATAGAGGCTAANATAGCGCCTAANGAGAGAGAGCCAGTATCGCCCATAAAAATCATTGCTGGAGGAGCGTTAAACCANAGAAAACCNAGACAACTTCCTAATANNGCACAACATAAAATACTTAACTCTCCAGAAAANGGTATGAAATTTATGCCTAAATATTCTGAAAAAACTAAATTACCTGCAAGATAGGTAATGATACCAAAACTTGCTATAGCAATCATNACAGGAACAATAGCTAATCCATCTAATCCATCTGTTAAATTAACTGCATTTGATGTCCCAACGATAACAAAACTAGTGAAACAATAATATAAAATTATACCCAAAAAAAAGACCCCATTAATAAATGGAATGGATACGCTATAAATTAATTCTGAAGAAGAGAACACTGTTATCAAAAAAATTAAAACAAATGATGATAAAACTTGAAATAAAAACTTATTTTTTGAAGAAATACCGTCTGATTTTTGTTCTTTAATTTTTTTCCTATCATCAACATATCCAATTAAACCAAATAGCAATCCTGCTAGTAAAACTATCCATATTAAATGATTGGTAATATCTCCCCANAATAATGTACTTAGAAAAAAACTAGAAAGTATCAAAATTCCCCCCATTGAGGGTGTTCCCTTTTTTAAGAATAAGTGACTTTTTGGTCCATCTACCCTTATTGGCTGACCTTTGCCTTGTTTGCTATTCATGGTTTCTATAAATTTTGGACCAATTATTAAAACTATAACTAATGATGTAAGAATTGCACAACCAGCTCTAAAAGATAGATATGAGAATAAATTTATACCCGGAAAATCAAAACTTATTTTTTCAATCAAAAATAAAATCATTAAGCAATCTTTCTTATAGTTTTTGNAATATTTAACTCATCGATTATCCTNCNTAAATTTATTTTTGATGATGCCTTAAACATAATATTATCNTTATTCTCAAAAATATTTTGTAAATTNGAAATAATCTNATCAATATCATTAAAGAAAATACCTTTCTTTTCGAAAGCAATTTCATCCCANAAATATTTAATTTCATTTCCTACTGCATAAACAACATCTATATTTGAATTATTGATAATATCTGCAATTTTCTTATGGTATTTTTCGGAGAATTTTCCTAATTCCATCATATCGCCTATCACCAAAACTTTTCTTGAAGAAGGATTATTTTTTAGTTGATCAAACGATNNTATAGCGGCTTCCATAGAATTTGGATTTGCATTATAACTTTCGTTAATAACTGATAATGATTTACCTAAAAAATTTATTTTAAATTTATTGCCTCTACCTTCAATATTTTTAAATGTTGATAATTTTATTAAAAATTTATCTATAGGATTNTTTGTAATATCGCAGGTTAGTAATGCGGGCAAAGTATTTAANGCCATATGTTCTCCAACAGCCTTCAAAGAATAATTAACATCCTCTTTTTTGAATTTTGCCTTCAGAAAATTTTTAGAATCTATATGAAAGTTTTCTTTTAGAGTAATATCTGAATTTTTTGAAAAACCAAAAGATGAAATATTGATATTTTTATTCTCAATTTCATTAACATCTATTTCAGCTTTTAAATCCTCATTAATTATTAAATTNCCTCCATTAATTAGNGCTTTTAAGATGGATAGTTTTTCTTTTATCAGCTCTTTTTTTGAATTGAAATTTCCTATGTGAGCTTCGCCAANATTATTTACAATTGCAATATGTGGTTTAACAAGATTTGCTAACTTTAATATTTCTCCTTTTGTGTTCATTCCAATTTCAAATACAGCAAAATCAGAATTTATTGGCATTCTTACTAAAGATAATGGAACNCCAATATGGTTATTGAAGGATTTTTCTGACTTATGTATTTTTCCATATTCGGANAAGCAGTGTGAAATCATTTCCTTTAGAGTAGTTTTACCTGAACTTCCTGTGATACCAATTATTTTAGCTTGAGTTCGCTGACGAGCATATTTAGCCAGCTTATTAAGAGCTTTGTAAACATCATTTACAAATACGACTTTTTNAGAATTNATNAGAGAGGGTCTATTAGATATTACCGANCAAGCNCCTTTATTCAAAGCATCTTCTATAAATTCATTTCCGTCATTATTTATTCCAGGNAATGCAAAGAAAATGTCGCCCTTATTTATAGTTCTGGTATCTATTGAAACGCCAGTTGCCGTCCAATCATAGCTACCGTGACCATCAATAACACCNATAACTTCTTTACCATCCCATAAAATTTCACTCATTTAATTACCTATTACCTCTCTTATTGTTTCTTGATCAGAAAAAGGTGTTTTTTTNCTTCCAATTATTTGAAATTTCTCATGGCCTTTACCTGCAATTAAAACTGAGTCACCCTTTTTACCTAAATCTATAGCTTTTATAATTGCATCTTTACGTCCTGGTATTTCTATTCCAGAAGGGCAAGACTTTAAGATAGATTCTCTAATATCTTTTGGATCCTCATTTCTTGGATTATCATCAGTAATAATTATGATATCTGCAAAATTTTCCGCTATTTCTCCCATTATAGGACGTTTAAATTTATCTCTCCCTCCCCCACATCCAAAAACNATTATTAATCTTCCTTCTGTAAGTTCTCTAAGTGAAAATAAGACTGCGGTTAATGCATCTGGAGTATGGGCATAATCAACATAAATTTTCGCTTCTCTTTTGTTTAAACCGCAGAATTCTAGTCTTCCTGGAATTGGTCTAAGATCTTTAATATGTTCAAAAACTTTTTCTGACGGAGAGCCAGATGCTATAGCTAAACCTGATGCACATAAAATATTCATAGCCTGAAAATACCCCTCGACCTTTAAGGGAATTGAAAATTGCCTTCCGCTATACTGAAAAATCATTTCCATTCCAGTCTCTGTTGTAGCAATTCTTCTTAGATTAAGCGCATTTGCTGATTCTCCAACCTCTATGACACCTTTACCACTATTTTTAATAATGGATGAAAGCTCCCTTCCCTCGTCGGTATCTATACAAATTACGGAATAACTATCTTTTGGAAGTATTTCAGTGAAGAGTCTTTTCTTTGCATCAAAATAATCTTTCATAGTCTTATGATAGTCTAAATGGTCTTGACTAATGTTCGTGAAACCCGCAGCTCTAACTTTAACGCTATCAATTCTATGTTGGGACAGGCCATGGCTTGATGCCTCCAAGGCAAGATGTGTAATATTCTCACTAGATAATCTGTCAAGAGTTTGATGTAGCAAAACAGGATCGGGTGTGGTTATGTTTGTGTCTTGAATTTCTTCATTACCTATAATTCCTAAAGTTCCTATACTAGATGAATTTAAACCCATTAAACTCCATATTTGCTGTAAGAAATTTGTAGTTGATGTTTTTCCATTCGTACCTGTAATGGCACAAACTATTTCAGGTGAATTTTTATATATAATAGATGAAATATGAGATAAATATCTTCTAGGGTTTTTGTCTTTAATAAGAGGTATATCTAATATCAATTTAGAATTTTCTGAGGTTACAATTGCGCTTGCACCATTACTAATTGCCTCATAAACAAAATCCTCTCCTCTATTCTTCTCTCCTTGTATCGCTACAAAAATATAACCTGGTTTAACTTCTCTGCTGTCACAAGTTACTCCATTGATAGTTACATCCTCTGGAAAATCGTCTTTAATATCTTTTAAAGAAATCATTGAATATCCGCTCTTACATGCTCTTGAAATGCGTTAAAACTATTTTGAATTGGAATATTTAATTGAGGAGCAACTAGTTTTATAATTTCACCAGCAACTGGTGCAGCATTCCAATAAGCGGAGGAGCCTCTTATACCTTTCTCTCCCTTTGGATTATCTAGACTTACTAATATAATATATTCTGGATTATTACCCGGAAAAGCACCCACAAAACTTGTCATTCGCCCACAATATCCGCCTGTAAGACAAGGTTTATCGGCAGTTCCTGTTTTGCCAATTACATTATAACCATCTACATCAGCTTTCTTTCCTGAGCCATTCTTAACAACTTCTCGCATTACAAACCGCATGCTGTTGCTAACTTCAGAAGAAATCAATTTTGCATTTGTTTTATAATTTTTATCTCTAAGATATAGTGTTGGCTCTATTAAATATCCTCCATTAACAATGGCAGCGACAGCTGATACAAATGATAAAGGCACAACACCTAATCCTTGACCGAAAGATATTTGTTCCATTGTCAATTCATTCCATCTCTCTGGAAGACTTGGCTTACCCATTTCATAAAGTTCAATAAATTGTTCATCAAGTAATCCTGTTTCCGATAAAAATCTTTTTTGTGTTTCAAGTCCCACTAGATGAGAAATTTGAGCCATACAGATATTAGAGGAATTAATAAGGCATTGAGCAGCATTCAAAAATTGTACTTTACTCTTACGATAGTCAGAGAGACATTTTTTTCTACCTTTATTCATACATTTCCAAACATCAAACTCATCTGAAAGATTTATTTTTTCTTCTTCTAGTGCCATTGCTAATGTAAATATCTTCATAACTGATCCTAGCTCATAGCTACCTTGTAGTGCCCTATTAAATCTTTGGTTAGCAGTTTTAGATTGTGAATATTGATTTACTGTATTTGGGTCAAAATTTGGTAAAGATGCCAGGGCTATAATTTCACCATTATTAGCATTAAGGATAACCCCAAAACTAGCTTCGGCATCATACTCTTCGATTGCACTTTCAAGAATATTTTCAAGATGATTCTGAGCATTTAGATTAATTGTTAAATTTATTTGATCATTTTTAATTTGATTTTTATATAACCATCTCTCAAATCCAGAGGAGGATTTCTGATCAAAATCACGGTTAGAGTAACCGAGAATATGTGCAGCTAAAGTCTTACTCGGGTAAACCCTTCTCCAAACTTTATGGAATTCAACCTCAGCAACTCCAGAATTGAGTATATCATATTGTTGCTTTTCACTTATATCATTGGCAATTTCAACATATTTTCCACTTGAGAGTCGTTCTAATAATTCCTGAGGATCTTCATTAAGATATGGCGATAATTGATCTGCAGCTTTATGAATATCAAACTCATTAAATGAAGATCTTTTAACAACAGCAGCTCTAGTGGTTTTAAATGTAGTTACTAAAAGATTTTTTCCTGTTCTATCATAAATATCAGGTAAAGGTTTTTTTACTGATAAAGCTAGTGAGTGTTGAGGCTCACTAATTACATCACCTGGAAAAACAGATATAAAAGTATTTCTAACAGAAAAGATAACGAAGAAGACGATAAAAAAGTAAAGTGCTATTTTTAATCTTTCTCGTGCAATAGTTATGGGATTATTTTTTAAATAAGCAGTTTTTTTATTTTCCAAATTATTTATTAATAGGTGCTGGATGTCATCACCAACAACAATTCTATTTTGCGGCTTAAATTCTGTCATTTTAATTAACCTCGTCTCTATTCTTAGAATTAATTAAAATTTGATTTCCGCTAATCGGCTTTAGTTTTAAACTTTTTGAATATTTACTTGCTAACTTTTCAAGATTCTTAGGACTAGTTATTATGGCCCATTCTGTTTTCAATTGAGTTTGATGGTGTTTCTCATCTAAAATTTCATTTTCAATTATATAATTATTTTTCTCTAATTTTATTACTTCATAACTAACATTGTAATGATAGATATTTATTACTAGGAATATAAATAGACTTAAAAGTGAAATTATCCTTAGCATTTTACACCTCCATAATTAGAAAAATTATGTGATGAATTTAATTTGCTTAATGATAGAGAAGACCTAAAAACCCATCTAAGTTTTGCTGATCTTGATCTACGGTTTTTTTTGATTTCTTCTTCAGTAGGCTTAAGCACTTTTCTGCTTTCATAGACAAAAGTTTTTTCAGTTTCTCTTGAGTTATATTTCTTTAATGAGACAGAATTTTCTCTTATAAAATTTTTAACAATTCGATCCTCAAGAGAATGAAAGGAAATAACTATTAATTTGCCTTTCTCAGAAAGAACTTTTTCAGCTGAAATTAATGCATTATATAAATCCTTAAGTTCATTATTTATATGTATTCTTAAAGCCTGAAAAGTCTTCGTTGAAGGATGTATTTTTTTGTTATTTGCTTTTTTTACATTTAAAATAATTTTATTAAGTTCAAATGTAGTTTTAATTTTTTTGATTTTTCTTTCATTGACTATGGCTTTAGCAATTTTTCTTGAACTTCTCTCTTCGCCATAATAATAAATAATATCAGCTAATGAATTCTCACTTAACGAATTGACAATGTCATATGCGCTTTGCCCTGTCTGATTCATACGCATATCTAAAGGAGCATCATATTGAAATGAAAACCCTCTTTCAGCTGAATCTAATTGCATTGAGGATGTTCCTAGGTCTAATAAAATACCATCAATTTTCTTAAAACCAAGAGTCAGTATATGATCAGTCAAATCACTAAAACTACCATTTACTGTAAAAAAATTATTTTTATGATTTGCCTTAATATCATTGCATAAGCTTATTGCTACAGGATCTTTATCAATTCCAATAACTTTACAATCAGCCTCCTCAAGAATTCTTCTTGTATGCCCACCTGCGCCTAATGTTCCATCAACATAAATACAATCATCAGTAGGATTGAGAATAGATAGAACTTCTTCACACATTACAGATTTATGATGAAGTTCTAATTTTGACATCACTCTTCGACCTTATTATTTTTTGAAAAATTAACTGAAGGACCTATAAGGTCCCTATTTTGTAAAGCCTTAACTCTAGAGTCATTTTTAAAGCTTTCGAAGGCAGATGGTTCCCACATTTGAAATTTTTGCCCAATACCTGCAAAAGTAACCCTATCTTTTAATCCAGCATGCATCATTAAACTTTCAGGCAAAGACACCCTTCCATCTTGATCATAATTAAGTTGATAAGTTTCTGAGAAAAGAGCAGTTGCTAATGCATCAGTTTCTTCTGCAAAAAGTTGCATTTTTTCTATACTTTGTGCAATTTGATTTATTAATGACTCTCCACCGCCATCAATAGATTGTGAAGTAAATGATGGATATAAATAAACACCTGCAAATCCTTGGTTCTCAAGAACAGATCTAAATTGAGATGGAATAGATACTCTTCCCTTAGCATCAATTTTATTTATCGTATTTGATAAAAAAATATTCATATTTAATCCCTTTTAAACACACGCATGGCGTTATATTATGGGTTATCATGGGATTTTATGGGAGTCAATGGAAAAATATGGATAAAATTAGTAAAAATTAGGTTATATGTGGATAACTTTTATATTAAATAAAGTAACTGAGTTTTGTCAGATGGCTTATAAGCCGGGTTCTGTATCCACTAATAGTGGTGATGATCATTCATCTTGGACTTATGTCGCCATAAACCTCTAGCAACCTACCCGAATAACATTAAAAGAGACATTTATTACGTTATTCCTATTTGGTCTTGCTCCCAGTGGGGTTTGCCTTGCCAAATATGTTACCATATCCGCGGTGCGCTCTTACCACACCTTTTCACCCTTACCAAAATGGCGGTATATTTTCTGTGGCACTTTCCCTAAGGTCNCCCTCGCCGGGTGTTACCCGGCACTGTGTCTCATGGAGCCCGGACTTTCCTCACATTAAAGTGCGATCATCCAGCCATCTGACTTTTTTTTTCTATTAAAAAACAATAGTTTGGTCAAGAAATAATCTTAAGCTTTTGCGCTAGGTCTGGAATTTAATCTCTCATAGTAATTTAAAAGATTGATGCAATCTGATGGGATTTCAATTTTAGGCCACTTAGCAAAATCAAAACAAACTAGCGCAGATATATCAGCAATAGTAAATTTATTAAGGCAAATAAATTCCTTATCCTCTATTTGCTTATCAAACCAATACATCATCTTAATAACTCTTGGACGACTTGCTTCCGACCATTCTTTAATTTGATCTTCTAAAGCAGCCATGGCTGGATGTCCGTGTCTATATGTATTTGCAATTCCAATCATTAGTAATAATTCAAATCTTCTTTGCCACATTTCAATAATTGCAATTTCCTCTGCATTATCTCCCATCAAACTTGGTTCAGGGTGCAGTGCTTCAAAATACCTACAAATAGCAATTGACTCTGTTATGAATGTTCCATCATCTAACTCTAAAGTTGGTACTTGAGATAAGGGACTTGCTTTCTTATATTCCTTCTTCTTATGCTCTCCCTTCATAATATCTATTTGCTTGGTAGGTACTTCTATACCTTTTTCATGAAGGAAAATTCTTACTCTTCTAGGATTTGGTGCTGGAACAAAGTCGTATAAAATCATCTCATTCTCTCTTTTTGAATCTAATTAATTCATTCTATTGAGAAAATTTAACTTGACCATAAGTTTTTCAAAATATTAAGAGTATATATATTCATTATGGAGGACAACATGACAATTAGCTTCGAAGATAAAGTAGTGATTATAACTGGAGCTGGAGGTGGATTAGGAAGAAGCCACGCTTTAGAGTTTGCAAAAAGAGGAGCAAAAGTAGTTGTGAATGATCTTGGGGGCTCAGTTGATGGTTCAGGAGGCTCCTCAGAAGCAGCAAATAATGTTGTAAAAGAAATAACAGATGCTGGAGGTACAGCTATTCCTAATGGTTCATCAGTAACTGATGATACAGGTGTTAAAAATATGATTGATCAAACAATGGATGAGTTTGGTCGAATTGATATCCTTATAAACAATGCAGGAATATTAAGGGACAAGTCTTTTTCAAAAATGACTATGGAAGATTTTACCTTAGTCACAGATATCCATTTAATGGGATCAGTAAAACCAACAAAGATGGTTTGGGAAATAATGAAAGAGCAAAATTACGGAAGAATTTTAGTTACAACATCATCTACAGGATTATATGGTAATTTCGGTCAATCGAATTATGGGGCAGCAAAACTTGGTGTTGTAGGTTTTGTTAATACATTAAAACTTGAGGGTCAGAAATATAATATAAATTGTAATGTTCTATGCCCTGTAGCCTATACAAGAATGACTGAAAATTTAATGCCCCCTGAAGCTGAGGCACTTTTAACTCCTACAAGTGTGACACCAGCTGTAATTTATTTATCAAGTGAAAACGGTCCAACAGGAACTATATTATGTGCGGGAGCAGGTGTATATTCTGTAGCTAAGATAATGGAAAGTGATGGNGAAAACCTTGGTTTNGAGGCCACAGCCGAAGATTTNGAAAAAAATTGGAATAAAATATCAGACTTCTCAGAAGCAAAACCATTCTTAAANGGNGGAGAGCAAACTGGTAAAGTTTTAGAAAAAGCTATGAAAGGANTNTAGTTGGACATCAACTATTCAAAACCAGTAAATTTTNAAATCAAAAATTATGATGAAAANGCTAANATTTATAATTTAGGTTTTAGAGANTATGATGCTCGCTGGNTATATCCAGAACAAATAAACTTAGCTGGNGTACANAANGTTGGGCTTGGNTTAGGTAAGCTAATTAAAAAATCTGGAAACAATAATAAAATATCAGTCGGACATGATTTTCGTTCATATTCAGAAGAAATCAAAGAAGCCCTTATTGGTGGTTTAATCGCTGCAGGTATTGATGTTTATGATATTGGGCTAACAATTTCTCCTAGTGCTTATTTTTCTCAATATTTTCTTAATTGTGACAATGTAGCAATGGTAACAGCTAGCCACAATCCAAATGGCTGGACTGGGATAAAAATGGGGAATGAAAAAACCTTAACCTTTGGCCCAAAACTTATAAATCAATTAAAAAAAATAATTGAGGAAAAAGATGAAATTTCCGATAAACCCGGTTCTTACACTTTTAATAACATTAATCAGGAGTATATATCTGATCTTATATCTGGTTATCAATTTAAGAGAAAAATTAAAGCTGTAGTGGCTTGTGGGAATGGAACTGCTGGAATTTTTGCACCTGAGGTTTTTAATTTATTAGGCATTGAAGTAATTCCGTTGCATTGCGATTTAGATGTATCATTTCCAAATTATAATCCTAATCCTGAAGATTTAAAAATGCTCAAAGATCTCGGAAAGCATGTTTTAGCTCATAAAGCAGATATAGGTTTTGCTTTTGATGGAGATGGAGATCGTGTTGGTGTAGTCGACAATAATGGGCATGAAATATTTGCAGATAAAATAGGGTTGTTGATAGCTAGAAATTTAGCAACAGAAGTTTCAAATTCAAAATTTGTTATTGATGTCAAATCAACATCTCTTTTTTCAACAGATGAAATTCTTAAAAAGAATAATTCTGAAATAATATTTTGGAANACTGGCCATAGCTATATCAAAAGAAAAACATCTGATATAAATGCTACTGCTGGATTTGAAAGATCAGGACACTTCTTTTTTAATAACCCTATTGGTCGTGGATATGATGATGGTATTTTATCGGCTCTAGAAATTCTAAAAATTTTAGATAAAAATGAAAATCAAACAATTTCTGATTTATATAATGAACTTACAATTACTTTTTCTTCACCNACAATGTCACCNAAGTGCCCNGAAGANAGTAAATACAAGNTTGTTGAAAAAATAGAAGAAATTTTNCAACACAAAAAGNAAAANAATGAAACTGTAGCTGGTCAAAAAATANTATCTATTTTAACTGTAAATGGAGTANGAATACANCTTGAAGATGGTTCATGGGGNCTNNTNAGAGCATCTTCAAATTCCCCTAATCTTGTTGTTGTTTGTGAAAGCACCATTTCTGAAGAAAGGATGAAAGAAATTTTCAATGATCTTAATAATGAATTGATGAAGTTCAATGAGATAGGTGAATATGATCAGAAAATTTAAAAAAGTTCTAAGTACATTCTTATTGAAGTTAAAAGTAAAAAAACAGCAAATAATCTAGTTAATGTTTTTTTTGGGAGTGAGTGAGCATATTTTGCACCAATAGGAGCAGATAGAGCAGCCAGAGGCGCAATCAACAATAAACCAAAAAGATTAACATAGCCAAATGAACCTGGAGGCAGATTAGCTACAAACATACCTGTAAGCACAAAAAACAAGGTACCTGGAATGGAAAGAAAAAAACCTAAACCCGCTGAAGTTCCTACTGCTTTATGAATAGAAACTCCATATAAAGACATTATTGTTACATTAAATGTCCCTCCGCCAATACCGAGCATTGATGAAAAAGATCCAACTATTAAAGGAATATTAAAGCTAAAAATACCCGAGGGTAATTGATCGCCTAGTCTTAAATTATCACTTTGCAATAATAAATTTATACAAACTATAAGAGCTATAGTTGCAAAAAATAAAGTTAAATAAAAACCTGAGATTAATCCTGCAATAATAGCTCCTATTGTTGACCCTATTAAAGTTGGTACTAACCATTTTTTTAAAATAGTAAAATCGACCGCATTGTTTCTCTTGTGTGTAACATAAGAACGCCAACCTGTTGGTATAATTATAGCAAGAGATGTAGCCACTGAGACATGCATAATAATTTCGGAGGAAAAACCAAGAGATGATAAAACATGATAAAGAACAGGAACAATGATTATACCACCACCTACCCCCAAAAGACCTGCTATAAAACCAGATAATAAACCTGAAAAAATTAAAGCAAAAAGAAAAGGTAAAAGACCAATACCATTATAATACATCATGCTACCTCTTTTTGAATTTCTTCAATTTTAATTAAGGCTTCCTTTAAAACATTTATATCATTTTTNCTTTTTGGAGCATTTTCAGATAAATGACTTCTCCAAAGTTTTGCTCCTTTGACCCCATGGAATAAACCGAGCATATGTCTTGTTATATGATTTAAATATGTTCCTTTCTTTATTTCATTTTCGATATAAGGAATCATTTCTCTAACTATATCAAATCGAGACATTTCATTTTTTTCTTTTTTATAAAAAACATGATCGACATTTGTGAGCATATAAGGATCCGTATATGCAGCTCTTCCCATCATAATACCATCGGGATCAAATTGATTAGAGTTTAATTCCTTTCTAGCATGGTCTACAGAATTAATTCCTCCATTAAGAATTAGATTTAAATTTGGCCACTTTCTTTTAATCAGTCTAACTATCCCATAATCTAACGGAGGTATTTCTCTGTTTTTCTTTGGATCAAGCCCATTAAGGATTGCTTTTCTCGCATGTATAATAATTGTTTCAATTCCTATTTTTTCTAATCTTTCAATCATTAAAGGCAAAATCTCATAAGGATCATCTTCATCAAGCCCAATTCTACACTTTACTGTTACAGGGATATTAACTGACTTAATCATTTCAATTAAACATTTCTCTACTAAATCCAGGTCTTTCATTAAACAAGCGCCAAAATTTCCTTCCTGAACTCTTCTTGAAGGACATCCAAGATTGAAATTAATTTCATCATATCCATAATCTTCACCACATCGAGAGGCATAAGAAAGATTTTTCGGGTTACTTCCGGCTATTTGAAGCGCAACGGGGTGTTGAGATTCGTCAAACTTTAAAAAAAAGTCCTTATCGCCATATACAATAGCGTCAGAAACTACCATTTCACTGTACAAGAAAGCATTTCTGGTAAGTTTTCGGAAAAAATAACGACAATGCCTATCGGTATAGTCAATCATTGGTGCTATGCAAAACCTATGTGATAACATTGCGATCTCTCTTTGAAAGTTATTAGATAACATATTTTTCTTATTTTAGCTTGCGATTACCACTTTAATGGTTAAATTGCCAATAAATCGGCGATTTTATTATAAATATATGAAAAATTGTTGAAAAGAATAAAAATTTTGGGGAGATAAATAATGAAATTTTTAACAAAATCTTTGTTAATGTTCGCTCTAATATTGACAGTGAATTTAAATATTCAAGCTCAAGAAAGTGCTCCAACATTAGCAATTGAAGAAATAATTGTTACAGCCAGAAAGAAAGAGGAGTCTATTCAAGATGTTCCTATGGCAGTTACAGCTATTACTGATCAACTAGGTGAAAGCAGTGTAAGAAGGCTAGAGGATATTCAAGCTTTTGCTCCTAACCTTTTCATCAATAGAACACCTGGTATAGCAAGTGGTGCTGCTATTACTATTAGAGGTGTTGCATCTCTTGAAAGCGATAAAAGTTATGAACCATCCATAGGTGTTGTAATGGACGGTATGTTCCTAGGAACTTCAAGTGGTGTGCTTTTAGATAATTTCGATATCGAAAGAATTGAGGTTCTTCGTGGTCCACAAGGAACATTATTCGGTAAAAATACTACTGGTGGTATTCTTAATGTTATTAGAACTCCTGTTTCTTTAACTGAGCTTGGAGTTGATGCTAGCTTAACAGTTGGTGAGTTTGGAAGACAAGACCTTAAGACAGTTATTCAAGTTCCAATTATAGAAGATAAATTTGGTGTAAAAATATTTGCAGCAAGTATTGAGCATGATGGCCATGTTTACAATACGAATCTTAAAAGAGATGTAGGTGGTGACGACAAACTAAATTATGGCCTTACTACTCTTTGGGAGCCAAATGATCAATTCAGTCTAAAACTTCATTATGAAGTAATGGAAGATACAAGTGAGCAAGGTGCTTATGTTAACAGAAACCGTGTAGGTGAGTTAGCGTGTACGATTACTCAAATTGGATTTGATCCATTTAATGGTTGTGAGAAAGATGCGAATGATGGTCCAAATATCACTGAATCAGATGGTTCTAATTTTAGTGATAATGAATATGAGTCTATTATTGTTACAGCAAATTATGATACTGAAAATTTCCTTTATACTTACATTTATTCAAACAGAGATATGGATGAGCAAAATATGCAAGATTTTGATGGCGCACCTGCTCGTTTATTAAGAATGAATTTCTTCAATGATTGGGAACAAACAAGTCATGAATTCAGAGTTACATCACAATTCTCTGATAAATTCCAATTCATTGCTGGAATTTATGATTGGGAAGTTGATTTTCTTCAAAGATGGAATGTCTATGACTTATTTTATCAACTATCACGCTTAGGTGTACCACCTTGGCCATTTGGTAGACAGGGGGTAGAAGGTTATTCCGATGTAGACAAATGGGAAGCTGATGTTGCAGGAAATAATGGACAAACACAAGTAACTGAATCTATTGCTGTCTTTGCTTCTGTTGACTGGTATTTAACAGATCAGTGGACATTAACAGCTGGTTTCCGTTGGACAGAAGAAGAAAAAGATTTTGTTGGCGGGGCATCTGCACCTGGTTATTATCCTCTTAGAGGAGAGCCGTGGCCTGGTATTTATAATCCTTACGCAGCAAAAGCTAAATGGGATGAAACAACTCCGAAACTTGGAGTCAGATATCAACCAAATGATGATGTAATGTACTATGGTACCTATAGTGAAGGCTTTAAAAGTGGTGGATTTTTTGCTCGTCAAGCAAACTATGAAATTGATCCTTCATATGAACCAGAATATGTAAAAAACTATGAATTTGGATGGAAATCTACCCTTCTTGATGGAAGAGCAATTTTCAATGGAGCTATCTTCAGATCAGAGTATGATGATAAACAAGAATCTATTCTAATACCTGTTAACTTAGCTAATGTTGCCACAGTTGTTCGTAACGCTTCATCAATGGAAATGGATGGTGTCGAACTTGAATTGATGTATCAAGTTACTGAAGCTTGGGATCTAATGGTTACTTATGGTTATATTAAAGCGGAATATAAAGATTATATGGCTGACCTTAATGGTGATAGAGTAATTACTGATAACTCTGGTTTGGTTCCAAGAAATATTCCTGAAAACACATTTGGTATTACAACTTCGTACACTACTCAAATTGGTAATGGTGAACTTAAAGGTAGAGTTTCATATCGTTTCAGAGATGAAATGGAGACTGAATCTTCTAATAATCCATTAGGATCTCTTGATAGTATTGAAAATGTAAATGCTACTATCAGTTATTCTTTAGATAACTACAGTATTACTGTTTGGGGAAGAAATCTTACTGATGAGAGAGAGCAAAGATGGTCTACAATTGGTGGACTAACATCTAGAGGCTGGTGGAATGAGCCATCAACTATAGGTGTGACATTTAATGTTTCTTATTAATTAAACAAATATAATAAATTAAATGGCTCGAAATTATTTCGGGCCATTTTTTTTGATCCATAATTTTTTATAAATTACTTAACTTACACATCTTAAAAAAAATTTATTAAAAACTTCATAAAAAACTATGCGAAGAATCCCTATTTTATGATAAGACTCGATAGTTAGATTACATATGAAATTTTTGAAAATTTCATCATTATAATATTTATTTAAAGGGTCAAAAATATGTTTCTTAAAAACATTCTAAAGTTATCCAAAAAAATAACTTTCTATTCTTTCTTTTTATTTTCAATCTCAATTATTNTACCTCTNGCTATTAGTGCTGAACAAACCACTGGCGCTATTAGAGGTTCAGTNTTTGACAGCTCTGGAAACCCTGTTTCAGGNGCATCTATTCAAATCACNCATGTGCCCTCAGGAACAAAAGCNTCAACAAGCACTAATAATACTGGTTCGTTCTANTCAAGGGGTTTNCGATTAGGTGGTCCTTTTGATGTTAGNGNTACAAAAGATGGACAATCATCTTTACGTTCAGGTGTATANACAAGTCTNGGNGGTGAATATAATTTAAATATACAGCTTGGCGGAACNGATATTGAAGAAATTATTGTAACTGGTCAGGCAGTAAATTTTGATACCCTTGGAGTAGGACCTGGATCAACTTTCACATCAGAAGATTTAGCAACCCTTCCCTCGATTGACAGAGATATTAAAGATATTGCAAGATTAGATCCTTTTGTAACTGTTGATAATGAAGGAAGATTATCTTTCGCAGGTGGTATGCCAAGATTAATAGGTTTCATTATTGATGGTGTAAGCGCTAATGACTCTTATGGTCTAAGTAGTAATGCATACCCAACAAATAGAATGCCTATTTCAATTGATCTTGTTGAGCAAGTGTCAGTGAAAGTAGCAAATTACGATGCAGAGCTTGGTGAGGCATTAAGTGGAAATATTGTTTTAACTACTAAAGCTGGAACCAATGATTTTCATGGGTCTTTTACTGTTGAATCATCACAAAAAAGTGGTGATGAACCATTTGGTGAAAAAACTGATCAACCTGACCCTGATACTGAATTATTTTCTTTCACATTTAATGGGCCCATTATTAAAGATAAATTATTCTTTTCATTAGGATATGAAAAATATGAAGCCTCAGATCCAATATCTTTGCTTGGATTTCAATCCGGTTCAGTAACTAAAGCTGAAGCTGATGCGGTTATTAAAGCTGCTACGGATGTAATTGGTTATGATGCAGGCACATATAATAAAGCTCGTGAAGAAGAAGATGAGAAAACATTTTTAAGACTAGATGCTAATTTATCCGAAAATCATAATCTTACATTTTCCTATAATCTTACTGAAGGTTTTACTGAGTCTGCATACTTTAATAGAACTTGGGGCCTACCACTATCAAGTAATTGGTATAGAATTAACAAAGAATATGAGTCAATGAAGTTGGAGTTAAACTCCAATTGGACAGATAATTTTTCTACTAAAATTTTAATTTCAGATACAGATGTCAGTAATCCTAATACCCCTGTAGGAGCAACAACAATTGGTGAAGTTGGCATAAGAGTAGCCTCAGGAGGAACAGTATTTTTTGGACCTGATCAATACAGGCATGCTAACCAGATTGAAACAAATAGAAAGCAATATG
>PBXC01000040.1 GCA_002728335.1 Rhodobiaceae bacterium
ATTTGCCCAATTGATTTTCTGTTTTGCATGCTGGATAGCAATTATTAAATATCGTTCATTTATACCATTAATGTATTTATTTTGGATTTTTGAGTGGGGGGTAAGAGTCATTTATTACCCATTTTTTGGAAGAGGTGGTGATGTGATTAATGATTATAATACAGCAGGTACGCCTGGTTTTTATATGGCTCCATACATTCTGATCTTATTAATAATATTTTTTGTTTTATCTTTAAGGAGAGCAAATTGAAAATAATTAAGTATATAATTCTTATATTAGCAATATTTCTATTTAGTTTATTTATTTTATCTAGAGTTCCTGCAATTCAGGATAGAGTGGTAACAAATGTTATAAAAAATGCCCTTTCAAATCCAGTTTCTCTTCCAGATGATGGACTTAGTGCTTTAGTTTGTGGCACCAGATCTCCCATACCTTCACCTGGAAGAGCTGAAACTTGTATTATCATTAAGGCAGGTCAAAACTTGTATGTAGTTGATGTTGGTGATGGCAGTATTAATAATTTGAGAAATTGGAGAGTAGATCTAAGTCCGGTTAAGGCCGTTCTTTTTACGCATCTTCATTCTGATCATATATCTGATCTTGCTGATTTGCACTTAAACACATGGGTTAATAATCCTACTAAAACTGAAAAATTAAAAGTCTACGGACCTGAGGGAGTTGAAGATGTTGTTAATGGTTTTGAAGACGCATATACATTAGATTATCAATTTAGAAATGAGCATCACGGTGATAAGGTCGCTCCTATTAATTTGGCTGGATACGACATTTTTACCATTGATTTATCAAATCCAATTATAATTGATGATAATGGTTTGAAAGTAACTGCTTTTAAGGTAATNCATGATCCNATTGAACCAGCTTTAGGTTTTCGCTTTGATTATAAAGGAAGGTCTATTGTAATAAGTGGGGATACAATATCTACTGAAAATACAATTAAGAATTCTATAAATGCTGATGTTTTATTTCATGAGGCACAAGCTAACCANATTGTNAAAATTTTGGAAAATGANAATAAAAAAGTTGGCAATAATTTAGCTGCAAAAATTATGGCTGATATAGTGACTTATCATACAACGCCTATTGAGGCCGCTGAAATTGCAAATCAGGCAAATGTGAAGCATTTGGTTTTTTATCATCTTACTCCTGCACCAAGAAATGCCTTGATGGAGAGAATGTTTGTTAGAGGTGTGAATGATATAAGAAAGGAATGGACATTATCTGATGATGGAACATTGGTAATTTTACCAGCTAATTCTGAAAAGATTGAAATCACAAAAATAAATTAAACATGATTTTTTTACTAATTAAAATAATAGTGACTGCCGGTCTTATAGTCCTTATTAGTGAAATCGCCAAAGTTAATGATAAGCTAGGTGGCTTAATAGCAGCAATGCCTATAATGACATTACTTGTTATTTTATGGATGTATTATGAAGGAAATTCTGATGAAAAAATTTCATCACATATGTCTTACACATTACTTTATATTGTTCCAACTATACCAATGTTTATAGTTTTTCCTTTTGTCATCTCAAAATTTGGTTTTTATATAGCTTTTNTAATAAGTATTTTAGTAACAGTGATTTCTGTAACAATTCTNAATTTTTTAATAAAAATTTAATTTTATAACGATTTTTGAAAACCTATTATAAATTTAGCTTCNTTCTTCATTTGTAAACCACTTTTATCTTGGTCAATGGGTATAATATACTCGATTGCTAACCTATCAGAGTGTTTCCCAGGTAAAAAATTTGTTATGAAATTAAAACCTATTCCGATATTTAAGATTTCACCNCCATAATTTCTTGGATTTGCTGTTTGAACAGGGGCCATTATATTTTTATCTTTACCGTCTATTGTATCAATATCTAAATAATTTAACCTTAATGAATATGAAATATTGTCATTAAATGAACCTTGAAACCAAAGGTTATATTCAAATTCATCGCCAAAATTCCAGTTTTCTTCTTCAATACTTTTTCTAAATAAAACTTGGTTACCTAAAACAAAGTTATTTATTTTAGTAACATTTGTAANTCCAGTTAATAATCTTAAAGCTTTATCACTTGGTTGCATNCCGTATGGCAAAGTAATTGAGGTATTTGTGTTCATTGGCGTTAAAACCATTCCTTTTTTTGTATTTTCACCAATACTTTTCTCTAATCCACCTATTAAATGCCATCTTGAGCTTTCATTTTCATGAAGATTAAATAATGCTGATAATGATATTTTTGATAAATCTGATGATGAGGTTTCGAAAGATCCTAAATAGTTTCTATTCATCATTCCTCTATATGTATCCAATTCCATTTCCTTGTCATTGAACATTGCCATGCCCATTAGAGTTATTTTGTCAGATGGNGCATACATCGCCCCAAGCATAATCATTCTCATAGTCATTTTTCTTGGAATTACACTTAGATTTTTAGGCATTTTCATTGATGACATTTCCATCATAGGCATGTCGTTCATAGAAGACATTTTGAAAGAAGGATTAGGCTGATTTAAAANNTCAATATCTGAAATATTTTTGCCATCCAAAGTATTTTTTTTCATTTCCATATTCGATACCCTGAGAGATATCATCCATTCTCCTTTTTTATGGAAATGATCAGCCATTAAGCCTATTGGGCCATGTCCAATAGCAGTCGACATTGCCGATATATTGATTGAAAATAATAGAATTGATAATAAAAGTAATAACCTAACCATTGAATTCTCCCTGCAATGTAAGGAAAATAAGTCTTATTGTAGAAACTACAATGTTTAAATTAAGATAAATTGTCGCGCATTGTTCGGAAACAATTTCTAATTTCATTTATAAAAATTTCAGGTTGTTCAAATGCTGCAAAATGACCGCCTTTTTCTAATTCATTCCAATAAACAATATTTGAGTAGACTTGTTCAGCCCAGGCTTTTGGAGTACGAGAAATTTCTTTTGGAAAAATACTACAACCAATTGGTAGAGTAAGTTTTTCGTTAGGATTTCCTCCAAATGATCCAAAGCTCTCCCAATAAAGACGTGCTGAGGACGCTCCACTTTTTGTTAACCAGTAAAACATAATATTATCGATTAACTCTTCTTTTGTAAGAATGTTTTCTGGATGGCCATCACAATCAGTCCATTCATAGAATTTTTCTATTATCCAAGCAGCTTGACCAATTGGGGAGTCTACAAGGCTATATCCTAGAGTTTGCGGTCTAGTACTTTGTTGTTTGGAATAACCAGAACCCCATTCTTGATAATAATTTAAGCCTTCAAAAGCAATTTTATCTCTTTCACTTGGGTTTTCTAGAGCCTCCTTTGTTGGAGGTGCAAAAGGCATATTAACATGTAAACCTAGGCAATTACCTTTATTTTGTTTTCCGATAGCAATTGTTATGGCTGAACCCCAATCTCCCCCTTGAGCAAAGTAATTTTTATAACCAATTTTGTTCATTAGCTCATCCCAAATTTCAGCAATTTTTTCGACACCTGTCCCACTCTTAGATGGTTTACCAGAGAATCCATACCCTGGAAGAGTAGGGCAAACAACATGGAACGCATCTTCCCTCTTTCCCCCGTGATTGAGGGGGTCAACAAGCGGTCTAATTATTTTATGAAATTCAACGATAGAACCAGGCCATCCATGACTCATAATTAGTGGTGTCGCATCTTCAATTTCACTTTTAACATGTATAAAATGAATATCGAGTTCATCGATTGTTGTAATATATTGGTCAAAAGAATTGTAAAATTTTTCTCTTTCTTTCCAGTTGTAGTCATTAATCCAATAATCGCCAATTTCTTTCATATAGGATAAAGGCGTTCCTTGGTTCCAATCGTTTACAGTTTCTTTTTCTGGCCAACGAGTAGATTCAATTCTTGCTCTCAAATCATTTATATCATCAATAGAAACATCAATTTTGAAAGGTTTTATATCTGACATAATCTTTATTATTCTCACTTAATATTTAAACTATGACAAAAATTATGCTTAAATAAAATACTTTTTGAGAGGGGAAACATTATGAGTGACCAAGTAGCAGATAGAATTGCACTACAAGATGTTATGCTGAGATATGCNGCAGGCGTTGATGAGCGAGACTTTGATCTTTATGCTTCATGCTTTATCGAAGANGTTGAGATTTTAGATTTTGGAGAAGAACCTATAAACGGAAGAGATAATTGGGTTGAATATGTAAAGGGCGCTCTTTCAAATTATGGCCCCACTCAGCACATGCTTGGACCTCANCTTGCCTCAATTAATGGTGATGATGCTCACTGCAGAACAGATGTTCAAGCTTTGCATTATCTGAAAGATCCTGAGGGTGAAATACTAACNCTTTGGGCAACATATGAAACAGATATGAAAAGAGTTGATGGCGANTGGAAAATATACCGTCATAGANTAGTTTCAAGAGGAATTCGTCAGCAATAATGTTTCTGAATACAAAAATACCTCCACCAATAGTTGCTATATTGTTTGCTGTTATGATTTTCTATTTTTCAGATAGTTTTGCACATGTTGATCTGCCATTTAAAATATATATCTCATTATCTTTTGTATTATTAGGTTTTTTTATAACCTTTTCTTCTGCTAGAAACTTTAAAAAGAAGGAGACTACTGTTAACCCAATTAAGCCTGAAGAAGCATCTCAATTGGTAACTGATGGCTTTTTCAAGATCACGCGTAACCCTATGTATTTAGGNATGCTGTTATTTTTATTAGGTTTATCAATTTATAATGGATTAATTGTTGGCTTGGTGTTTTTACCTTTATTTGTTGGATATATTACTTTTTTTCAAATTATTCCNGAAGAAAGNGCCATGATTGAGATATTTGGTGAGGATTATAAAGCATATATGAAAAAAGTTAGGCGATGGATTTAAAATATGGCTGAGATATTACACTTAAAAGCAGATGCAGCTGAAGAAGATATTTTGAGTGTTATTGATCGTGATGCAGCAGTTATCCTAGATGATGTTATAAATACTGATTTGTTAAACAAAATTAAAGGTGAGTTAGATCCCTACTTAAATAATTACATTAAGGGAAAGACTGAGTTTACTGGCTTTGAGACTAAAAGAGTAGGTGGGTTATTAGCTAGATCATTAGGCTGTCAAAATTTAGCTCTTCATCCTCTTATAAATAATTTGGCTTGCAATTTTCTTGAGCCTTATGGAGATGGTTATCAGCTTCATTTTACNTCTGCTGTCAGCATTGGTCCCGGAGAAACTAAACAAATACTTCATAGAGATAGAGGTATCTGGGGTGGATNTATTCCAAGAAAAATTGAAACACATTTTAGCACAATATGGGCTTTAACTGATTTCACTAAAGAAAACGGAGCGACACAAGTAGTCCCAGGTTCACATAAATGGGAAAAAGATAGAACACCAAATGAGAATGAGATAGCGTATGCTGAAATGTCTAAAGGATCAGTTTTGCTTTATACTGGAACTGTATTACATGGGGGTGGAAAAAATTCTACAGATAATGAGATTAGGACTGGAGTTTTCATGCATTATGCNTTGAACTGGTTAAGACAAGAAGAAAACCAGTATTTATCGCACCCACCTGAGGTTGCTAAGAATTTTTCACCTGAATTAAGATCTCTCATAGGATATTCAAAAGGTGGATATGTGCTNGGTTTTTATACTGATCCTGATGATATNGAAGGTACAATGGATTCAGTAAGNCCTGAAAAAATTTTTGGAGAAGAGAAAGATAATTTTTCATCACTNCCTTCNCAGAACGATTTAGTTAAAGACACTTCTTAGTATTTTTTANTTATGAAAAAATTAGATAATAAAGTAGCAATAATTACGGGTGGAGCTGGNGGAATAGGAAAAGCAACAGCAATAGAATTTTTGAATGAAGGTTCTGATGTATTATTATTTGATCTAAATGAAAGTGNTTTAAAAGATTTATGCCAAGAGATTGGATCAAATCACCTGAGCTATTATGCAGGCGATGTTACTTCCTTTGAAGATAATTTAAAAGCAGTAGAAATAGCTCAAGAAAAATTTGGNGGTTTAGATATTTTTGTTGCTAATGCTGGTATTGAAGGTGATGTAGAAAGTATAGAAAGCTATAATATAGAAAAGTTTGATCAGGTGATGGCTGTNAATGTAAAAGGACCTTTCTTAGGTTTAAAGGCATCTATTCCAGTATTNTCTGNTAGAGGAGGGGGAAGCTTTATAATAACCTCTAGTATTGCAGGTTTATCNGGTGCAGCACAAATAGGTGCATATGCAACTAGTAAGCATGCTGTGATTGGTTTGATGAAATCTGCTGCAAAAGAATGTGCCGAACANAACATAAGAGTAAATACAGTTAATCCATCACCTGTTGAAACAAGAATGATGAGAAGCCTAGAAGAAGGATTGATGCCAGGAGAGTCACATCAAGCAAAGGATCTGATGCTATCCAATATACCTCTTGGAAGATATGGTAAGCCTGAAGATGTAGCAAAAGTAATGCTTTTTCTTGCAAGTGATGANAGTTCTTTTGTTACAGGTTCAGTGTATTCTGTTGATGGAGGAAGTACAGCTTAAGGTTTAAAAGGACCCATCGCAATGTATTTATCAATAGTATTATGATAATGACGCAGTCGTACCTCTTGATAATTAGCATAAGTCAGAGCTTTTTTCTTTGATGCTCTCATACCAGCCTCGACCTCAGGTATATTTGACATATCCTGATCAAAAATTAAACCTATCCCAGTTAGCTCTTCTGCATCATCCCAATTTTGATCTTCATTAAGATAATGTATAGGAATTGGTTCATATTTTTCTTGTTTTTCAGGATCCGCATGATTTCTTTGTAAAAAGATTGCTTCCATTATACAAGAATCCACTTTTGTCCCATTTGGCCTGAATCGATAAATAAGATTTCTTGGAAATCCTCCCCANGGNGAAAAGTTAGGAAATACATTATAAACTATAGCATCTAGCATTTCTGCATCAGATTTATCTGAATAATCATGACCATCTGCCTCATNAAAGCTATCTCTCATTGNTTGAGCAGCAACCTTTCTCGCTTCAGATCCTTCAGGAACAAGAATTTTATCCTCGTTAAATACTCTACCTGTTCCATAAAATATGGTATCCAAAATTTCTTGCTCATCTACCTCTGGGCAATTCGGGCTAGGTTTACCTACAAGGGAGATATTCCTATTCATATGATCACCGTATATGTCATATCTTGCATTTTCATCAGCCTGAAAAGGCATAATTTCTGGATGAATTTTTGTTGCATGGAATGACTCCATAAATGCTTCTTGTACTGTCTTCCAATTACCAGGAACTACTTTCGAGACATGAATGACTTTTTTGCAATTTCCTAAATTCCATCTTTTATGATGTTCAGGAAGGGGAGCTAAGTAGTCTTCAAGAGATTGAGCATTATCATCCATATTGATAAAAACAAAACCTTCCCATAGCTCTATTCTTACTTCAGGTAGGTTCCATTCTTCTGCTTTAACATGAGGAAAGTCCCATTCAGCTGGGGTATGTTTTAAGCTTCCATCTAGGTTCCAACAAAATCCATGAAAAGGACATTCAAGATCTTTACTAAATGAACGTTCGGTTTTTAATTTACGACCTCTATGAAGACATGAATTATAGTATCCTTTAATAGTGTTTTCATCAGTTCTAACTATTAAGAAAGAGTAATCAAGAATATCATAAACTAGACTGTCTCCTATTTCTGGAATATCTTCCACTCGACAAGCGAATTGCCAAACTCTAGTCCACATACAATCAGCTTCTTTTTGGAAGAACTCTTCGGAGGTATATCTATCCATTGCGATATCCTCTGAGCCAAGAAATTCAAAATTTTCTTCCATAATAAAATCTGGAACTTTCTTGGAGTCTTGTTCTAAATACTCTGTGTAACTTGTATCTGGAGTTCTTGCTACACCATCTTTATCTTTAATTGCTTCACTCATGATTATCCCCTAAAGTGATTAATTTCGGATTTATATTAACAAAAAAAAATTAAAATATAAATATTTTCAGTTATTATAATTTTGAAGGAATTTTTTTTGTAATTTTAGGGGGAAGTTATGAGCATTAATGATGATAAAGTAGCAATAAGAGAGCTTTTAGATCGATATTGTGACGGCGTTAATCAGAGAGATTCGGGCATTTGGGGCAGCACATGGTCAGAAAATGCAATATGGGAAATTCCTCATTTAGATATCAAAAATGAAGGAAAAGAAACAATTGTTAATATCTGGAACGAAGCCATGAAAGGATATCCATTTGTACATATGATCGCCCAGCCTGGCTTTATTGAAATTGATGGCGATAAGGCTTCTATGAGAAGCTACACAATTGAGACAGCAGTTTTACCTGATGGGACTGAATTAAGACCTTGTGGTCAATATGATGATGAATGCATTAAAGAAAATGGTGAATGGAAATTTTCTAAGAGATCATTTAGCAATCTTTATGGAGAATAATTATAATGAATAAAATTATACCTACACCAAGAGATAAGCATCCTGATCCTAAGTTAAGAGGTGATAGAATTTCAGGTGAAAGATATTACTCAAAAGAGTTTATGCAAAAAGAATGGGATCATATGTGGACTAAAGTTTGGCAAATTGCAGGTATTGCGTCTGAGATTCCAGAACCAGATGATTTTTTTGTTTATAAAATTGGATTAGAGGAAGTTTTAGTGGTTAGGCAAAAAGATAACTCTATAAAAGCTTTTTATAATGTTTGCCCTCACAGAGGAAATATACTTGTTCATGTTGAAAACGGATCATTAGACACTTTCAAATGTACCTATCACGGTTGGGAGTACGATACTGAAGGAATTTTAAGGAATTTACAAGACCCTGAGGATTTTGATGATGGCAACCCTTGTGGAAAAATTAAGTTAAAAGAAATTCATTGCGAAGTTGCGCTTGGTTTTGTTTGGATTACTTTAGCTGAAAACCCTCAGAAATTTGAAGAAGCTCTTAATCCTTTAATTAGTCATATGAGTCCTTATCAACCTGAAAAATATATAAGAGTTTTAAATCTTACTTGTGAAGTTGATTGTAATTGGAAAATAATTCACGATAATTTTAATGAATCATATCATTTACCAACATTACACCCTGAGCTTTCTGTTCATATTGAAAATGATTATAAATTTTCGCAGTTTGATATGTATGATAATGGGCATAATAGAATGTTAATGCCTGGTCACAAACCTGCTTTAGGAGATCAATCTCCAAACGAAGTTAATTTTCCTTTAGATGCCGCATTAGAGGCATGGGATTTAAATCCTGAAGATTTCAAAGGTAAGGCTCAAGAAACAAGATTAGCTATTCAAAAACAAAAAAGGAAATTGGCCAAAGATAGGGGTTTTTGGCATTATGAATTTTTAACTGATGAACAATTAACGGATTATTATTTTTATAATTGTTTTCCTAATTATGATATTACGATGACACCAGATGGAATTCAGTTTCAAAGACCTCAACCTCATCCAACTGATCCAGAAAAGTGTCTTTTTGAACATTGGTGGCTTGTTCCGGATATGGAGCAATTATCAGCTTCAGCGACTTTTATGGGTTCAGATACCACTGAAAATACTGCTGGTGAGAATATGACAGAAACACCTCTTGGACCAAGACCATTAAGACCTGCTGAGCATGAGTGGGTAGTGTATCCAGAAGGCTCTATGGGTTATGTTACCGATCAAGATATCAGTATGGCAATAGGTCAACAAAAGGGTGTTAAATCAAAAGGTTTTGATGATGCAATTTTAACTAACCAAGAAAGAAGAGTTAGAAGATATCATGAAGTATTAAATGATTATATTGAAGGCAGAAGGTAAGAATAAGTTAATAATTTATTCAATTTAAAATAGAAGAATTATTTTTAACTAATACATTTCAATTATATTTCCAGGAGTAACAGTGTAGAAATTAATATTCGTTTGATTGGTAATTTTATTCAATCTTTCCCTTGGTTCTAATACTGGTTCATCAGTTAATATGAATGTTCCCCAGTGCATTCCAATGCTTTTCTTGGCATCGAGATCTTTAGCTATGTTCAAGGCTTCCTCTGGATTAACATGTGAATAACTCATAAACCATTGTGGATCATATGCACCTATTGGGATCATCGCAAAATCGACAGCACCTAGTCTATTTCTTATTTCAATGAAATCATCTGAATAACCTGTATCTCCAGCATGAAAAATATTTTTTTCTTCAGTTTTAATAAACCAACTTCCCCATAAACTCTTATTTC
>PBXC01000041.1 GCA_002728335.1 Rhodobiaceae bacterium
GGGCTGGACAACGCAGAAAAAATTAAATGATATTATCCAAAGAACTAGAGATGGGGGAGCAGAAATAGTTGGCTTGCTTAAAACAGGTTCAGCTTTTTATGCACCTGCAGCCTCAGCTATAGAAATGGCAGACTCTTATTTAAAAGATAAGAAAAGAGTCCTCCCTTGTGCGGCTCATTTATCTGGTGAATATAAGATTAAGGATATGTATGTTGGTGTACCTGTAGTTATTGGAGCTAAAGGAGTAGAAAGAATATTGGAAATATCTCTTAATTCTCGAGAGACCAAAATGTTTAAAGATTCTATAGCGTCTGTTAGATCTTTAATGAGAGCATGTACAAAAATTGATAAGAGATTAGCCAGCAGAAAAAAATCTTCGAGAAAATAATTTAATATAAATAGGTTGTGTGATGAATATTCATGAATATCAAGCGAAAGCAATTTTAAAAAAATTTAATGTTCCTGTGCCTAAAGGAGAAATTCTTTTATCTAAGGATAATATCGTTGAAGCTGCACAAAATGTATCGGATAATGTTTGGGTGGTAAAGGCTCAAATCCATGCAGGTGGTCGTGGAAAAGGTGGGGGAGTTAAAATTGCCAAGTCAATTGAAGAAGTTGAAAACTATGTTGATCAAATTATGGGCATGCAACTAGTAACTCACCAAACTGGACCTGAAGGAAAAAAAGTAAGGCGAGTTTATATAGAAGAAGGCTCAAATATTGTTGACGAGATTTATTTATCTTTATTGGTTGATAGGCAATCATCTCAAGTAAGTTTTATTGTTTCTACTGAAGGTGGAGTAAACATAGAAGAGGTTGCAGAAGAAACACCTGAGAAGATAACTACCGTTTCTATTGATCCTTTGGATGGTGTTACACCTCAAGACATCGATACTCTTTCTTTAGCTTTAAATCTCGATGGTGATTTAAAATCTCAAGCTTCAAGTTTATTTAAGAACTTGTATTCAGCTTTTGTTGAGACAGACATGAGCCTTCTTGAAATCAACCCATTGGTAATTACAAAGGAAAATAATATAATTTGCTTAGATGCAAAGGTTAATTTTGATTCTAATGCTTTATTTAGGCATCCTGAATATCAAGATTTACTAGATCCTTCAGAGGAAGATGCAGCGGAATTAAAAGCATCAGAATTTGGCTTAAGTTACATAAAATTAGATGGAAATATTGGTTGTCTCGTAAATGGTGCAGGCTTAGCTATGGCAACAATGGATATAATTAAACTCTATGGAGCTGAACCGGCAAACTTTCTAGATGTTGGAGGGGCTGCAACCAAAGACCTTGTTACAGAAGCATTTAAAATTATTCTTTCTGATGATAGCGTTGAAGGAATTTTAGTTAATATTTTTGGTGGAATTATGAGATGTGATGTTGTTGCCGAAGGGATTATAAGTGCTGCAAATGAAGTTAATATATCTGTTCCACTTGTTGTAAGACTTGAGGGAACAAATGTTGAGCTCGGTAAAAAGATTATTCAAGAGTCTGATTTATCAATTATCAGTGCCTCTGATCTTGATGATGCAGCAAAGAAAATAACAGAAGCTATATAGGAAAAGAATATGTCAGTTTTAATAGATAAAAATACCAAAGTGATTTGCCAGGGTATAACCGGCTCTCAGGGAACTTTTCATACTCAGCAGGCTATAGAATACGGTACTCAAATGGTAGGAGGAGTAAAGCCTGGGGCAGGAGGCACTTTGCACCTTGATTTACCTGTATTTGATAATGTCAAAGACGCAATTACAGAAACTGGAGCAAATGCATCAGTCATATATGTTCCACCACCTTTTGCCGGAGAAGCAATTCTTGAGGCTGTTGATGCAGAAATTGATCTTATTGTTTGTATTACTGAAGGCATTCCTGTTTCTGATATGGTTAAAGTAAAGAAAGCATTATCCAGTTCTAAATCGAGACTTATTGGACCTAATTGTCCAGGTATAATTACCCCCGATCAATGTAAGATTGGTATTATGCCAGGTCATATTCATCAAAAAGGTTCAGTTGGGATTGTTTCGCGATCGGGCACATTAACTTATGAAGCAGTTGGACAAACGACTGCATGTGGTTTAGGTCAAACAACTTGTATAGGTATAGGAGGAGACCCTGTAAACGGAACTAATTTTATTGATTGTTTAGATCTATTCCTTTCAGATGATGAAACAGAGTCAATTATTATGATTGGTGAAATAGGTGGTACAGCTGAAGAAGAGGCTGCTGAGTTTCTAATAAGTTCAAAAATAAAGAAACCAATTGTTGGTTTTATTGCCGGTCTTACTGCGCCTCCGGGCAGAAGAATGGGTCATGCGGGTGCTATAATTTCTGGCGGCAAAGGAGGGGCTAATGATAAAATTGATGCACTTAAAGAAGCTGGAGTTGTAATTTCAGAATCACCAGCAGGATTAGGTAAAACTTTATTAGAAGTATTAGGAAAATAATATGACAGATAATTATGATATTGCAGTTATTGGATCAGGCCCTGGCGGTTATGTATGCGCTATAAGAGCTGCCCAACTCGGTTTAAGGGTAATATGTATTGATAAAAGAGGTAGTCATGGAGGAACATGCCTGAATGTGGGCTGTATTCCATCGAAAGCATTGTTACATGCATCTGAGTTATTTATTGAAAAGAGTAAATTTTCTTCAATGGGTATTGAAGCCGACAATGTCTCTTTGAATCTAGAATCAATGATGTCTTATAAGGATGAAGGAGTGCAAGGTAATGTTAAGGGAATAGATTTCCTTTTTAAAAAAAATAAGATTGAAGCGGTTTATGGAGAAGCAAAAATTATTGATTCGAATAAGATTTCTATCACACTTAATGATGGAGGCAATAAGGAGATTGAAACAAAAAATATTGTTATTGCTACTGGCTCAATTCCATCTTCAATACCAGGTGTTGAAATTAGCGGTGATAAAATTATATCTTCAACTGAGGCACTTTCACTTAATGAAGTGCCTAATAAGCTCGTTGTAGTTGGAGGTGGATATATAGGTTTAGAGCTCGGTTCAGTTTGGTCAAGGTTAGGTTCCGAAGTTACAGTTATAGAATATTTAAATAGGATTACACCTGGTATGGATAACGAGGTTTCTTCAGCTCTCCAAAAAATATTATCAAAACAAGGATTAAATTTTTCATTAAATTCTCAAGTAATATCTGTTACTGAAGAAGGTTCAAATACCTCTGTCGTGATGAAAAATCGTGAAAGTAATGAGGAAGAAACTATCGAAGCCGATTATGTTCTAATTTCTACCGGTAGAAAACCTTATTTAGAAAATTTATTTAATGATGGAATAGATATTCAAAAAACTGATGCTGGTTTCTTAAAAACTGACTCTCATTTAAGAACAAATATTGATGGAATTTGGGCAATAGGGGATGTCGTTGAAGGACCAATGCTAGCTCATAAGGCTGAGGAAGAGGGTATTGCTGTAGCAGAGCTTATCGCTGGTAAGCCAGGCCATGTCAATTATGATATAATACCAAGTGTCATTTATACAAATCCAGAAGTAGCCTCAGTCGGAATGACAGAGGAACAGCTCAAAGAAAAATCAATTGATTATTCTGTTGGAAAATTTCCTTTCCTGGCTAATGGAAGGGCAAAGGTTAATAATACNACTGACGGTTTTGTTAAAATTTTATCATCAACTGATACAGATCAAATATTAGGAGTTCATATAATTGGTGATCAAGCAGGNAATATGATAGGAGAAGCTGCAGTAGCNATGGAATTTGAAGCTACGTCAGAGGATCTTGCTAGAATTTGTCATGCTCATCCNACACTTTCAGAAGCTATAAAGGAAGCAGCTTTATCTGTTGATGNCAGAGCATTACATATGTAATGAATTTACTTTTGAATTTTATCATATTCTTTTTTAAGATATTCATCATCTAAGTTAGTGTAGATTTGTGTTGTATCAATAGATTCATGTCCAAGTAATTTTTGTATCTTTCTAATATTTATTCCGTTTTGAAGTAAATGTGATGCAAAACTATGTCTTAAAGAATGTGGAGTTGCNTCTGATGGAATTTGACCCGGATAAATTTCTATTAATTTTTTCATGCTTCGCTGAATATCTCTTGCTGTTAAACTAGACTTTTTTTTGGAATTTATTTTCAAAAATAATGGGTCATTGCTTGAGATTTCTATATTTGTCGACGATTGGAAAGCCTCGATATATTTGGATATTTTATCTTTTATAATTGGGAGAATTGGAACATAACGCTCTTTTTTGCCTTTCCCAATGACTTTTATTTGATCATTAAATGGTGTATCAGAAAATTTAAATTGNAATACTTCAGAAATTCTCAGACCTGTTGAATATATAAANTATATTATNGCTAGGTCTCTTTTGTGCTGCCATGTTTNCCAATTTTTATTACCTTTTGATTGATCTGGATCTATAAATTTTAAAAAATCAATTAATTCTTCTTCTTTAAAGGTTTTATTTGATATCCTCTTGTCATATTTAGTNGTTGATATTTTATTAAATGCATGATTTTTCCAATTATTTTTTTCTGAAAGAAATTTAAAATAATTCCTAAGTACTGANTGGCACCTTGCAAGACTTCTATTNCTTTTTTCTTTTTCTTTATATTTTTTGATGCATCCATTTTTACACAGGATTTCAATTTTNCTTGANATGTCTCCATATATATCNAAAATTTCTTTTCCAGAAAAAATGTNACCTCTGAATTTTTTTTCAATATNATTTAATAAATNGAGGTTATCAGAATTTGAGAAGAAATCTTTATGACCACTTAAGACATTATTAGGTTTTTTATTTTCAAAGGTATAATAGCTATTGATCATTTCTTCCTTTAATGTTTCGTAAGTTTTTGATTTACCTAGATAGAAGCTTTGGTAGGCCAAAAAATCAATATCTTGGAAATCTTCAAGATCTTTTGATGATATGTTGGTTGCTAAATATATATGACAAAAGTTAAAAAAATGAGAAATCGTTCGACCATATTCATTAATCGTTAGTTGACTTTTATTTTGTAATATAAGGCTCTTAATATAATCTTTTGATAATAATTCTAAATCTTGATCTACATATGAACAATTTAATGTTTTAGGAAAATAAAGTTCTTCATCCTCTTTTTTCATTTCAGAGAATTTTTTGACCACTATTTTTCCAATCATCCAGAAAAGCTTTTAATCCTTTATCGGTTAAAGGATGAATNGCTAATTCTGAAACGACTTGTGGAGGCAGAGTAGATATATCTGCACCATAAATAGCNGCTTTTTTTACATGNTCAATATTTCTTACAGATGCAGCAAGTATTTCAGTTTTNAGGTTTGGATAATTATCATAAATGGTTTTGATATCACGAATGAGATCCATACCATCTTCTCCGATATCATCTAGTCTTCCAATAAAAGGCGATATGAATGTTGCTCCAGCTTTTGCAGCCAGTAAAGCTTGTGTTGCAGAAAAGCACAATGTAACATTTATCATTATATCTTTATCTGAAAGTGTCTTACAAGCTTCTAAACCAGCCCATGTTAAAGGAACTTTAATAGCTACATTTTTGGCAATTTTACTGAGCACCAGGCCTTCTTCAATCATACCTTCAGCATTTGTTGCTGTTACTTCAGCACTTACTGGTCCTGGAGTTATGGAACAAATTTCCTTAATAACATCTTTAAAATCCTTACCTGATTTAGCAATAATAGAAGGATTAGTTGTAACTCCGTCAACCATTCCTGATTTTGTAAATTTCTCAATTGCTTCGATGTCAGCACTATCAATAAAAAACTTCATTTGTTATCCTGTTAATCTCTAAATATAATTCCATATTCTTTTATTAATACAATATAATCTGATATTGCTAATGATTGAAATGAAAAAAGTCTCTGTATTACTTCCAGCTAACACTAACAGCACATATGATTATTTAAGTTTAGATCCATTAGAGCTTGGGACATTAGTTTCTGTGCCTTTCAGAAATAAAGAAATGAAAGGAATTGTTTGGCATGATAGTTTGGAAGAAATTCCATCTGAGAAATTAAAAAAAATAACAAAGGTACATGAAGAGTTTAAGCTTGAAAAANNATTAATTTCTTTTTTAGATTTCTTTCATAATTATAACTTAGTACCCATTAGCAAGTTATTTAAATTAGTTATTCCTCAAGATAAATTAATAGAAGAAAGCAGTATTTCTAATTCAAGTGATAATCTTGCNCTTCCCTCTGAAACATCTCTTAAATTAACANANCTTCANGAAGAAGTTGCTAAGAGGGTTATTGACTCCGTAAAGAAGNAGAAATTTGAGCGTTTCTTAGTAGATGGAGTTACTGGTTCAGGTAAAACGGAGATCTATTTTGAAGCAGTTAATGAGGTTTTAAAAAAGGGAAATCAAGTATTAATTCTATTACCTGAAATTTCTCTAGTAGATTCATTGGTTAATAGAATTCATAAAAGATTTGGATTTAAACCNCATGTTTGGCACTCCGAAACTAAATCTTCAAGAAAAAAAGAAGCATGGAAAGACATCTATAGCGGAAAGGCTAAGATAATTGTAGGAGCAAGATCTTCATTATTTCTTCCATTCAAAAGTCTTAATTTAATAGTTGTTGATGAAGAACATGACACCACCTACAAACAACAAGACCAAATTATATATAATGCTAGAGATATGGCTATAGCTAGAGGGTCTTTTGAANACTCAACAGTTATACTTGTGTCGGCCACTCCCTCATTAGAAACTTTGTTCAANGCAAAAGAAAATAAATATCATCACTTAAATTTACCAAATAGAATTGGTAAGGCTGGGATGCCTGATATTAAAGCTATTGATATGAGAAAAGAGAAAATGGAAAAAGACTCTTGGATATCTCCAACATTAAAGTCATCAATACTTGAAACTCTTGAAGCAGGTGAACAAGTCCTTTTGTTTCTTAATAGAAGAGGTTATGCACCTCTAACAATTTGTAAAAGTTGTGGTGAAAAAATTGGATGTTCAAAATGTGATTCTTTTTTAGTACATCATAAAGCAAAAAATAGATTACTTTGTCATCAATGTGGCTATACCGAAATCTTTAAAGATAAATGTAAAAGCTGCAATTCAGAAAATTCGTTTTTGCAATATGGTCCAGGTATAGAAAGATTATTAGAGGAAACGATCAAAACCTTTCCTAATAAATCTGTCAGCTCTATTTCGTCAGATAATTCTAAAAATTTCCTGAAAACAATGGAATCCTTGAGCAAAGGCGATATAGATGTGATTATTGGAACCCAAATTATTTCTAAAGGATATCATTTNCCCAATCTAACATTAGTTGGCGTTATTGATGCCGATCTTGGTCTAGCTAGCAGTGATTTGAGAGCTTCAGAACATACATTTCAACTTTTGCAACAAGTATCAGGAAGATCAGGAAGAGATGAAAAAGAAGGCAAGGCACTTATTCAAACTTATTATCCTCANCATCCTGTAATAAATTCGTTAATAAAGAATGATAGGGATGAATTTACAGAGGCTGAATTAGCTATGAGGGAAAGATCAAATCTGCCTCCATTTGGAAGATTAGCTAATATTACTATTTCTGATACAGATGAAGATAGATTGATCAAGTTTAATAAGTATCTTGCATCATTAACTCCTAGATCAAAAAGGATAAAAATCTTTGGTCCAGCACCAGCNCCAATTACAAAAATTAGAAATAGGTATCGNTATAAATTTTTGGTAAAGGCAGATAAAACNATTAATATTCAAAAATTTATCGAAAACTGGATTTCAGATATCAAAAAACCGAATTCAATAAGACTTTTAATTGATATAGATCCTTATAATTTTTTATAAAGAATCACCCATCAGATATTGCATGCAAGGTACGCTTATGTTACGAGAAACATAGGATTTTTTTTAAAATTGCCTGGGAGTTCTTAAATAATAATATCTATTTAAATCAATAACTTATTGTAATTGGAATTTTACGCATGAGTCAATCAAGTCAAGATCACACATCAGGAATATCAGGAAGATACGCTTTTGCCCTTTTTGAACTAATTCAAGAAGAGCATGATTTGAATGAAATAGAAAAAATTAACAACGAACTATCTGTTATTGGTAATGCAATTTCTCAAAGTGAAGAGATGTTAAAGATAATTCAAAGTCCAATATATAATGCCCAAGAACAGTTTTCTGCAATGAAATCAGTTTTAGAATTACTCAATACTTCGGATACATTAACTAATTTTGTTGGAGTTCTATGTCAAAACAGAAGGTTATTTGTTTTGCCTGATGTTATTATTTCCTTCAGAGAACTCTTGAATAATTTAAAAGGAAAAATGACAGCAACTGTTGTTGTAAGTTCTGAATTAAATGAAAATCAAATAAATAAAATAAAGAAAGTATTGGCAGATAATTATTCTCAAGAAGTTGATGTTGATCTAGAGATAGATGAGAAGATTTTGGGAGGACTTATAGTGAAAATAGGAAGTAAGATGATAGACTCATCTTTACTTACAAGACTTAAATTAATGCAATCAAATATGAGTGAGGTTTAATCATGGAAATTCAACCAGCAGAAATATCCGCAATTTTNAAGAAAAAAATTAAGGATTTTGGAAAAGATGCTGAAGTGTCTGAAATAGGTCAGGTGCTATCAGTTGGTGATGGTATCGCTAGAGTTTATGGTTTGGATAATATTGAAGCTGGTGAAATGGTTGAATTTCCTGGCGAAATTAAAGGAATGGCCCTTAATCTTGAAGAGGATAATGTTGGTGTTGTTATTTTTGGTGATGATACTGACATTAAGGAAGGTGATACTGTAAAAAGAACGGGTGCGATTGTTGAAGTGCCAATTGGAAAAGAGCTTCTTGGAAGAGTTGTAGATGCATTAGGTAACCCAATTGATGGAAAAGGCCCAATTAATTCATCTGAAAGTAAAAGAGTTGATATTAAAGCCCCTGGAATCATTCCTAGAAAATCAGTTAATGAGCCAATGCAAACTGGATTAAAAGCAATTGACTCATTGATACCAATTGGTAGAGGACAAAGAGANCTTATCATTGGCGATAGACAGACTGGTAAAACAGCTATNGCTGTAGATGCCATTCTTAATCAGAAAGAGGTCAATAAATCAGATGATGAGTCGCAAAAATTATATTGTATATATGTTGCGATTGGTCAAAAAAGATCTTCAGTTGCCCAGTTAGTTAAAACCTTAGAAGAGAATGGAGCAATGGAATATTCTATTGTAGTAGCGGCTACAGCTTCAGAACCAGCTCCCTTACAATATTTGGCTCCTTTTACTGGTTGCACGATGGGTGAATACTTTAGAGACAATTCCATGCATGCTCTAGTTGTTTATGATGATTTATCAAAACAGGCTGTCGCTTATAGACAAATGTCTCTCTTATTAAGAAGNCCTCCTGGGCGTGAAGCTTATCCAGGTGATGTTTTTTATCTTCACTCAAGATTATTGGAAAGAGCAGCTAAATTAAATGATGATAATGGAGGTGGTTCTTTAACGGCCTTGCCTATAATTGAAACGCAGGCAAANGATCTATCTGCATATATTCCAACAAATGTAATTTCTATTACTGACGGCCAAATCTTTCTAGAAACTGATCTCTTTTTCCAAGGAATTAGACCAGCAGTTAATGTNGGTCTTTCTGTTTCGCGTGTTGGTTCTTCTGCTCAGATTAAGGCAATGAAACAAGTTGCAGGATCAATTAAGGGTGAATTAGCCCAATACAGGGAAATGGCTGCCTTTGCACAGTTTGGATCTGACTTAGATGCCTCAACTCAAAAACTTTTAGCTAGAGGGGAAAGATTAACTGAGCTTCTTAAGCAAAAACAATTNTCACCAATATCTACAAACGAACAGGTTGTTCTTTTATTTGCTGGTGTTAATGGATATATGGATGATATTGCCGTAAACCAAATTGGTGATTTTGAAGAAGGTCTTTTAAGCCATATAAGAGAAAACTATGCACAAATTTTAGAAACAATTAATGCAACTAAGAGTCTTGATGATGAAACTGAAGCTACTCTTAAAAATGCAGTTGAAGAATTTGCGGCAAGTTTTAAATAATAAGTGAGAGATTGAATTGGCAAGTTTAAAAGAATTAAGAAATAGAATTTCGAGCGTATCTTCAACTCAGAAGATTACTAAGGCTATGCAAATGGTTGCAGCTTCAAAACTTAGAAGAGCTCAAGAAAATGTTGAGACTGCAAGACCTTATTCTAATAAACTTGGTGATATTTTAAAAAATCTTTCAGCCTCTTTTTCTGGGCAAGACAATGCTCCAGANCTGTTAGCCGGTAATGGAAATGATAACAGCCATCTTCTTATTATCGCTACTTCTGAAAGAGGTTTGTGCGGAGGTTTTAATACATCTATTGTGAAATTGGCAAAAGATCATATTTCTAAATTAAAATCTGAGGGCAAAGAAGTTAAGTTAATTATCATTGGAAAAAAAGGTAAGGAATTACTTCAAAGAGATTATGGAGAGGATATAATTGAGATATATGATTTTTCTGAAGTTAAAGATATAGGCTTTGCAGAAGCTGAAAAAGTATCAGAAAATATTCTTTCATTATTTGAAGACAATAANTTTGATGTATGCAGTTTATATTTTGCTAGATTTGAGTCAGTTTTAAGCCAAGTACCTATTTGCCAGAAATTAATACCTTTTGATATCGACTCAGAGGCTCAAGAAGATNATGATGTTGAAAATATTTGCTATGAATATGAACCNGATGAGGAAGACATACTTAGAGAACTTCTTCCTAAGAATTTATCAGTACAGATTTTAAGAGCTTTACTAGAAAATGTTGCTAGTGAATTTGGAGCAAGGCTTACTGCTATGGATAATGCAACGAGAAATGCTTCAGAAATGATTGATGATCTTACGATCACATATAATAGGTCGCGTCAGGCGTCTATTACATCAGAATTAATTGAAATTATTTCAGGTGCTGAGGCGCTATAATTAAAAGAGGTTAAATTATGAGTGAAATTAATCAAGGAAAAGTCGTTCAAGTAATGGGGGCTGTTGTAGATGTTAAATTTGATGACCATCTCCCTGCTATTTTGGATGCATTACAGGTAGAGCAAGACGGTAAAAAACTAGTTCTTGAAGTTGCTCAACATCTTGGAGAGAATTCAGTAAGAACTATTGCTATGGATACTACGGAGGGTCTTAAAAGGGGACAATCTGTTGAAANTACTGGNGCACCAATATCGGTCCCTGTAGGAGAAGAAACATTAGGCAGAATAATAAATGTTGTTGGTGAACCAGTTGATCAAAAGGGAGAATTAAAAGCGTCTAAAACAAGACCTATTCATCAAAATGCCCCTGAGTTTGTGGATCAATCAACAGAAAAAGAAATCCTAGTTACGGGTATTAAGGTAGTAGATTTATTATGCCCATACTCAAAAGGTGGAAAAATTGGTTTATTTGGAGGTGCTGGTGTGGGTAAAACAGTACTGATTATGGAATTAATTAATAATATTGCTAAGGCTCATGGGGGATATTCTGTTTTTGCTGGGGTTGGTGAAAGAACTCGAGAGGGTAATGACCTTTATTGGGAAATGATTGAATCTGGTGTTAATAAAGAAGGCGGAGGTGATGGATCTAAGTGCTCTCTTGTTTATGGTCAGATGAATGAACCTCCAGGGGCGCGTGCAAGAGTTGCTCTTTCAGGGCTTTCAGTTGCTGAGCATTTTAGAGAAGAGGGACAAGATGTTCTCTTCTTCGTTGATAATATCTTTAGGTTTACTCAAGCAGGTTCTGAAGTTAGTGCNCTTTTAGGTAGAATCCCATCTGCTGTTGGTTACCAGCCTACTTTAGCTATTGATATGGGTAATCTTCAAGAAAGGATAACTTCTACTAATAAAGGGTCTATTACTTCTGTTCAGGCTATTTATGTGCCAGCTGATGATCTAACTGATCCTGCGCCTGCTACATCATTTGCTCATNTAGATGCAACTACTGTTTTATCGAGAGCNATATCAGAAAAGGGTATTTATCCTGCTGTTGACCCACTTGATTCAAATAGCAGAATTCTTGAGGCAGATATAGTTGGTGAAGAGCACTACAATGTTGCCAGGGATGTGCAAGAAATTCTTCAAAAATATAAATCACTTCAAGATATTATTGCCATTCTAGGTATGGATGAATTAAGTGAAGAAGATAAATTGACTGTTGCAAGAGCTAGAAAAATAGAAAGATTCTTCTCTCAGCCATTCCATGTTGCTGAGGTCTTTACCGGCTCACCAGGAATTTTGGTAGATATAAATGATACCATTAAAGGTTTTAAAGGTTTGTGTAACGGCGATTATGACCATTTACCAGAAGCTGCATTTTATATGGTGGGAACAATTGAGGATGCCATTAAAAAGGGCGAAGAGTTAGCTAAGGAAGAATAAAAATGTCTTCAAAATTAAATTTTGAGTTTGTTTCACCAATGGCATCAATTTTTTCCGGTGAAGTGGATAGTGTTTTAATTCCTGCGAAAGAGGGTGATGCTGAAATTCTTCCTCAACATGCACCATTTATGACAGCCTTAAGGGTTGGTGTTGTAGAGATTAAAATAGCAAACTCAGAAAATTTAAAATTTCTTATCGATGGAGGTTTTGCTGANATTGCTCTTGATCAGATTACTTTATTGGCAGAGAGNTCATTCGATTTAATTGAGTCATCCAAGGAAGATTTTGATAAAATTATGANTGATGTAACNAACNATCTTGAAAAAACAGAAGATGAACAACTGAAAGAAGAACTATTAATTAAGAAAGAAATTCTTGAAGCTAATTATTCTTAATTTTATCTTCAATAGGTGAAAATTTTTCTATTAGTTTCAAATATAATTCCTTTTTGAAATCCACTACTAAATCNGGCATTTCTTCTAGATTTCTCCATGCCCATTCATCAAATTCAGCAATATGGCTATTTAAATTAAAATCACTATCTTTGCCCTTAAATCGCATAAGAAACCATTTTTGTTTTTGTCCTTTAAATTTTCCTCCTAAAGCTTTTCCAATCAATTCGGGAGGCAGACTATATTCTAGCCATTCATCCAAAGTAAAAACAATTTCTGCCTGTTTTNTTCCGGTTTCCTCTTCTAGTTCTCTATAAGCAGCGTGTTCAGGTGACTCGCCAAAGTCTATACCCCCCTGAGGCATTTGCCATANGTTTTTTTCATTTGGCCTTACCCCAATGCCGATTTTNCGTTTACCTGTCCAGATTTTCCCATCATCTNTTGCTAAAATAATTCCAACAGCTTTTCTTAATCCTAAATTTTGATCCATTTCATCCTCAGCAATTTTAATTCAAATTTGTGATAGCAAATTATTCATTATTTTCAATGCTAAATTTAGTTGAGTATCTTCAGAAGTATCTGCTGGTATATATGTAGAAGATCCAGATTCGATTTTATCACTTGTATCTTTTTTTATAAATTTATTTAGTTGTGTTTCTCCTACTTTATATATTTCAGGATTNATTTCATTAGTAGATTCTTGCTCTATTATAAAATCAGGTTCAATGCCNTCAGCCTGAATTGACCTTCCTGATGGTGTAAAATATTCNGCAGTTGTTAATTTTAATGCCCCAAGATTTTTTGAATTTGGAAAATAAAGATTATTTCTATTAATGGGATATAGTGTTTGAACAGAACCCTTTCCAAATGTCCTCGTTCCAATAATTATTGCTCTATTATGATCNTGAAGTGCTCCAGCTACAATTTCTGAAGCTGAAGCTGAGCCACCATTAACTAGTATAATTAGNGGTTTTCCTTCTATGAAATCACCTTTTTTTGCATCAAAAGAGTTAATTTTTTCTTCGAATCTAGGCCTTTTTGTAGAAACAATTTCTCCACTATTAAGAAACATATTAGTTACTTCTATTGCTTGTCTTAATAATCCACCTGGATTTCTTCTCAGGTCTAAAATATATCCCTTTGTATTAATATCTTTATTGTTTTTTAGNAGATAAAGCTCTTTAAATAATTTCTCAGATGTTTTTTCGTTAAATGCAGAAATTCTAATATAGCCAATATTATTATTAATCCCCTTAATTTCTGTNTTTACGCCAGGAATCTGTATTATGGCTCTTGTAATAGTTAAATCAAAAGCGCTATCNTTTTCTTTTCGTACTAAGGTTATTGTGACTTGTGAGTCTGGTTTTCCTCTCATAAGATCTACAGCATCATTAAGATTTTTACCCAGTATTGGTTCTTTGTTAATGTGGGTAATGAAGTCTCCCGCAATAACGCCAGCCTTTTGCGCTGGTGTTTCATCAATTGGGCTAATCACTTTAATTACCCCATTTTCCATCGTAACTTCTATTCCAATACCGCCAAATTCTCCACTTGTATCATTTTGTAAATTATCAAAATCTTTAGGCGGTAAATAAATGGAATGAGGGTCTAATGATTTTAGCATGCCATTGATTGCAGCTTCTATTAATTCACTGTTTTCAGTTTCTTCAATATATTCTTTATCAACAAGATCAATAACCTTATTCAATAAATCTATATCTTCTTTTTCTAGTGTTTTACCATCTAACGAAGAAACCCCTCCCAATATAAAAAATAAAAAAATGAAAATTAGATTATGAAAATTTTTTATAAGCATTATTTGTGATAGGGATGTTTGTTGATAATTGTTATCGATCTATAAATCTGTTCTAAGAGCATCATTTTAAACATCTTATGCGGCCATGTTAAGTCTCCAAATGAAATTATCTTATCAAAATCGTTGAAGTAATTTTGATCTATTCCTTCAGAACCGCCAATGAAGAATTTTATATTTTCATTATTACCTGTCTGGGTAAAAATAAGTTTGGAAAACTCGAATGAATCTAATTTTGTACCTGCTCTATCTAGAAGAATATTTAATGTTTGTCCTTTTATTTCATCTATTAACTTATTTGTTTCCTCTTCTTTTTTTTCTATAGCATTTTTTTTATTCGAATGTTTGATTGATTTGTATGAAATATTTTTTAAGCCGATACTTTTTCCGATTTGATTGATTCTTTTTTCATATTCTTTAGATATATCTCTTAATGAATTATTTGGACTACCTATATAAACAATAGTTATTAACATGACAGTATTTAATTTGTATCAATGTTAGTTTGCCAAAGTTTCTCTAAATTATAGAATTCTCTAACTTCTTTTCTAAAAATATGCACAATAACATCTCCACTATCAATAAGAACCCAATCACTTTTGTTTATACCTTCGGCTTTTATGTCTTTAATTCCATCCTTTTTAAGTTCGCTGATTAAATTCTCTGATAAAGAACCTACATGTCTATTTGAGGTTCCTGTAGCAATAACTAAAAAGTCTGCAATGTCTGATTTTCCTTTTAAATCTATAGAAATAATATCCAAGGCTTTATTGTCTTCCAATTGAGTTAAAATATTATCTAAGGTTTTATACATCTTTTACCTTTCGAATTTGACTTGATGAAATATCACTCATAGGCCCCGGAATAAATGTTATTACAGGTGGTTTACAGATTGAAAAATTCTCTTGAGAGCTCAGATCAATTTGTTTTGCATTATTCTTAATTAAATCAAGCTTATTTGATTCGATTTCAAAACTAGGTCTTGGATAAATAGCTATTGGGATTAGATTAATAAACTTTTCCCAATCTTTCCATTGAGAAATTTCTGCCGCACAGTCAGAGCCCATAATCCAGACAAAACTTACATCAGGATATAACTCCATAATCTTTGAAATAGTTTCTATACTGTATTTTGTTTCATATATTTTTTCAAAATCACTTACAAAAAAATCATCTGAGATTGCAATTTCTTTTGCGCTTAAAAATCTTTCATGAAAGTCCAAAAGGTCTTCGGTTTTTTTAAGTGGATTTGATGCAGACACCAGCCAAATAACTTTGTTAAGTTTTAATTCATTTAAAGCATTTTTTGCTACCTGAAAATGCCATTCGTGAGCGGGGTTGAACGAACCTCCAAATAAACCAATTTTTGATTTAGGTTTTATGGGTAAAATATCATTATGCACTAGAATATCATCACTATGGTCTTGTTTGCCCTGATCCACGAACAACATATTTAAAACTTGTTAGTTGTTCAACTCCAACTGGTCCTCTAGCATGAAATCTACCAGTGGCTATACCAATTTCTGCACCCATACCAAATTCACCACCGTCAGCAAACTGTGTTGATGCATTATGCATTACTATTGCGCTATCAACTTCACGCATAAATTTTTCTGCAATATTTGTATTTTCGGTAATGATTGAGTCTGTATGATTTGTTGAATATTCACTAATATGCGATATTGCTCCTTCTACTCCATTAACAACTTTTACGCTTATAATCGCCTCAAGGTATTCGGTTGACCAATCTTCATCATTTGCCAAAATTATGTTTTGATTTGATTCCATCGTTTCTTGACAGCCCCTTACTTCACATCCGCTATCTTTTAATGCATTCAATAGAAGAGGTAGGAAAGACTGATCACTATTTTTATCTATTAATAATGTTTCTGCAGCACCGCAAATGCCTGGTCTTCTCATTTTTGCGTTAATTAAAATATCTTTAGCTTTTGAGATATCAGCATCTTTATCAACATATATATGACATATACCCTCTAAATGACCAAAAACAGGTATCTTTGCTTCATTCTGTACTCTTTCAACAAGGCTTTTACCACCCCTTGGCACAATGACATCGATATTTCCATTTAACCCTTCTAAAAGATGACCAACTGCTTCACGATCTGTTGTTGGTATAATTTGGATAGAATGTTTAGGTAAGTCAGCATTTACTAAACCCTGAACTAAAAATTTATGAATTGAGTTAGAAGAGTGAAAACTTTCAGATCCACCTCTTAAAATGACTGCATTTCCTGCTTTTAGACACAAAGCTCCTGCATCAGCAGTAACATTTGGCCTGCTTTCATAAATTACTCCAATTACTCCTAATGGTGTTCTTACTCTCGAAATATCAAGACCATTTGGACGCTTCCATCTGCCTATTTCCTCACCGACAGGATCACTTAACTCTACAATTGATCTAAGACCATTACTTATTGATAAAATTCGATCTTCATCTAGATAAAGACGATCTAAAAAAGAGTCGGTTATACCTTTTTGTTTAGCATTTTCCATATCAACATTATTAGCCTCGATAATTTCATTTGAATTGCTATCGATAAGGTCAGCCATATTTGTTAAAGCTGAATTTTTGGTATCTTCATTTGCCATTGATAAGATATGAGAAGCTTTTTGCGCATCTTTACCAATCTTAACTAATTGTGATTTTAAATCTTCATTCATCAATTTTTATCCATATCACCAGAGTAAAATAAATTATCTCTATGTATCACCTCTGTTTTATCAAGATAACCTAAAATTTCTTCAATTTCTTCAGATTTTTTCCCAATTATTTTGAATAAATCTGAAGAATTAAAATTAGTTAAGCCTCTTGCTATTTCAACATCTTGAGATTTAATTATAACTGTATCACCTTTATCAAATTCACCATCAATATTGATAACACCTGCGGATAATAGGCTTTTCCCATTTCTGAGTGCCAGGTTTGCTCCATCATCAATATTTATTGTTCCTGAAGGCTGTATGCTTCCAGAAATCCAACTCTTAAGAGCGTTTAAACTTTTATTTTGCGAGGTAAATAAAGTACCAACACCTTCATTTAGTGATGATAAGATAGGATTTTCTATCCTTCCTGAAGAAATAATCATTTGGCAACCACTTTTTGTAGCAATCTTTGCTGCCTCAATTTTGGTTATCATACCGCCTCTACCTAATTTACCTGCTTCTCCAGCCATAAGAGTAATTTTATTATCTATATTTTCTACAAGTTTTATTAATTCACTCTCTCCTTCAGAGGGGTCTTTCTCATAAAGACCCTCAACATTGGAGAGTAAAAGCAGGCAATCTGCTGAAACCATTCCGGCTATTCTTGCAGCCAGTCTGTCATTATCTCCATACTTGATTTCGGATGTAGCAACTGTATCATTCTCATTAATTATAGGAATGTATCTTTCATGTATTAANTCTTCTATTGTTGATCTAGCATTNAAAAATCTTTTTCGATTCTCAGTATCTTCAGCAGTTATTAATATTTGTGCAGCATCAAGNCCAAATTTTTTTAAGGCTTCTTTCCAAGCATTGATTAATTTAATTTGNCCGATTGANGAAGCAGCTTGATTTTCTGATAGGTTTAATTTTTCTTTGGTTTTTTTTAATTCANTTTTTCCTAANTCTATTGCGCCTGATGAAACAATAAGNGTTTCTANACCTTTTTTTCTTAAAGACAGAATATCTTCTCCTATATTATCAAGGAATTTAACATCCACTCCTTTATCATTATCTACNATNAGCGAAGAACCAATCTTCACTACCATTCTTTTTATTTCTTTTATTCTCATGGCTGCCAACTTTTTATATCTTCATCTTTTTNTGTTTTTATAACATTATCATGCAAAACTCTAAGAATTGAAGAAATTCCCTTTCCCGTAACAGAAGATATTTTGAAAACATCTTTTTGTGTATGATCTTTTAGTTTTANTATTAGTTCATCTATTTTTTTTTCATCAACAGAATCAGATTTAGATANGACNATGATTTCTTTCTTTAAATCTAATTCATCTGAATATGCTGATATTTCATCTCTTACAGTTTTCCATGACTTTATAACATCTGAGTCATTTACATCTATTAAATGAAGTAGCAAATTACATCTTTCTATATGCCCAAGGAATCTATCTCCTAAGCCTTTGCCTTCATGAGCACCTTCGATTAGCCCTGGGATATCAGCAATTACAAGCTCATTAGTTTTATATCTTGCAATACCAAGAACAGGATTTAAGGTTGTAAATGGNTAATCAGCTATTTTTGGTTTAGCTTCACTTATAGTCGATATTAAAGTTGATTTCCCTGCATTAGGTAGTCCAATTAAACCTATATCAGCAATAAGTTTTAATCTAAGCCAAATCCATTTTTCTTGACCGGTTTCTCCATCATTAGCATTTCGTGGTGTTTGATTCTCAGAACTTTTAAAATGTGCATTACCAAAACCTCCATTACCACCTTCTAGAATAGTGATNGATTGATTTTTATTAATTATATCAACNATGACTTCTTTATTATCCTCTTCCAAAACTAATGTTCCTCTTGGAACCTCAATAACAATATCTTCACCAGATCTACCGGTTTTGTCACTTCCCANACCAGGACTTCCATTCTTTGCTTTGAAATGTTGTCTATATCTGTAGTCTATTAGAGTATTAAGCCCTTCNACACATTTAATAACTACATCACCGCCTTTACCACCGTTNCCACCATTAGGACCGCCGAATTCAACATANTTTTCTCTACGAAAACTTACACAGCCGTTTCCGCCATTTCCAGATTGAATATATATTTTTGCCTGATCAAGGAATTTCATAACCATGCTCGCAAAGTTAATTAAAGATTATAATAATAAGTTAAAACTTTTCTAGTTTGTAGCTTCTGGGCTTGGCTTTACAGAAACGACAGGTCTTCCATTTTGTGTTCTTGAAAAATCTACAGTTCCTTCAATTAAAGAAAAGATTGTGTGATCTTTTCCAAGGCCAACATTTTTACCTGGCTTCCACTTTGTGCCCCTTTGGCGTACGATAATATTCCCAGGGATAACATTCTCCCCACCATATTTTTTAACACCAAGCCTTCTTCCAGCTGAATCTCTTCCGTTNCTTGATGATCCGCCTGCTTTCTTGTGAGCCATATCTTACTCCTTCGAACCTTTATCAGTTTTTTTTGGTTCCGATTTAGCCTTTTTATCAGTTTTTTTTGGTTTGTCTTCACTTTTTTTTGATTTTGTGGCTGTTTTTTTCGGGGCTGCCTTTTTCGGAGCTGCTTTTTTCGGAGCTGTCTCCTTCTNCTCTTCGTCTGATGATTTGGCCTTACCTTTAGAAGAATTTATACTTAGAATTTTTAAATTTGTAATATTTTGTTTATGACCTTGTTTTCTTCTATAATTATGCCTTCTTTTTTTCTTAAATACTGTAATTTTAGCAGATCTTGTATGATCCACAATCTCAGCCTCTACACTTGCGCCCTTAATTAAAGGATCTCCAACAACTGGTTTTCCTTTATCTGAAATAATAAGGACTTCATTAAGCTTGATTTTTTTACCAGCTTCTTCAGACAACTTTTCTACAGATATAATGTCATCCTTTGAAACTTTGTATTGTTTACCACCAGTTTTAATAACAGCGTACATTTTCAACCCATTTTTGTTACAAATTAATGTGTGCGCGACTATAACCTTATGTTAATTTGTGTCAAGTTTTATGATGGCAAAAATTACTTTATAATTTGTGTTTTAAATACTTCAAAAAAATNAGAGGTAAGATACAAAAAAAAGCAGTTATTAAGTAAATTATATTTACAGTTAAATTAAAAAAACCGTCAAAGACACCCGCAAAAGTTTCACCGATAATTCTTGATAAATGTCTTGCACTCATAAAAATAGCAAATATTGATGCAGCAGCGGATGTTAAGGAAAATCTCATGCATAATGCTAATACNGCAGTTAATGCAAAAGAATTAAAAAATGAAAAAGCAAGCAATATACTAATACCGAAAAATTCATTCATTATGATATTTGTATGGATAGCAATCAATAGACATAAAAAACTAAGTGAAATATGAGATATTTTTATTATCAATTGAGAGTTTGATTTATCAGAAAGATATCCTCCAAGGAGGGCTGCTAGAATTCCACCATAAAGAGCTACAGACCTATAAAATGTTAAGTCAAATGTCTCCCAATTAGCATAATTTGTGTAAAGAAATGAAATTGATGAAAAATGAATTCCTGAGGCAAGATTAGAAGTAATACAAAACAGAATTAGTAAGAAAATATACTTTTGTTTAATTATCTCTAGGATATTAAGCATAATATTTTTAAAANCCAATGNTGATAATTTTGTAGTCTTCGCGTTTAACCTTAACGAGAAGTATCTATCTGTATGNTTCTCCTTAAAGATTGATAATAAGGCGCCTAATAGGAAAATAATAAATCCAATAAAGATAATTGAGTTATTTAGCCCATAATTTGTCATGATATAGGCAGAAGAAATACCCGATAAACTTAATCCAAAGGTTCTAAATGCCCACATTAGCCCATTAACGATACCTCTTTCATCGTCATTTAAAATATCTATTGCTAGACCATCTGTTGAAACATCAAGAATTGATGTAGCAAGTAGAGTTAAAAAAAATGTAATTCCTAGGAGTAATATATTGATCTCATCTTTGGAGAAAGTTGCTGCAATAAAAATAGTAAGACTCATAAAAAGAGTAGATAAAATAATCCAGGGCCTTCTTTTTCCCATATTTGAATCTGAGTAGTAATCAATAAAAGGAGCTATTAAAAATTTTAAAGACCAGGGTATGGATGCTATTGCTGTGATTAAAGCAATATCCTTAATCGTAAAACCGTTACCTGTTAACCAATCCTGTATTGAAAAATAAATTAGGCCTTGAGGTATTGCCTGAAGGAAATATAAAGAACATAAATAAGTTCTTTTATATTTTTGTATGCTTAGATTTAACAAAATCTATTTAATCCCTTTATTTTTGCTGTTCTTCTTGATCTTTGACTTTCTGAGAAATCTCCCTCTCAATACCTAATGCAAAATCAGAAACATATGGGTTGGTCAATCTTTCCTGACCAAAGGTTGATAATGGACCATGACCAGGAATAAATGTCATCTCATCACCTAGTGGCCATAATTCATTTACAATAGAGTTTACTAACTCTTCGTGATTACCTCTGGGTAAATCAGATCNACCAATTGATCCTTGGAAGATTACATCTCCAACGACTGCTAATTGGGATTGTTCATGAAAGAAAATAATATGACCAGGAGTATGACCTGGACAATGCCTGACACCGAGTATTTGATTGCCAACTTTAACCTCATCACCATTTTGTAGATATCTATCGGTTTTGAAAACTTTAGCACCGTGTAAGCCAAATTTTTCTCCCTGTTCAGCTAGACTTTCCATTAAGAATAGATCTTCTTTATGAGGGCCCTCGATTGGAACATTAAGAATCTGGGAAAGCTCATGTGCTCCTCCAGCATGATCAAGGTGAGCATGTGTTATTAATATTTTTTCAATTGATACTTTATGTTCTNCAACTGCTTTAAGAATATTATCAAGATCTCCACCTGGATCGAATATAGCTCCTTTAGATGTTTCTAAACACCAGACAATAGAGCAATTTTGNTGAAAAGGCGTAACTGGTACAACTATTGCCCTAATTGCTTTCTCTTGAGAATTTGTAGTCATGATTTAGGAGAAAATTTCCTTTAGAAAATTGTTCATTGCTTCCCACGATCTTCTATTTGCATTTTCATTGAATGCCATTCCATCTTCAGGAGCATTTGCTAAAGGGTTAGTGAAAGCATGAGATGTTCCTCCATAAGCATGAATCTGCCAATCTGCATTTGCTTTTGTTAATTCATCCGCTAGACCATTAACAGAATCATGTGGAACCATCGGATCATCATTTCCGTGTAAAGCTAAAATNTTTGAGGTAATTTTGTTTCCATCAGTGTTACCTGGAGAATTAAACAAACCATGAAAAGATACTACTCCTGCAATACTTGAACCTGTTCTTGCAAGATCCAGTACACATAAACCTCCAAAACAAAACCCAATTGCCGCTGATTTATCGGCACTAACCCCAACTGAATTTAAAGCTGTTTCGTGTGCTAAATTAATCCTTCGTTGAAGCATTTCACGATCATCTAGAACGACCTGCATCAGCTCCATATTTTCTTCCGGTGTAGAACCTGTTTTCCCATCTCCATACATATCAACGGCAAAACCAGAATAGCCTAGTTGATTCATTGATTTTGCTTTTTCTAGCGTAAAATCATCTCTTCCTGCATAGGTAGGGACAACAAGAACTATTGGACTATTTTCTGGGTTATCGGAAGGGAAAAGTATTCCCTCTAGCCTCGTATCATTATCGAAATAATCTATTTTTTTACTCATAATTCAGTCTCCAACTATTCAGGCATATTACCTGATACTACAGACATTGCATTGTCCACACGAAGTTGAGCTCCATTAACAAATTTTGACTCGTCTGATGCAAGATAGAGAGCTGCATGTGCAATATCCATAGGTTCTCCAACTTTGTTTGATTCAACTGGTGCGTCCTGAACACCAGTATTGCCAAATTTTTCTGCCATAAGAGCAGGAACACTTGCTACCATTGGAGTAGCTATTCCAGATGGATGAATTGTATTACACCTCACACCATTTTTAGCAAGACCACAATGGACAGCAACTGCGCGACTATATGCTTCAATTGCTCCTTTGGCAGCACAGTATGCCGCAACATAAGATTCACCTTGAACAGACGCAATTGAGCACATATTTACAATCGATCCACCCCCATTTTTAGCCATAACAGGTATTACATATTTGCAACCAAAAAAAGTACTGTCCATATGAACTGACATAGTAAATTTATATTCTTCAGTAGTCTGATTTTCTGGATCACCTGGCTTGACAATCCCAGCATTATTAACGAGCACATCTATTCGCCCATATTTTTTTTCAGTTTCATTTATTATCTCAATCCATCGATCTTCATCTGTAACATCATGGTGAAAAAATGTTCCGTTCAATTTATCTGCAAGTTCTTGACCTTCTTTTTCGGCAATATCAGTTAGAACTACTTTAGCTCCTTCTGATGCAAAAAGTTCGGCATCAGCGGCACCAAGCCCCATAGCTGCCCCAGTTATAATTGCAACTTTATTTTCAAGTCGTCCTGTCATTTTTTTCTCCTAATTTAATTAATCTTATTTTTGGTTTATGTATTTATCAACTATTTGATGTAAATGTCTTGCCCTAGATTCTTGATAATTTCCAAGAGTTTGAGCTCCCTTAGGGCTAGCTTTAAAACCCCTAGTTTGAGATAGAAGGTTATTAGTGTCTTGATCATATACTGCTCCGAGATAACCAGTCCCCTCACATAATGTGTAGCTATCATCGATATCCAGAATGTGAGGCTCTGGAGGAAGCGGATGATTTTCACCTTCTACTTTTGGCCTCAGAAATAAGAGATCAAAAATTGCATGATCAACACCATCTGGTCTAAATCTATAAACCATCGGCAGCTGAAGACCTGGGAAAAAGAAAGCATTAGGGAAAACAAAATATTCAATTGAGTCTATTGTTTCAGTAACAGTGAGATGTGAAAAATCTGATTTATATTTTTCCCCCATCTCCTCTTGTACAATTCTAGCATATACCTCTCGAGCAGTACTTCCTTCTGGAACTTTTACTGAACCAGTGTCATCACCAAGTTTTCTTCCTAATAAAATATCCAATATCTCTTGTTGACTTGGTCTATTCTCAACAATATGTGGACTGGTATATCCTATAGTATGAACAAATCGTGAAATGTGNTCGCCAAAAATATCATAATCTGCATTTGCNTCACCAGCTGTATAAACTCCTTCTGAATGAGTTTCAAGAACATGATAAGCTTCTAAAAATGCTTCTGCTGCTGCTTTCCAGTTACAGGGAAGTTTTTTTGTAACATGAGTTTCAATATATCGATCTTCAAGATTCCAGTTTTTAAAATGCTCAGGTAAAACCCCTAGATAATCATTTAATGGTTTTGCATTTTGGTCAAAATTTATAAATACAAATCCTCCCCATGTATCACATTTTAATTCTGGAAGATTATATTCCTCTTTATTGACATGTGGAAAATCCCAATCACAAGGAAGATATTCTAATTTACCTGAAAGCGACCATGTCCATCCATGAAAAGGGCATTTAAGTTCTTTGCATACACCTGATGAACCAGATGGCTTTAATTGAGTTCCTCTATGAAGACATGAATTGTAATAGGCTTTTATTTCATTATTTTCTGATCGAACAATTACCGCTGATAAATCAGCAACATCATAAACATAATAATCGCCTATTTCAGGTATATGATCTAAATGACAAGCCCACTGCCATACTTTAGACCACATTTTAGTATTTTCTTCCTCTGCAAAGTCTTTTGAAATATATCTTTCAAATGGAATATCAGCATCTCCGATAAACTCATATGATTCCTCAAGAATAGCATCAGGNGCTCCAGTACAGTCTCTACTCACTAATTCCTTAGTAGANGGATGATCTGGACATCTTGCTTCACCAGGTTTNAGATTTTTAAGTTCACTCATTTAATNAAGCCCCCTAATGTCTTAAANGANGATATATTAATATTTAGATATTCTAAATGCTATTATTTTTAAAATTATGATTTATTTAGGAAAAATCGTCAATATTCTTGTTTTTTTTCCAAAATAATAAATTTTACTTCAAATTAATTTTATTTATCTATAATGTCATAGGATTAATTCGGGGAGGAATTTATGAAAAAGACTTATGTTTTTCTATTTGCCTGCATTTTAATTGCTACAGGCAATGTGATTGCTGACGAAGGTGATATTCAATCTAGTTCGTCAAATAATAATTCATCAATAGGTACTGGATCTATTTCAGGCTCTAGTCTTGAAGAAATAGTTGTAACTGCAAGAAAAAGAGAGGAAAGTCTTTTAGATATTCCCGAATCTGTTGTTGCTATTTCAGGAGATACTATTACGCAACATAATATGAAAACTCTTGATAAGATTGGAATGACAGTTCCAAACTTTAATCTTAATACAAGAACTGATGGCTGGCCAAATGTAACAATGAGAGGTTTGGGAGCATTTAGTTTAACTCAAGGCGTCGGTTTTTATCTTGATGATATTCAACTTTTTGGTGATGCAACTTCACGATTTGGTGATTTAGATAGAATTGAAATCTTGAAGGGACCCCAAGGTGTATTATACGGTGGAAGTAATATTGGTGGTGCAATTAAATTTATAAGCACAAGACCATCGCCAGACGAAACATCAGGCCGATTAAAATTAATGGTTGGTGAACAAAATTCATTTGATATTGAAGGCTCTATAAATATTCCAATTGGAGATGATTGGGCAATAAGATTATTTGCTTTCTCAAGGGAAGATGATGGTTTTATGTATAACCCAAGCACAAATGATGACAGTGTAGCAGGTTATGAAGAAAGTGGAGGGCGACTATCAATAGCCGGACCAATTTCTGATAATCTTTCTCTTTATGCTTCTATAAGATCAAATCAATTTGATGGTCCAAACAATAACTGGGCATTAGAAAGAGGAACGCCTCCAAATTTCGAATATCCATTCATAAATGATATTGATACCCCATCAAACAACGATAAAGAAACAATCGGTGCTCATCTAGAGTTAGTTTGGGAGTTTGATGGTTTCGATTTGACTTCTATTTCATCTTATACTGACACTGAAGCTAAAAGGCTTACAGATGTTGATCTTCAGCCTGAATTATGGCTAGACGCTCGTCAAGATGAAACTTTTGAAGCTATGACTCAAGAAATTCGTCTTACATCAACTACAGATAGTAATTTGCAATGGCAAATGGGACTTTATACATCAAATATGGAGTGGGTTGAAAGAGCCACAACAAGATTTGGCCCAGGCACAGTAATTTGTTTTTGTGATCTGACAGTACCAGCAAAGCAGGACGATACAGAAACAACACATCTGGCTGGTTTTGGTAACATAACTTATACAACCGGTCCTTGGGAAATTGGTTTAGGAGTAAGAATTGACTCTTGGGAAAGAGAAAAAGTTGTACCAGCTAATGTTACAGAAAGTGGTCTTCCGCATGCAAATAAGGTTGATGGTACTGAAGTTCTTCCAAGAGTTTCTATATCAAGAGCTCTTGAAAATGACTCAATGGTTTATTTGACGGTTTCTAAAGGTTATGAGCCAGGAGGTTTAAGACATGAGCCTGTTACTTTTGATGATCAGGGTAATCCATCCTTATCAACATTTAATAAAGAAGAGGCCATACAATATGAACTAGGCTGGAAAGGTTCTTTCATGGAAGGAAGAGGTAATTTTTCTATGGCTGCATTTATGATTGATTATGAGGATCGACTTTTCACTACCATAGTTCAATCGCCTACAGGACCATTTGAATCTGTAGATAATTCAGGAGACTCTGAAAATATTGGTTTTGAACTTGAGCTAGCATATCAAGCAACTGAGTATCTAACATTAGCAGCAGCATTTGGAACACTTGAAGCTGAATGGGATAATGGAACAATTATTTCAGGTGTTGATGTTAGTGGTCAAACTCCTTCTGGTTCTATTGATAATGGCATTGCAATTGCAGCAAACTATGCAAGACCACTTGATAATGGTATGGAATTTGTTGCTGACTTTCAATATAATAGAAGGGGACCAAGTATGAGTATGCCTCCTCATAATGCTATAGATAATCCAAGTTATTATACACTTAATTTAACCACTGGTATTAGATCTGGTAATTGGGAATTCATGATACATGGTGAAAATCTAACAGATGAACAATACTATACTGATTTAGAAAATTGGGTAAATCTTGGAGCAGGAGGCGCTTTAGATGGCGTTAATAATATGACCGATCCTTTTTATATTATTGGAACTCATGGCCATCCAAGAATGTTATCTGCAAGTTTAACTTATAATTTCTAATCAAAAATAAAATAATAAAATTTAAAAGGCCCTTTAATAGGGCCTTTTTTAATTATCTGGATATTTTACTTCATATATAAAGTGTTCGTCTTTTCTTTTTACATATCCTGCTGATGGAGTTGCGAAATGTGTGCCAAAAACTAAAATATTATTATCGGCATATTCTCCTAGTTTTTCTCTTCTTGTCTTTTTTGCAAGTTCTTTATCCCAATCAGCGCTTGATTCCCAATCCAATCTCTCCATTTGACAAGGATGATGTAAGAAATCACCAGTAATAGCAGCATTTATCCCATTTGACTCAATGCAAACGCTTACATGACCAGGTGTATGACCAATTGTGGGCTCAAGCCAAACTCCCTCGCAGATTTTTTCATCCATCCCAACAAATTTAACTAATCCTGAATCGATAATCGGTATAATTGAGTCATTGATAAATTCTGCATATCTATGATCACCGAGTTGTTTTTCAGTATATTCCCATTCTTTTTGGCCAAATAGATAATCTGCTTTTTTGAAAGTTGGTTCCCATTTATGATTAACTAAGATTGTATTCCAACCAACATGATCAGTATGCATATGTGTACATAAAACAGTATCTATTTGATCAACTGAGTATCCTGCTTCATTTAAGTCTTCTAAGAATTTTGTTTGCAACATATTCCATTGAGGAATGTGTCTTTCTTTATCATTACCTAAACAAGTATCCACGATTATACATTTTTCGTTAGTTTCAATAACAAGAGCATGAATACTGACGATAGTATTTCCTTCGCTGTCTGAAAAGTGAGGTTGTAGCCAAGGCATTTTTAAAATTTCTTCGGGTATTGCGTCTGGTACAACAAACATTGGACCAGCTCTTTCCGCTTCAATTATTCTTGTGATTTTAATATCACCAATATCCCAACTACTTATCTTGCTATTCATTTAACCAGGGTAATCTATTTGATTGGCTTCATAAAATTTTGCATCTGTTTCTGGTGGATCTTCGGATAATGATCCTACAAAATTGCCCACATGTTCAGTTTTGAGATGATCTTTTAAAGATTGAAGATTTTCCCATAATTCAGTGATTCTAATAATTTTATCATTATGAAGTTCAACACTAAATGCATAATCTAGACATCCATCTTCTTCTCTTGTCTTAATTTCTAATTCTTTTACTGCATTTTTAATAGTTTCAAAATTATTATCATTTGTTTTCATTATTGCATTAACTACTATCATTAAACCCTCCAAAGTTGAGTAATTTTGAATACTTATTTTATATATGTAAACAATTTTATTTTTTCATTTTGTAGTATTATCTTTTTTAGATAATATTGAATTGTTTTCTAGGGGGAAACATTGCCACAAAAATTTGATCCTATAAATTTTTCTGACGAAATTAGCGCAGATCCTCAATGTAATGCAACATTAAGTAGTGATAGATATACTTCTAGTGAATTTATGAATAAAGAGTGGGAAAGGTTATGGACACAATGCTGGTTGTTTGCTGGTGTTTTAACTGACTTAAAAGAACCTGGTGATTTTTTTATTTATGATATTGGCAGAGAATCAATAATTGTTACTTTAAATGAAAATAACAATTTATCTGCCTTTTATAATACCTGTCAGCATAGAGGTAATAAAATTTTAACTGAAGATTGTGGTTGGGTTAAGCAGATTTCTTGTCCATACCACGGATGGACTTATGGATTGGACGGTGGACTCCAAAAAGTACCTGATGAAGAATTATTTGAAGGAGGCATTTGTAAAGAAGAAAATTCTCTCAAAGAAGTTAATGTTGATGTATGGGCGGGTCTTGTGTTTATTAATATGAGTAATAATCCAGCCCCACTTAAAACTTTCCTTGGAACTATTATGGACCAGCTTAATCCATATCATTTTGAAAATATGGAACTTGTAAAACATCAAAGTGTAACATTAGATACAAATTGGAAGACCGCTAGAGATAATTTTTTAGAACAATATCATGTTGATTTTATTCACCCACAGCATGCCAGTTTTGTGGATTGTTGTGATGCACAGAATTATTTATGGCCTTTTGGGCATTCACATACATGGGTTGAAAGTCCAGTTATGAATCCAAGATATGATATGCCCGAAGAACCACCGGATTATATGAAACAATACTTAATAGGTTTAGAATTAGATCCTGAAGACTTTTACGGCAAAGTTCCAGAAATTAGAAACGCTGTTCAGAAACAAAAAAGAATTATAGGAAAAAAACTTGGTTTCGACTATTCAGAGTTATCTGATGAACAAGTTTCAGATGTTTTTCAATATGACATTTTTCCTAATATTTTTATGACTATTCATGCCGAAAGATTATGGATTTTTGGTCCAAGACCTCATGGCGGTGACCCAAATAAATGTATTTTTACGAAATACAGCCTGATGATTCCTGAAGATAAGATTCGTGATAAGGAAAAAGGCCTTGAGCTGCTCCCGGGTTCATATGATTATTCATATTCTGAAACAAGGGTTGAGCATGAAGTTTTCACAAGGCAAGATGTTATAGAGGGTAGAAATTCAATGACTGTTACGATTGATCAGGATATTCACTATTTAAATGATATGCAAGCTGGCATGCATTCTAGGGGTTTTGATAAAGCAATTCTAAGCAAAGATGAAGAAAGAGTTCAACATTTTCATGATTGGGTTGATAATTGGCTTAGTGATAAATCTTTATGGTCAAAAGTAAGTAGCTCATCATAAGTATTAAGATTGAATATGACTGAGAAAAAATTACCTAAAAAAACCCTCTTTTTCTATGGCTTAAGTGAGATGCCTTTATCAATAGCATCTCTTCCTTTATTAGCTTTTATTCCAAACTATTATGTTTCTGATTTAGGCCTCGATTTTGCTGTCGTTGCTTTGGTTATGCTTTTGGCTCGGTCATTCGATGCCGTCACAGATCCTTTAATAGGTTTTTTAAGTGATAGAACTGATACACGTTGGGGAAGACGTCGAATTTGGATGTTTTTCTCAATTCCACTTTTAATGATGGCGACATATAAACTTTTCTTTCCTGATAATTCTTGGGAGTGGGTTCCTTTTAATCTAGATTTTCTCTCTTTAAATTTAGGCGCTGGAGGACATTACTTATTATTTTGGTTTTTAGTGCTATGGTTTGGATGGAGTATGTTGTTTATCCCTTATTATTCATGGGCAGCAGAATTATCGTCTGATTACAATGAGAGATCTACGATAGTCGGTTGGAGAATGTTTATTGGAACATTTGGTAATGCTATTTCAAAATTTTTACCAGCTATTGCATTATTTTTATTTGCTTTTGGTGGTGCTGAGGAGACAATTATAATTATTGGGGTTTGCCTGCTTATTGTTATACCGATTACAATTAGTTTATCAGTTTTCAATGTTCCTGAAAGAATGGATTATCAAGTTAAGCAAGGGTCTTTGAAAGAAGGCTTAATAGCCATGTGGAAAAATAAGGCTTTTCGACAACTTATTTTTGCATACTTTTTTAATTATTTAGGAGTAACGCTTTCAACTTTGACAGTTATGTTTTTTATTAGAGGTGTAACAGGTGAAGAAGAGCAGGGTATTTTATATTTTGTATTTTATTATGTTGCTAATCTTATAGGAATTCCCTTTTGGCTCTGGTTATCAAAAAAAGTAGGAAAACATAATGCTTGGAAGATTGGTTTATCTGTATTTACAATCTTGCAGCCATGTTATTTCTTTTTGGGGGAAGGTGATTATTATTGGATGTTTCCAATTACATTTATTGCTGGTCTAGCAGGATCAACATTTCATTTGATACCGCATGCTATGAAAGCTGATGTTATCGATTATGATACGCACTTAACGGGAGAAGATAGGGCGGCACAATTTTTTGCTGCATGGTCATTTGTAACTAAAATGGCGATAGCAATTGCCCCATTTTTTGCTTTCACCTATTTAGACCTAATTGGTTTTGATAGTACTCCTGGAGCAATAAATAGTCCTGAACAAATACTAGGATTAAAAATATTATTTTGTTTAGGTTTACCACTTTTTTTGATTCTAGCAATTTTATGTGTTCGTAACTATCCGATTACACAGCAAAAACAGGAAGAAATTAGAAGAGAAATAGACGCAAAAAAACAGCAAGCACAAGGAGCATAAAATGAGTGAAGAAATAGAAAGAGTGATCGCAAAATCAGAAATTTATGATCTCTCATGTAAATATATGAGAGGTCTTGATAGATTAGATATTGAATTATTGAAGTCTGTTTTTCATGAGGGAGCTTGGTGTGATTATGGTTTTACAAAAAGTGATGCGCCAACATTTGCTCAATTTTGTATGGATGCACTGAAAGAACATCACGCTAATCATCATATGATTGGTAATGTCTTGATTGAATTTGGTGATAATGAGAATGAAGCTTTTGGAGAAGTGTATTTTCAGGCTTATCATAAAGTTGATGAAGATGGGCAAACAAATGATGTTTTTATTTCGGGACGATATCTAGATCGTTATGAGAAAAGAGAAGGTGTGTGGAAAATGGTTTACAGATCTGAAATCGTCGACTGGTCTCGAACTGAGCCAACTCATGAACCCTATTTTGATTCTGCCCCTGATTGCTTCAGAGGTGGAAGACAAGACGATAGAGTTTATAATATTAAAGATAGATATAATCCAAGTTAGTTAGTTTTTAACCACTCTTACATTTTTTCTTCTTGATTTTGAAGAGGGTTGTAATGCGAGATTTAATTGATCATCATTAATTTCATAAGGGATATCGTTATTTAAAAGATCTTTATAAAATTTACCATCCTTCATAACTGATACAATACGATCATGGTCTTGCAGAACTGTAATATCTTCAAGTGGATTTCCATCAATAACAACTAAGTCAGCAAGTTTTCCTTCCTCCAAAGTTCCAAGAGAACCATCTGGATGCATAGCCAATCCACCTAATCTTGTAGCCGAATGAATTGCTTCTGCATTAGTAAATCCAAAATGAGTTACATAATATTCTAGATCTTTTGCATATGTACCATGAGGGGTAATGTTAAGGCCATAGTCACCTCCAACAAGTATGCGAATACCAGCAGCTTGCATTTTTTTGTAAGAAATAATCGTTTCTTCAAGTTCTTNTCTATAAGCTATAACTTCCCTNCTGTTCTCATCAAAGCCCATATCTTTATAATTTTCTAGAAATGTAATTTCCCAAGCAATAGCGGGACCAACGAAAACTTTATCTTTATTTTTTATAAGGAGATCAAGCGCTTCATCATCGATGTAATTTGCATGACCAATGAAGTCAATACCAGCTCTAACAGCTTGTTTAACTGCCTCTGAAGATCTTGCGTGACAGGCAACTCTCATTTGTTTTCTATGTGCTTCATCAACAATTACTTCTACTTCTTCATCTGTGAAGCCTAAATCACCTGGTCTACCTTGTAGAGATATGATTTCTCCATCTATCATAACNTTGACTATTTCNGCGCCATTTTTCCATAACTGNCTTACTGCTGTTCTTAATTCCCATGGACCATTTCTTATCATACCCAAACCCTCGGGAACTATTTGAACATTATCTGGATAAAAATCTGAATTTCCTCCTGTAGCAGATATATCTTTACTTCCCGCAAGCAGACGAGGTCCTGGAATTTCTCCTCTTTCAATAGCTTCCTTTAAGAAGACATCTATTTTGTGAACTGACCCAAAACTTATCGCTGAGGTAAAACCAGACCCCAACATTAATCGAGCATTCCCAATAGTTTTAATCATAGATTCTTCAACGGGAGCTTTATCCAATTCTAAAGGTCCACTATTAGAGTAAGAAATATGAGCGTGAGCCTCAACCATTCCTGGCATTATGAATAATCCATTTCCATCAATCGTTTGAATATCATCTGGAACATCTTTTAATTTCTTTGATGGTCCTGCATAACGAATGAGATTATCTTCTACCCATATTGAAGAGTCTTCAATCAAGTTATCAGTTGTTCCATCAAACAATCTTATGTTTGTTATAAGCATTTTAATTCCTTTTAATTATCCAATCTAAGCAGCTTTTTTGCATTGCTTGTTAAATCTGGTGCAAAATCTTCTAACTTTTTAGGTGTATCCCATCCACCAAAATTGGTGCCATAAACTAATCTATCCTCGCCAATTAAGTCAAATAACATTTTTTGTGATTTTTCTCCATGAACATGCGCATCAAACCATAAACGCTTGAGTTCATTGACAAATCCATTCTTTTTAACTCCTTCTGGCGCCCAATCTCTAAACTCAGACATTTCAGAAAAACGCTCAATCAAATAAGGCATTGCTCCACCGCCATGAGAAATACATATATCCAAATCAGGGTGTCTATCTAAAACCCCCCCAATTATTAGTGTAGCAACTGCTAGAGTTTCTTCATAAGCATAACCTAGCATTATGCTCATATCATATCTTCCCATTCTCCAGTCATCAGGACCTTCAGCACCACCTGTAGATGCAGGATGTAAAAATAGAGGGACATCTAGATCTATAACAGTTTTATAAAAGTCATCCAGTCTTGGATCATCGAGACCGAAAGGATAATCAGTTCCTGTTGAAACAGCTGAAAGACCAAGCTCATTAATAGACCGCTCGAGCTCTATACATGCAGCATCAACATCCTGCATTGGGAGAGTGGCTGATCCAAGGAGTCTATCTGGATATTCTTGAATTGACTCTACCATTGCATCATTATGAATCTTACAAAATTCGTTAGCGATATCACCTTCGATTCTATGAAACATAGTTAATGGATTTGGCGATAAGAGCTGTAAATCAATTCCTAGCTTATCCATTGCTTCTATTCTCAAGTTATTTTCCATGAAAATAGTTCCTTCATATTGCATAGGCTTCATTTTGTATGAACCAATTCGAAAATATGGAACTCCATTTTCATCAAGCCCTGTATCTGGACCATATTTACCAGCTTTACCAAAAGCTTTACCTAAAACAATATGTGCATGTGTATCTATTACATTTATTGTCATTTCAATTAATCATCCGCAAATAATACTGTTCTAGGATTACCATCTTCATCATAAACAGATTTATGTTTATCAATTAAATACATTTGATTTTCAGTTTCTCTTATTCCCACAGAATTTAGGGCTTCAACCATTTCAAGATATGTATGATGTGTGAAATGAGCCACTAGTGATTCTTCATCCTTCCAAAGTTCATAAACCTGAATTCTGTTAGGAACAGCTGGATCTGCAGCAAAACAATAACTGATACAGCCTTCTTCCTCTGTGCGCGTTGCCATCTGTATGTCTTTAGTGAGAGATACCGCTTTATCTCTGTCAGCTTCTGTTTCAAAGTCTAAAGTTGCTGAAATAATAATCATTTGTTTCTCCTATTCAAAATAGCTTTCAATCATTTCGTGAAATCTTCTAATGCGTTTTTCTTGTCCTGCAAAGTAAGCTCTATTAAAACCTCTTGATCTAAGCCCATGCTGCTGAAGAATAAATACTGCAGTATCTTGATCAATTGTTTGTCCTAGACTCTTTTCACCTAAATCAAAAACATCTCGATCAGCGTATTCACCTCTCTTAGATATACCAACAGTGGTTCTGACCGGTGCATCTTCTTTATCTGGATCACTAGAATACCACCAATTATCAAAAACACATTTTTCAGGATCAGTTGGATGAGGTTTTGCTCTTAAAAAGTGAAATCCATCAGCCCATAGTGAAACTGCAAAATTTGGAAATAATGTATAATGAAAGGCATCAGTAAGTTGTTCATNTCTTAAATTCTTATAATGAGTGTAACCTCTTTCAGTTCCTTTATCTCTCTTTGCTTTTTGAATTGCTTCACGTGTTTCATGACCCTTTCCTGAGTAATCATCTGGGTTCATACCCCATTCCTGCATAACAGAATAAAGTGGGTCCTCAATTGTTCCGTCCTCTTGCATTGAACCATAACCAGCTCTCATTATCATTCTATTGTGCCCTTCATCGGATAGATCAAATTGTGTATTTCTGTAGCTAGTATCAACTCCACTTGGCATTCTTCTTTTTGTAACCGCTCTTTCAGGAGCATGTACGGTTGGTAAATGATAAGATTCATTAAAGTTATCGAGAATTATCTTCCAATTACAAGGAACATTCACAGTTTGTGCAACATATCTTTTCCAGTTATGGATTTCATANGCTTTCCAGTCATCCCAAACCGGACCAAGCCATTCTTTTAATGGAGAAGCATTTTTATCCATATTAATCCATATAAAACCAGCAAAAGTTTCAGTTTTTACTTCCTCTAATTTTAATTTCCCACATGGATTTCCTTCAGGAAAATCCTCTGCATCTTGAGCCTCAATTAATTCACCATCTATTCGCCATTGCCATCCATGATAGGGNCATTTAAAGGTTTCTGCNCTTCCTAGATCATTAAATGTTAAACGAGCGCCCCTGTGTTGACATACATTATAAAAAGATCTGATCTTGTTATCATTTTGTCTTATCATCAAGAAGCTCTCTCTACCAAATTCTTCCATTTGATAATCACCAGGCATTGGAATTTCATCTTCTCGTCCCATAAGTAACCAGACTTTTGGCCACATATATTTCCATTCCTTGTCCATAAATTCTTTTGAATGATATCTATTGCCATCAACATCCAAACCCTTAAGGTCCGGGTTTTCCCATGATGGGCTATTACTCTTGTACCATTCTAAATCTGTTACACTCATTAATAAACCTTTTGCTATTTCCCCTTAAAAACTGGTTTTCTTTTTTCTTCACTTGCTTTAATTGCCTCTGCATGATCTTCACTCGTTCTTGCAAAAGCCATATGAGACGATATTAAATCAAGACTTGATAATAAATCCATATTTAAATTTTGATAAATTAATCTTTTAATTACTCTCACAGGAATAGGAGCTTGATCTAGAACATTTTTTATCCATTTTATTGTTTCCTCCATTAGGATGTCATCATCAAAGACTTTATTAACTAAGCCAATTCTCAAGGCTTCATCTGATTTAACTATGTCTGTTGACCAAAACAATTCTAAAGCTTTAGATGCACCTACAATTCGTGGAAGAAAATAAGTCCCACCATTACCTGGAACAAGACCAAAGGCTGCATATGAGGCTCTAAAAAATGCGCTTTTTGCAGCAAATCTTATGTCACAATGTAAGCTCATATCCATTCCTGCACCTGTAGCCATCCCATTTACAGCGGCTATTATTGGCTTTTCTATTTCGGCTGTTTTTTTTGCTACTCTTTGAAAATGATCCCAAAAATGATTTTTTGTTTCAAGGGGATCAATTTTATTGTTTGCTCCTAAGTTAGCCTTATCACCACCTGCACAAAAGGCATCGCCAGCACCAGTAAGAATAATTGCTTTCACTTCCTTGCTTTCTTTGCACTCATCAAGAGCACTTACCCATAGATTTATCATTTCCTTATCAAGGGCATTCTTTCTTTCAGGTTTATTCATAGTTATTTTTGCAATATTATCTTCAATATCAAGAGTTAAAGTTCTTTCACTCATTTATAATCCTTTTAAAAAGTTGTATTCCCAATTCCACCATCTATTACTAAGCTTTGTCCTATTACATAAGACGCTTGCTCACTACAAAACATAGCTACGAAGGATCCTAAGTCATCAGATGATCCAAATTTTTTTGCTGGTATTTTCCAATGATTAACAAATTTTTCAATTTCTTCATCATATGTTGTCCCGTTTTCTTCCGCCAATTTATTATATCTATCTGCAATACTAGCGGTATGATGCATCCCTGGAAGAATGTTATTAATGACAACATTGTGTTTAGCAACTTTTTTTGAGACAGCTACAGAATAATTAACAAGGGCTGCACGAGGAGGTCCAGATAAAATTCTAACTTCTGTAGGTGTTTTTGCTGCTCCAGTTCCAATATTTACTATTCTTCCCCATTTCCTCTCAACCATACCAGGAATAATTGCCTTCATAAATTCAACTGGACTGAGAAGAGCCACATCAAGAGTTTGTCTCCATTCCTCTGTAGAAACTTTTTCATAACTATAAGTAAAGGGAGGTGGTGTACATGTTCCAACTAATATGTCTGGATCTGGGCAAGCGGATAATATCCTTTCTCTTCCTTCATCTGAACTATGATCTGCTATTATAGGCTTAACACTTACACCTGTGGCTTTTACTATTTCTTCACAGGTTTCTTCTAACCTTTTTTCTCCCCTTGCTGATATATAAAGATCAACACCTTCTTTTGCTAATGCAAGTGCACTTCCTTTTCCCATACCGGCGCTACCGCCATTTATAATGGCTTTCTTGCCTTTAATTCCTAAATCCATAGTTATTCCCCGTATATTTTTATATTGAAACACGATACTTTTATAAAATTCAACATTTAATAATTGCTAAGGACTTTTATATAGCTAAAATGCTTATCTTTATTGAGGGTTTTTAACAAAATGCAAAATAATTATGATGTAATAATTCTAGGCGCTGGAGCTAGCGGTATGACTGCTGCTTTAGCAGTTCATGAGAATGGTTTGTCTGTTGGGTTATTTGAAAAACAAGATATTGTTGGAGGTACCGCAGGTGTTTCAGGTGGTATTATTTGGGCCCCAATGAATAGTCATATGAAAGAGAAGGGTATAGAGGATAATAGATCTATGGCTATAGACTACTTTATGTCGCTATCAAATGGAGAAATAGACTCTACTCGATTGGAATCTTTTATTGATAATTGTGCGGCAGCTATAGATTTTATAGAAGAAAAAACCGATGCAAGTTTTTATGTACTAGATGGATATCCTGATTATTATTTAGATAGACCTGGAGCAATCTTAGGCGGAGGTCGAGCTCTAGACAATAAGCTTTTTGATTATTGTGAATTAGGTGATTGGGCAAATAAAGTAAGAAATAATGGCATGCCTATCCCTATGACTCTNGGAGAAACTCCTTTGGGTGGTGGAACAGGAGTTGTAGATGAAAAAATAATGAATGATAGAATATCAAAGGACTCACGAGGTATGGGACAAGCCTTAGTAGGCGCACTTCTTAAAGGTTGCTTAGATAGAGGTATTATTCCAGAATTAAATGTTCATACAAATAAATTAATAAAAGAAAATAATCGAATTATAGGTATTGAAATTGAAGAAAATGGTNAATCAAAGGAAATTTTTGCTGACAGGGGTGTAATCATAGCTACTGGTGGCTTTGAGTGGAATGAAGAATTAGTTAATAATTTTTTAAGAGGGCCTTTGAATGCGCCTGCATCCCCTCCGGGTAATGATGGAGACGGTTTATTGTTGGCCCAAGAAGCCGGAGCGTCTCTTGGAAATATGACAAGCGCATGGTGGTCTCCTGTTTTATCCGTTCCAAACGATAATTGGGCAGANGGNAATCAGAAGTCATCCCCAATATTAATTGAACGAACATTGCCACATACTTTGATGGTTAATAAGTCTGGAAAAAGATTCTGTAATGAGGCAACCAATTATTCTGCAATGGCAGGTGCATTTCATTTTTTTGATCCGAATGAATATGGTTACCCTAATCTACCAGCATGGATAATATTTGATTCAAATTTTAGAGAAAAATATCCCTTCGTAAATATTTTTCCAGGAGCAGAAGATCCTGATTGGTTTATTAAAGCTGAAAGNATTGGAAATTTGGCTGAAAAATTAGAAATTGATCAAGACTCATTGATCTCAACAGTAGATAACTTTAATAAATATGTTGAAAGTGGCGACGATCTTGATTTTGGGAGAGGCAAAAGTGACTATGATTCCTTTTATGGTGATAGGTCTCAATCAGGTGTTTATACAACNCTTGGAGTAGTTGAGAAAGCTCCATTCTTTGCGGTGAAGCTAGATATTGGTGCGTTGGGAACTAATGGNGGAATGAAAACAGATGAATATGGAAGAGTGATTTCGGCATCAGGTAAAATTATTGATGGTCTTTATACAGTAGGGAATGCAATGGCCGGGAGTACTGGATCAGTATATGCGGGTGCTGGAGGAACNTTAGGCCCAGCCCTAACCTATGGCTATCTCGCCGGTAATCATGTNGCGGGTAAAAATTTTGGAGTTAAGGAGTAAATATGGAAAAAGTTTTAGTATATGGAGCAAGCGGTGACCAAGGTATTCCATTGGTTAATGGATTAATTCAAAAGGGATATAAAATTAGAGCGGCTTCAAGATATCCAGAAAATTACAAAAGTGAGATTGAAGGTGATGTAGAAAGTGTAAAAGCCGATCTTTTTGATGTTAACACCCTTATGGAAGCTTCCAAGGATATAGACTGTATTGCTATGAATTTACCTTTTGTCTTTGATAGAGATATAGCTAAACAGTGGGGTGAAAATATTACACATGCCGGAAGAGAAATGGGAGTTAAGAAAATTGTTTTTAACACCAGTTGTTATGTTGCTCCTAACGATAATGGTTTAGCTGCTCATGATGGGCGAAGAGAAATAGAAAAGTCTATGGCTGAAAGCGGAATGGATTACGCAGTTATANGGTCTGTAGTATTTATGGATAATTTATCAAGATTTTGGGCTAAACCATCCATAGTTAAAAGTGATATTTTTGCATATCCATGCAGTGAAACACTAAAAATATCATGGATATGTCTAGAAGATGTAGCTGCTTTTATGGTTGCAGCATTATCAAATAAAGATGTAAAGGCTGACAAAATTACTGTTGGTGGACCTGAAATTTTACTTGGTAGCGAGGTTGCAGAGAGATTTTCAAAAGTTCTTGGAAGAAAAATTACTTTTCAAAGTCTTGAGCCAAATACTTTCGCTAGACAAATGAGTAAACTTGTTACTGGGTCTGAAGAATATGAAAAACCATCTATATATGGTGGAATGGCGGCTTTTTATAGGTGGTATAACGAACAAAATCCATCTCCATTAGCTATTGAAATGAATNATTTGTATGAAAAATTTTCAATAACACCTACTTATTTTGAAGACTGGATAAAAAAACACGATTGGGATAATATTTAATGATAACTAAAATAGGTTTAATAAATGTCTGAAAGTAATGTTGAAAAATATAGCTTCCTAGATCCACTAATAAATAGTGATCCTTATGAGTTCTATGGAGTTCTCCATAAAGAGCAGCCAGTATATAAAATCCCTGAGGTTGGGATTTATATGCTCACAAAATACGATGACATCAGAATGGCTTTGAAAGATTATGAAACATTCTCAAATGATGTTAGCGTGGCAACAAGAGGTGAATTTTCATCTTTGCACCAGGATATTCTTGTTGATGGAGGAGGCTGGGAGCATGTTCAGACTCTACAAAGAACTGATCCTCCAGTTCATAAAAGATATCGAAAACTCGTTGATAGAGTTTTTACTAAGAAAAGAGTAGATGAATTATTGCCACATCTCGATGAGGTGGTGAATGAGTTAATAGACAATTTTATTGAAAAGGGTAATTGTGACTTTAATGATGAATTTGCAATGAGAATGCCAGGTATTATTATTGCAGAACAATTAGGTTTATCTAGAGATAATGTTGCAACCTTTAAGAAATGGGCTGACTCAATGCTTGGTGCAAGCAGAGCTCCTATTGCAACTAAAGAAGAGGTAACTGCAAATGCAAATATTGAGCTAGAGGCCCAGCTCTTTTTAGCTGATGTTTTTGAAGATAGAAGGAAAAACCCTAAAGAAGATTTAATGTCTGCTATGGTCCATGCGCATGGTGATGATGAGGAACCATTATCAATGCATGAATTACAAAACCTAATGCATCAATTAATTACTGGAGGATATGAAACTACACAAAGCGCAATTAATCATGGAATGTGGGCACTTATTAGGTTTCCTGAGATTGCCGATAAGATTAATGAGGATGACTCTCTTCTAAAACCTTTTACAGAAGAGGTTCTCAGATGGGAAAGTCCAGTTCAATTTCTTCTTAGAAGAACACAAAAAGATGTTGAAGTATCTGGCACCATGATACCAAAAGACTCAATGGTTATGATGGGTTATGGACCAGCTAACAGAGATGAAAGTAAATTTTCTTGTCCTCATCAATTTAAATTAGATAGGGAAGGTGTAGGTGCTCATGTAGCATTTGGTTCAGGAGCTCATCATTGTCCAGGTGCATTATTGGGAAGACAAGAAATGATGAGATCTTTTAAATTCCTTATAAAAAGATTGAAAAATATAAAACTTGATAAACCACTTCAAGANCCTGTGCATAATTTCAGTATGTTTTTTATGCCAATGAAAGAATTCTTTATAACTTTTGATAAAAGATGAATATCAAATTTATCTTTNGTANGCAGGATCCTGACGGCTTCTACTTGCNGTAGGCCCTGCGGCCTCAAGCTGACCTTTTTCATTTGCTGGNTCAAAGCGTACCCAATCGTGAACNCCCTGTCTTTTAGCTATTTTCCATTCACCATTTCTTCTCTCAAAACGGTCAATATATCTTCCGCTTACAAAAACATCTTCATCAATAGATGAGTCATGTTCAGCTAAAAAACCCATATCAGATTCTTTTCCTTTTGCAATTCGATGGTATGCAGTCCAGTAAGCCTCTGACCATGCTGTATCCCCATCCACTTCTATAAGTAGGTTACCAACTAAGTGTTGTGTGAATTCCATTTCCGATAAAATATCAAATGCAAAATTACAAAAATCTGATGAAGGACCTTCATATTCACCGTGGTGATGTATGGAGTCCTCGTGGAATACAGATTCTAATAACTCTCGATCCATTCTGTCTATTGCACGACAATATTTATAAACAACATCAGCAATCTCAATCTTATCTGCAGCAAGTTTTAATTTTTCATCCATAGCTTTCAAAACTCCAAATTATTTATCATTAAAAAGATACTTATCTATATTTTCATGGAAAAATCTTATTCTATTTTCTTGAGCCGGCATATAATCACCGATATAACCTCTTGAGCTCAATCCTTTTTGTTGGCTAGTCCAAATAGCAACATCTTCAGAAATACCATCACCGACATCAACTTCTGTATGATGTCCAGTTATATGGGGAATTTTGGTATTTATCGCAGTCTTCTTTTTCAGCATATGAGAGTAATATTCATCTACTCCCTTTGGAAATAGAGTAAGNTACCAATAATCAAAATAACATTTAGTTGGATCTGTTGGNTGAGGGGTGCCTCTTAACCACTGCATTCCGTCAGGTTTTACACTNAATGACATATTNGGAAAAATTGTATAGTGATGATGATCAGTAAGTTGTGTATCTGAGAATTTACTAAAATCGTATCCTTTGTCTTTATCTAATTTCCTCTTTTGTTTCTGGAGATCTTCTCTTATGTCTAATAATCTACCTTTATAGTCGTTTGCATCCATTTCCCAATATTCGATTGCTGGAGCAATAGCTTCCAATACTTTCTTTTCTTCATCATATACACTCTTGCTGGGAATATATCCTGGCATAAGCATCCTTGCGTGCATGCTGTCATACATATCGAATTGACATGAATAATACTTTTCATCAGAAAAATATTTTAAAGCTGGGTGAACATATGGAGTATGATATGATTCATTAAAATTATCTTGTACGCATTTCCAATTCCAGTCACCTTCAACAGTAACCCAATGCGTTCTAATCATTTCGGATATTGGATAATTTTCCAATTGATCCATAACAGGATGCAGATAATCTTTTAAAGATTTTGAATTCGGATCTAGATTAAAGAAAATAAAACCAGCCCATATTTCAGTTTTAATCTCAACAAGATTTCTTTTTCCACATGGTGAGCCTTGAGGAAAATCTTCTTCATCTGGAACATATTCTAATGTCCCATCAAGACCAAACTTCCAAGCGTGATAGGCGCAAGAAAAGCCATCTAAGTTTCCATCTTCAACTTGGACTAGTTGGTTGCCTCTATGCTGACAAACATTATAGAAACATCTTATCTTAGAGTCTTGACCTTTTGCGCANAGGATTGACTCTCTTCCAAAATCAAAAGTAAAAAAATCACCAGGGTTTTCAAGTTGTTGTTCTAAACCTGCAACCTGCCAAACTTTAGTGAATAATTTTTCCCACTCTAGCTCCATAAATTCTTTCGAAGTGTATCTATTCCCTAGAATTGGTTTGCTTCCTAATTTCGGTTCTGGAGCTTTCACAGTATCTGCTCCAAAGAATGCCTCAGATTTCGATGCTATTTTATCCATAATAAAAAGTCCCCTAATTTACTAATCCACATACTAAACCAATTAAATATTTAATTTAAATAAAATTTTCTATTATTTCGAACTTGTCAATGAGACAGGACTATCTGACATTGAATTAAGATATGCAATTAAATTTGCCCTGTCTTTATCTTTTCTCAAGCCCACAAAGGCCATAGAATTTCCTGGGGCATACTTTTTAGGACTTTTAAGCCATAGATTCATATCGTCAATCGACCAAATCCCACCAAGTTCTTTAAGAGCATCAGAATAGTTAAAACCAGTAGCCTCAGCTTTAGCTTTTCCTAGAATAGCCCATAAATTAGGACCAATTCTATTTCCGCCTCCTGAATTAAAACCATGACAAGCTGTGCATTTTGAAGAAACTTTTTTACCTGCATCAATTGAGGCTATTGCGAGCAATTCTTCAAATGTTAATTTGGGTTTCTCTGGAACAATTACATCTGCCGTTGTTGTTTCTGTTGTTGAAGCTATTTCTGAGATTCCAATGTCACCATAGGAAAGCCTTATTGTCTTTAATAAGTTAAGTTTTTTTTCAGCAATTAATATCTTATCTTCAAGCTCATCTGTATTTAAAATTCTATGTGATTTACCACTTAAGAGAAAGTTTAGCGCAGTTTGTTCTTCNNTTATTTTTTTATCCAGTTCTTGGGCNGTGATTATTGTTTTGAAATGATTAACAAATCTTAACTGCCTTTCAAGTTTTTTTTCTAAGTTATCTCTACCCAGTACAGTGTGAGTAATATTAATCTCATTATTGGGCTTTGATTTTTGAGAAAAATAACTTTCATCAATAAAATCAATGTTAGCAAATAATTCATCTTTTGATGGTGGGTTTATTGACTCAACATAGAACAGGTTATCGCTAATCCTTACAATCCCTATAACTAGTAAGAGAGTAATAGAGATAGCTATAAAACCTTTTATTATTGTATTTATATTTAAATTCATGCCGTTTTCTATAACAATATTTGTTGTATTTGTAGATAATTAAATTAGACAATTTAATTAAACTACTTAATAAGTTTAAATTAAAAGAATAGCAATATGAAAAATTTAATAATTATACCTTCTCGTNTAGAGTCTTCAAGGCTGCCAAATAAACCTCTTGCAGATATAAATGGGGANCCTATGATTGTTCATGTATTCAATAGGGCTAGGGAAGCTAATATTGCAAATGTTATTGTCGCAGCAGGCAATATCGAAATTAAAGATGTGATAGAAAATGTTGGCGGGGAAGCAATTCTAACAAAATCTGATCATGCATCAGGTTCTGATAGGATATATGAAGCCCTCAATTTATACGATAAAGATTCTAGTTACGATAATGTTATTAATTTACAGGGGGATTTACCAAATATAAAAAAAGATGCATTAACCAAAATAGTTTCCCTTTTAGATTCTAGTAACTCTGATATTTCTACCTTAGGTGTTAAAATTTCATCTGATCAAGAAATTTTGAACCCTAATATTGTAAAGGCCTATATTAAGAATCTTTCAGAGAATAATATTGTTGATGACTTTGATCGGAGTTTTGATTTAAGTAAAAAAGATTTTCTATATCATCATATTGGAATATATGGTTATAAGAGAAATGCTCTTGAGGCTTTTATTGGTTTAAATCAGTCTAAAGCTGAAATAGATAGAAAACTAGAGCAAATGAGGGCTATCGAAAATGATATGAAGATNGCTTTGGGTTTAATAGATGAATTACCTATAAGTGTAGATACGCAAGAAGATCTTGAAGCTGCAAGAAGAATTATGGTTTTATAATGGTTAAAAAAATTGGATATCAAGGTGAGGCAGGCGCAAATTCGCACATTGCCTGTAATATTTATGACAATGATGCATCTCCTATTGCTTTAAAAACATTTGATGAAGTTTTTATATCTCTTGAGAAAAAAGAAATTGATTTAGCAATGATACCTATTGAAAATACAATTGCGGGTAGAGTTTCTGATATCCATAGACTCATGCCAACCTCAAATGTAAATATAATAGGGGAAACCTTCTTAAAAATTAATCATTGTCTGATGTCATTAAAAGAGTCATCCCTTAAAGATATAAAAATTGTTAGAAGCCATGAAATGGCATTAAGTCAGTGCCGAAATTCAATTGTGAATCTTGGTTTAGAGCCCGTTGTAAGTGCTGATACAGCCGGTTCAGCTAGGGAAGTTTNCGATTTAAAAGATATTTCGATTGCTGCTATAGCNTCACCATTNGCAGCTGAAATNTATGATCTTAAAATTTTNAAAGAAGATATGGAGGATGCTGGNCATAATACAACTAGGTTTTTAATTCTTTGCAAAGATAAAATCATTCCTGATAATAATGATGGTCAATTCATAACTACATTAGTTTTTAAAGTAAAAAATGTTCCATCTGCTTTATATAAAGCACTGGGTGGTTTTGCTACTAATGGTGTGAATATGCTTAAACTTGAAAGTTATCAAGTTGATGGAAGTTTCCAATCTACTCAGTTTTACACTGATTTAGAGGGTCATATAGATTCTGAGGAAATTAAAAGTGCAATTGANGAATTAAAATACTATTCCGAAGAAATTAAGATTTTAGGNGTATANCCATCTTCTAGATAAAAGACCNAATCTGAAACTCAATANNAACTGTAAANTGTGTAATATGTGTGAACCAAGATNAATATTATTAATACACATATTAATNCTANTATGATTAATTGATGATTANAAATATCANTAAATTTNTNTAGATTNNTNTGGAGGGAANAATGATTGATACNGGAAATACAGCTTGGATAATTACAGCAACNGCNTTGGTTTTATTTATGACCTTNCCCGGTNTAGCTNTATTTTATGGNGGNCTNGTTCGTTCAAAAAATGTTTTATCNGTATTAATGCAATGTATNTCTGTTGCNTGTTTAGCTTCNGTTCTATGGNTNGTTATTGGGTATAGTCTTGCTTTNGGNGATGGTAATCAATGGATTGGTGATACTTCNAAAATGTTTCTTTCNGGCGTNGGTAGAGATACNCTNTCAGGNGATATTCCTGAGACAGTCTTTTTTGCTTTTCAAATGACNTTTGCAGTNATTACNCCAGCNNTNATAGTNGGNGCTTATGTNGAAAGAATAAAATTNTCTGCTGTTTTATTATTTAGNGGTTTGTGGCTACTTGTNGTTTATGCNCCNGTNACACATTGGATATGGGCNGGAAATGGATGGTTGTATCAAGCNGGTCTANTNGATTTTGCTGGNGGNCTTGTTGTNCATNTNACAGCNGGNTCATCTGCTCTTGTTTTAGCTGCAATGCTNGGACCNCGNTCAACATTNCCNTTNCAAGTTGATCCNCCGCATAATCCTGCAATGGTAATGATTGGAGCNTCTATGNTATGGGTTGGATGGTTTGGNTTTAATGCAGGNAGNGCGCTTGCTGCTGATGGAAATGCNGGTATGGCANNGGTTGTAACNCATATTTCTGCTGCNACAGCTTCNCTTGTTTGGATGATAATGGATTGGTCAAAATTTGGAAAACCTACTNTAATNGGTTTAGTNACTGGTACTATTGCCGGTCTTGCATCAATAACTCCNGCATCAGGATCNGTTGGACCTATTGGAGCNTTNATAATAGGNGNNTCAGCNGGTATTATNTGNTANTTNTTTGTAAATATNGTNAAAAATAAATTAAGAATNGATGANTCACTTGATGTNTTTGCGGTNCATGGAATNGGCGGANTNNTAGGTATNTTNNTNGTTGCATTTTTAGTAGATTCNAATATTGGCGGAGCAGGNTATGCTGANGGTCTTAATNCAATTTCACAACTTTTAATTCAATTAAAAGGAACANTTGCAGTATTAGNNNTATCNGTGGTNGCTAGTATAATTATTANTTATGTAGTTAAATTTACAGTTGGNCTAAGNGTNGATGAAAGTTCTGAAGTTGAAGGGCTTGATATATCTTCTCATGGAGAAACAAACGGTTAAACTNATTTTATTTTAGTTGAGNAATCCATTCACTTATTAATGGAATTNCCTCTTCATGCTTAAGATTTCTACTTAACTCTGGCATCATTACACCTGGATCAGTTGAGTTCATTCGATACAGAAGAATTGATTCATCTGGTTTTCCAGGATTAATAATGTATTTTAGTCCTCCGCTTCCTCTGCCTGCAGCAACCGGAGATTTATAAAAACCTAGAATGGAATTATTGGTTTCATCTAAATTTAGATAAAAACCTGAATTATTTGCTGAGGCACCTTTTTGATGACAATGCGCACAGTTAGCATCAAGGTATGACCTTGCTCTATCTGATATATTATAATTTATGTCATCCCAAATGGCTGGATTTTCGTTCAATATATTAGGTATATTTTTTAATAAATTTCTTTTTTGCCAAAAATNTATCTGATTTGCNTTNCCATTTTGATAATTGAAATCAATATTCATNTTACGNCCTTTTGGTCCNATAGGTTGAATTTTTTCATTAATCTCATGACAGGATTTACANTGATTTACATTTGGCGCTCTNTATCNGACAAATTTTTCTTCNCCNTTNTNTGATATCCAACTGACATTNNANGTATGTCCNGTATATTTAAGANATGCATTNGTNTGNTCATCATTCCANATNTAACTTANNGGTANCCANCCANAATNATTTTTAANTAANAGTCTTGTTTCCAATAACTTAAAACCTTCCTCAAGATTTCTTTCATCAATTGGGTATGCAAAAGTTTTGATTATTGTTGTTCCTATTGGAAATTTAAACACACTACCATATGAATATTCTGCTGCTTTATTTTCTGGTATGTGAACAAAACGAAATTTATAAGAATAATCTGAGAATAATGGATTAGCTATTTTATATGGTATTACATTATCTGCCGGTATTTGTTTTTTTANATCCTTAAAAAAATTATATTCTGACAAATTTTTGTAAGGTTCTGCAAAACTAGCTGAACTAAATAAAATTAAAAAAAATAAAAAAAAACTAATTTTATTTTTGGTTATTGCCATATTNTTTCAAACTTGACTGGAGTTATAGGAATTTTTTCACCTTTATAATCATCATAATTTACTTTTGGCTCATGATACCAAGGCAGTAAAGCATATGTCATGAGGTTAAGATTTATCATATCTGTCTTTCCACCTTTAGTTCTATTATCGCCTAAAATTAACCTTTCTTGTTTTTTTAATCCCAACCACTCAGGAAAATTAGTGACACCATCCCAAATGATTTCTGGAGCTTTATCCTTAGTTAAGAAGGCGATGGGTTCAGCCCTTTTAGAGTCAACAGAATAACCATTATTGTTTAGTTGATTGTTAGTTATATAAATTCTATTTGGTAGCGGATTATATTTATCATCCTCATATTCCTCTAGATAGCTAACTACTAAAATACCTGCCGTTGCATTACCTTCTATAAAATTTTCTTCTAATATAACATTCTCATTTGCCATTACCATTATCCCGGTCCCATTGGGTGTTTTTCCAACAATATTTCCCTCGGGAGCAAAATTCGGTGTATCGTTATTTATAACTTTATTATTTTTTACTAAAATATCATGACCACCTTGTTGAGGAAGATTTGGTAAATCAAATATTAATATACCTCCAGTATTATGGTGAGCAGTATTATTGATTACTTCAGCATAATAACTGTTTTCAATTTCTATTCCGGCTACATTAAATTTTGCTTCACTATTTAATACTTTTATTCTCTCAGATTGACCAACATAGATACCTGCATCAGATGCGCCTATTGCTACNCANCTATCGATTAATACATCTTTGCTTTCAACAGGATATAAGCCATAAGCACCATTTGAGGATTTNGGTCCACCTGTCCACTCCACTCGAATTCTTAAAAATCTAATGCCATTAGCTTTTTTTACGACTATTGCATCGCCAATAGTATCTTCAACTGCAAAATCCCTTAATGTTACGCCATCACTTGTAACGAGTAACCCCTCAGCTCCTGACTTTTGATTCTTAAAAGATAAAATAGTTTTGTCTAATCCATCTCCAGATATTGTTACATTATTGATATCCAATGAAAGTCCATCTTCAAGTTCATAATAACCAGATGATAGATGTATATTGTCGTTTGGCTGCGCCATTATTAATGCTTCTTGAATTCTATCATAAGCATCAGGTCCCGGATCAATAATTACTTTTCCATACAAAAAATTTGAAATAAATATGACAAACATAAAGCAAATTATTTTAATTTTCATTACTTACTCTCTACAAAGCCTTTAATTAGATGATGAGCTATCGCCATAGGAGGCGGCACAAAAAATTCATTATTTTTACCATTTAAAGTATTTTTAAGTTCTTCTTTAGTAAACCATCTACCCTCATCGAGTTCCACTTCATCTAATTTAAAATTATCTGTTTTTGACTCGGCAATATAACCTATCATTAAGGAATTTGGAAATGCCCAAGGTTGACTAGAATGGTAGTTTGCCTCAATAATTTCTATTCCTGCCTCTTCTTTTAATTCTCTAGCCACCGCNTCTTCTATGGATTCACCAGGCTCAATAAAACCGGCAAGTGCAGAATACATTCCAGGAGGAAACCTTTTTTGTCTACCTAAGAAAGCTGTATTTTTATAAGTGGCAAGCATAATTACAACTGGATCTGTTCTTGGAAAATGTTCTGTCTTACAATTCATACAAACTCTTTTATAGCCTGCTTCAACCATTGTACTTTCTGCTCCACATTTTGAACAAAATTTGTGGCTCTTATTCCATTCAAAAATTGCCTTAGCTTGACCTAACATTGCCAACTCACCTGAATTAATTGCTTGAGGTGCTAATACCATGAGATCTTCAAATTCACCAAGAGTAGCAAGGTTTAAAACTTCTTCTGGATTCGTATGCCTTGATACATCCAGAGCAAAAAAAGCTCTATCTTCAATNAAACCAATAAAAANTAAAATATCTGTATCAGAAATTTGTCCCTTAAAAAAATCCAATGGAAACCAAGCTGGGTTGGATTGNTCAGGATTTGAATTATCTAAAATTATACTTTTATGCTTTGATATAAATGCTTTTCCTCTCCAGAATAAGCAAATCATTGTTTTTTCGCTATTGAGNGTTTTTTCTACCCAAGAGGGATCAGATCTTAAATCAGATACTCGATCAACAGGATTATTTGAAAATATATTTGGATAAACTTTCATAACTTTTTAAAATATATATTATGGTACACATAATGAAAGTCTAATTAAACAATTTCATGAATATTTATCTATTGATTAGACTCAATATATATTTAATATTTCATTAAATAAGAGGCAAACTTGGAATATCCACAGGAAAAAGATTTAGAAGAAACAAATTCTTCTCCAACACTAGAAGATGAAAATCAAGATAGCTTTTTAGAGGTTGAAGATACCAACAGTGCTCCAGATGATTCCTATAGAGTTTTAGCAAGAAAATATAGACCTCAAAATTTTTCAGACTTATTGGGACAAGAAACAATGGTTCAAATATTAAGTAATGCATTTGAGTCAGGAAGGATTGCTCATGCTTATATGCTGACTGGTGTTAGAGGTATAGGAAAGACAACAACAGCAAGACTTTTGGCAAGATCTCTAAATTATTCTTCCGATGAAATTAATGAACCGACGATTAATATTTCTAAATATGGTGAGCATTGTAAAGAAATAATGGAATCAAGACATATTGATGTTTTAGANATGGATGCCGCTTCAAGGACCGGTATTGCTGATATAAGAGAAATTATAGACTCTGTTAGTTATGCTACCACATCAGCCAGGTTCAAAATCTATATAATTGATGAAGTGCATATGCTTTCTAAATCTGCTTTTAATGGTTTACTCAAGACGCTAGAAGAACCACCTCCACATGTTAAATTTATTTTTGCAACAACAGAGGTTCATAAAATCCCTCTAACGATTTTATCACGTTGCCAAAGATTTGATTTAAAACAACTTGATGAGAAAAATATGATGCACCTTCTTTCAAGTGTTTGTAAAAGTGAAAATGTTGAAATTCCAGATAATATATTATCAATTATTGGAAGGGCAGCTTCTGGCTCAGCACGTGATGGTTTATCAATTCTAGATCAAACAATAACTTTGTCAGAACATGACCCCAATTTGGGCGAAGATTCTATTAGAGAAATGCTTGGGTTATCTGATAATTCAGTAATCATTGATTTATTTGAAGCAATAGAATCTTGTGATATCGAAAAAGCACTAGCTCTAATAAAATTGCAAACAGATAAAGGCGCTGATCCATTAAATATAATTTCTAGTCTTGGAGAAATTATTCATGAATTAACTTTATTGAAGGTTTCAAGNGAAAAAAATGATAATCTTCTTTTAGGNCCCGAAAACTTTTCAAGATTAATTGCTTTTCAAGAAACNTTAGATGTAAGAACATTATCAAGATTCTGGCAAATGATTTTAAAGGCAAGTGAAGAAATAAAGAATTCATTTAACCCAGATTCTGCTCTAGAGATGGTAGTCATTCGAATGGCTTATGTTTCTGATTTACCTACTCCCGAAGAAATTATAAAAAATATTGATAGTAACGATAAAAGTAAAAAAAAAAATATAACTAAACAATCCACTAAAGAGGAAAGCTTATCTCATAAAAATGAAAATAAAACTAGCTCAAGTAGAATTCATTCATTTGAGGACATAATTGAAGTTGCAGGAAAGAATAAAAATTTAATTTTAAAAAAATTCTTACAAGAAGATGTTCGTTTGGTCAGTTTTGAAATTGGTCATATTGATATAAATGTTGAAAGTGGAAATGAAGATATTATCAAAGATTTGATTGCTAAACTGTATGAGTGGACTGATCANAGGTGGATTATTAATGTTTCTATGAAAAAAGGTGATGATACTATTATAGAAAAGCAAAAGCAAAAACAGGATGATATTATTACTGAACTCAGTAATAGTGATGAAATGAAANAAGTTTTAGAAGCATTTCCCGATTCCGAAATTACCTCAGTAAATAAAATTGAAAATTAAAATGAGTCAAACTGAAATAGATAACTTAATCGAATTATTGGCAAGGCTACCAGGGATCGGACCTCGTTCAGCTCGAAGACTGGCATTAAGCATGCTTAAAAAACCTGACTCACTTATGAGGCCATTATCAAAATCACTAATTGATACAGCTAATTCAATAATTAAATGCTCCATATGTGGTAACCTTGATACCGTTAGTCCATGTAGTATTTGTCAAAATGAAAGTAGAGACAAATCAATAATTGTAGTTATAGAAGAAGTNGCAGATTTATGGGCTCTTGAAAGGGCATCAGTGCATAAAGGATTATATCATGTTTTAGGAGGAACGTTGTCTGCTATTGATGGAGTCAGTCCTAATGATATTGGTATTTCTGAATTAGTTGAAAGAGCGCAAAAAGACGAAACAAAAGAAATTATTTTAGCTATGAATGCGACCATAGATGGCCAAACTACGGCATATTACATAACCGATCAACTAGCGAAATCAGAGGTCAAGGTTTCAAGGCTTGCGAGAGGTGTTCCTGTTGGCGGGGAGCTAGATTATATGGACGACGGCACACTCTTGGAGGCAATAGAATCTAGGCAGCCCTTCTAAACATATTCTTATTGATAACTTCTGTTTAGCAGTTTATCAAATAGTATGGCTATAAGAGAAATAATTAAGGTACCAAATCCAATTCTCAAGAAAGTATCGAAACCAGTTGATCAGGTTGATGATGAGATTAGAGGAATATTGGATGATATGCTGGATACTATGTATGATGCACCAGGTATCGGTCTTGCCGCAATTCAAATAGGAATTCCTCTAAGAATGCTAGTAATCGATATTTCTTCTATTGGTGAAAAAGAAAATAATGAGAAAAATCCTCAATTTTTTATAAATCCAGAAATAATTGCTCCATCTAATAACTTAAGTTCATTTGAAGAGGGGTGTTTATCTGTTCCTGGAATCTGGGAAGAAATAGAGAGACCAGATGAGTGTATTGTTAAATTTCTCAATAGAAATGGTGAAAAAGAAGAAAAAAAATGTGAAGGCTTAATGGCTACAGTAATTCAACATGAGATGGATCATCTTGAAGGTATTGTTTTTGTAGATCATTTATCAAGGTTAAGGCGTGATCTTTCAATAAAAAAATCTGTAAAATTCCAAAAAAATCCAACAAAAGAAAATCGATTATCTCGTTATGACGAACAACAATGATTTAATAAAAAAACTCAAAATTGGTTTCATGGGAACTCCTAGTTTCGCAGTACCTATTTTAAATAGCCTTATAAAAGATAATTATCATATTGAATTTGTTTATACGCAATCCGGAAGACCTGCTGGTAGGGGGCTAAGAAAAAAAAATTCGGAAATATATGAAGTTGCGAAAACGAAAAATATTAACATTAGAGTTCCAGAGAAATTAGATCATGAAGAGATTAATTTTATCTCAAACAAAGAAATTGATATTATAATTGTAGCTGCATACGGTCTTATACTACCTGAAAGAATATTAAAAATTCCAAAGTATGGATGTCTGAATGTTCATGCCTCTTTGTTACCAAAATGGCGAGGGGCTGCTCCTATACAAAGATCAATTATGGCAGGAGATAAAAAAACAGGCATTTCTTATATGCTTATGGATAAAGGATTGGATACAGGTCCTGTAATTCTTCAAAAAGAAACTGAAATAGGTGAAAATGATAATTTCTTAAAAGTTCATGACTCTTTATCACTCATAGCATCTCAGACAATAAGTGAAACAATTCTTAAATTTATTGAAGGCAAATTAGCCACTAAAGAACAAAATGATGATATTGCATCTTATGCAGATAAAATTGAGAAACATGAAACAAAAATAGATTGGAATTTAACTGCTAAAGAAATTAGAAATTTAATTTATTCTTTGAGTCCATTACCAGGGGCGTGGACTATAACAAAAGAAGGCAAAAGACTGAAAATACTGAGTGCGTCAATTGAAGAAGCTAAAGGAGAAATAGCTGTTTTAGGAGAAAATCAAATATTAGGCTGTGGTCAAAGTTCTTTAAAGATTAAAGAAGTAAAACCCGAGGGAAAGAAAATTATGCTTTTTGATGATTATTTGAGGGGAAAGAATTTTTCATTAGGTGAAAAAATTTTTAATTAAATGCAAAGGTGGAAGTTAACTATTGAATATAAGGGTTGTCAATTTAATGGGTGGCAGAGCCAAAAAGACTCATCAGGAATTCAAGATTCAATACAATCTGCGATTTATAAATTTTCAGGAGAAACAGTTAAGATATATGGAGCAGGAAGAACCGACTCGGGTGTTCATGCTAATGGTCAAGTAGCTCATTTTGATATTGAAAGAGAAACAAATGAAAATGAAGTAAGAGAGGCTTTGAATAATTATCTTCGACCTGATTTAATCGCTATAATAAAGGTAGATAAAGTCAGCAATGATTTTCATGCAAGATTTTCGGCAAAATTAAGACATTACGAATATAAAATCATAAATAGACGTCAACCTCTTACATTAGAAAAAGATTTATTCTGGAGAGTAGGGAAGCCTTTGAATATTGAAAATATGCAAAAGGGCGCCAATTATTTAATAGGAACCCATGATTTTACAACATTTCGATCAATAAATTGTCAATCCAAAACAGCTGTGAAATCTCTAGACTCAATTACCATTAATAAAGAGGGAGAAAAAATATATTTCTTTTTTTCTGCAAAATCATATCTGCATAACCAAATCCGTTCAATTGTTGGATCACTTAAATTGGTTGGTGAGGGAAAATGGAATCCAGAAAAAATTAATGAAATTTTAAACTCTAAAGAAAGAAAAGAATGTGGTCCAATAGCACCATCTGAAGGACTATATTTTAAATCTGTTGATTATTAAGAAAAATAGTTTCTTAAAACATCAAGATAAATATCTCTTAATTTGATGATATCATTATTATTTGAATACTCGTCAATTTTATGCATTGATTTTCCAACAAGACCAAATTCTACAACCCTACCATAATCTTTTATAAATCTTGCATCAGAGGTCCCTCCAGTAGTTGATAGGACAGGTTTGATTCCACTATGTTTTTCGACAATTTTCTCGAGATTACTGACAAATTCACCTGGTTTAGTAATAAAAGAATCACCAGAATGCTGAAAGCTCAACTCAAAATTATTAAAACCAAGACTATCAAGTCGATTGTGTATTTCTTTTTCAATTTTCTCTTTATCAAAATTATCATTATAGCGAATATTTAATGTTGCACTGATACTTGAAGGAATAACATTTGTTGCTAGATTTCCTGTATCAATTGAGGTCAACTCAAGATTTGATGCATCAAAATATTCATTTCCCGAATCAAGAGGATCTTTGATCAGTTCATTTAATAGTAGAACTAATTTTGGAATGGGGTTATCAGCGAGATCAGGATAAGCTACATGTCCTTCAACTCCTTCACATTTAATAGTTATATTCGTACTGCCACGTCGTCCAATTTTTATCATTTCTCCCAATTTATTTGGGTTGGTAGGCTCTCCAACGATACAATCATCAAACTTATGTCCTTTGCTTTCCATCCATTCTAGTAATTTCCGGGTTCCATTAATTGCTACACCTTCTTCATCACCTGTAATAATAAAAGCTATTGAACCTTGAAATTCTTTTTTGCATTCATTCAAATAGGAGCTTACAGCTGACACAAAAGAACTGATTGAGCCTTTCATATCGGCAGCACCTCTTCCAATAATTATGTCGCCATCATTTTTTCCCTCAAATGGAGGACTAGTCCATGAGTCTTCATCAGCTACAGGAACGACATCAGTATGACCAGCAAAGGAAATACAAGGGCTTTTTTCACCAATTTGAGCCCACAGATTTTTAATTGGTTCAGTTCCTTCTTCTGAAAATTCAATAATCTCACATTTAAAACCAATATTCTCTAGTTTTTCAGATAACAATTCAATTGCACCATCATTTCTAGGGGTAACTGAACGGCATTTAATTAATTCTGTTGTAAGTTCTAAAGGGTCATAAATCATATTAGTCCCTTAATAGCTCATTGATAGAGGTTTTAGATCTTGTTTTCTCATCGACAGTTTTAACAATTACTGCACAAGATAAGTTTGCAGCAGAATCAACATTTTTTGAAGGCATGCTTCCAGGAACAATAACAGAATATTTAGGAACTTCACCATAAATGACTTCACCAGAACTTCTGTCAAAAATTGGTGTTGATGCTGTAAGGAATACGCCCATTGAGATTACTGAACCTTCTCTTACAATAACACCCTCAGCCACTTCTGATCTTGCGCCAATAAAACAATTGTCTTCTATGATTACAGGGCTTGCTTGTAATGGTTCTAATACTCCACCAATACCTGCACCCCCTGAGATATGACAATTTTTACCAATTTGAGCGCATGATCCTATTGTTGCCCATGTATCAACCATGGTTGAATCATCTACATATGCTCCAATATTAATAAAACTAGGCATAAGAACACAGCCTTTACCAATAAAGGACCCATATCTAACAACCGACCCAGGTACAGCTCTAAATCCAGCTTCCTCAAATTTATTTTCATCCCAAGAATTAAATTTAGGGTCAATCTTGTCCCACCAATTTGATTGATCAGGACCACCAGAAATTAATTTCATATCTTTTATACGGAAATATAGCAAAATTGCTTTCTTCGCATATTCATTAACTTGCCAATCATTTTGGTTTTTATCTGCAACTCTTAAAGATCCATTATCAATTTTTTCAATTACATTATTAATTGCGTCTAGGATTTCTTTATCAGAATTTGAATTGATTTTTTCAATATTATTAAAAGCATTTTCAATTATTTCTATTTCGTTTACCATTTAGTATCCTATCTATCAGGTTTATATATAATAGTTATTAAAGAACTTTACTAGATCATCAGTTATACAATCTGCAAAATCATAATCTTCCCAGAGTGACTCAAAATCTTTTGTTTTGAATTTATCATTTCGCATAGGTACATTTCTTTTTATTAATACTGTTTTCATACCCAATTTTTTTGCAGCTTCTAAATTTCTTCCAATATCTTCAAACATTATTGAAACATCAGGTTCTATTTTTGTTTTATCTATAAAATTTAAATAAGCGTTGATATTTGGTTTAGGTATAAAATTACTTTCTTTGATATCAAAAATATCATCAAAAATCCCACTCATCTCAAGTTGCTTTAAAACATTTTCAGCATGCTTCTTTGATCCATTAGTAAAAATAAATTTGTCGCCAGGCAGATTTTTAATTATTTTTGATAGTTCTATATTTGGTTTTAATATTTCTAGATTTATATCATGGACAAATTCAAGAAATTCATCTGGATCAATGTTTTCTCTTTTCATTAATCCTGAGAGAGTAGTGCCATACTCTAGAAAATATTTTTTTTGTATATTAAAAGCCTCCTCCTCATTAACATTAAATTTACTGATTATAAATTCAGTCATTCTTTTATCTATCTGACTAAAAATATCTTCTTCAGGAGAATAGAGAGTATTATCTAAATCAAAAACCCAATTTTTTATATCAGATAAATTCATTTGGTAATTATCTGATTAAGGTTCCAGCACCATGTTCTGTAAATAATTCTAATAGAACAGCATGTTTAACTCTTCCATCAACAATAACAGCAGCGCTCACCCCTTTTTCTACTGCATCGATACAGGTATTTATTTTTGGTATCATTCCCCCAGCTATGGTTTCATCTGCTATGAGTTTCAGAGCTTCATCCTTAGTTAGTTCTTCAATCACATTGTTTTGATTATCTTTAACACCTTCAACATCAGTTAAAACTAAAAGCCTTTTTGCATTTAAAGAATGCGCTATCGCCCCAGCTACGGTGTCTGCATTGATATTAAATGTTTTTCCATCCTCACTAATTCCTAGCGGTGCAATTACAGGTATAAAATCATTTGAGGTTAAAATTTCGATTATATCTGTGTTAATTTTTTCTGGAATTCCAACGAAACCAAGATCAACAATTTTTTCAATATTTGACTCATCTTTGATTTTTCCGTCATGTTTTTTGGCGATTATCATTGAGGCATCTTTCCCAGATAATCCGACTGCTTTGCATCCACAATTATTGATATTTGATGCTATTTCTTTGTTTATGCCTCCACAAAGGACCATTTCTACTATTTCAAGAGTTTTATCATCAGTAATTCTCATACCTGACTCAAATTTTGTTTCTATACCTAACTTTTCAAGCATATTACCTATTTGAGGGCCTCCGCCATGAACAATCACTGGTTTGAGACCACTTTGCTTAAGGAGAGCAATATCCTCGCAAAAAGATTTTATTGATTTTGTGTCCTTCATAGCATGACCGCCATATTTTATTACGATGATTGAGTCTGCATATTTCTGCATATATGGAAGTGCCTCTGTAAGCATATCTGCATTACTTAGCCAGTCTTTAGCGCTATTATCATTTTCATTCATTTTAATTACTCAATTTATTAAACTTATAATCTCTTCCCTAATTTCACCAATTCCAATTTTACTCTTTGATGATGTTACCAATACTCTTGGAAAGATTGCCTTTCTTTTTTCTACTTCTTTTAATACTAATTCAGCAAGGTTTTCAACTTTTAAGATTTTGTCTGTTTTTGTTAAAACAATCTGATAAGAGACTGCAAAATCATCCATAACATCCATAATTTCATTATCAATAGGCATAATTTTTCTTCTTGAATCTATAAGCAAAAAAACTCTTCTTAAATTTTTTCTTGTTTTTAGATAAAGATCTGAAAGGTTTGTCCATTCTTTTATTTGACCCTTTGAAGCTTTTGCAAAACCATATCCGGGCATATCCACTATATTAATTAATGTTTTTGAATTCTTATTTAATGAAAAAAAATTTAATTCCCTAGTCCGGCCTGGGCTTTTTGAAGTGTAAGCTAATTTAGATTTATTTGTAATGGAGTTTAAAAGAGATGATTTACCAACATTAGATCTTCCAAAGAAGGCAACTTCTGGAACTGTCTCTATGGGAAGACTTTCAATTTTCGTAACGCCCTTAGAAAAAGTAATATTTTGATTAAACAATAACTTATTTGACTTAGCATCACNTCCGGATTCTTTTTTAAAATTCATAATTTTATTTTTGTGTTTTTTATTTTTCAGATTTTGCAAATAATGCAATCTCTGATCCTTGTTTTTTCATTATATATACTTGCTGCATAATTGACAGAATACCATTCCAAGCCCAATAAATAACTAATCCAACTGGGAAATTAGCCGCTATGAAAACCATAACAATTGGCATCCAGGTGAATAATGTTTTTTGGATTGGATCAGGTGGCGCTGGATTAAGTTTAGTTTGCAATAAGAAAGTTAGACCAAATAGGATATGAAAAACACCTATCATAAGTATTTGTGGAGGTTCCCAATTAATTAGACCAAATCCATTGAACAGCGAAATTGGATCTGGCGCTGATAAATCTTTTATCCAACCTATAAATGGCGCATGCCTCATTTCTAACGCAACTAGGAGGACATTATATAATGCAAAAAATACAGGAATTTGTATTAGAACAGGCAAGCAACCTGACAAAGGCTTGAGCTCTTCTTTTTTATATAAAGACTGCATCTCCAAGGCCATTTTCTGTCTATCGTCTCCATATAGCTCTCTTAACTTTGTTATCTCAGGCTGTACCTTTCTCATTTTTGCCATCTGAACATATGATCGGTTTACAACAGGAAAGAAAACTACCTTTATTAAAATAGTAAGTAATAAAATTGCTACGCCAAAATTTCCTGAGAAAGAGAAAAGAAGATCCAATATATAAAATAATGGTTTTGCCAAAAAGTAAAACCAACCCCAATCAATTATTAAATCTAATCTGTTTAAAGTATTATTATCAGAATAATTTTGAATTATTTTAACTTCTTTAGCGCCTATGAAAGCTTGGCTTATTGATGAAACACTTTCACCTGATGACGCTCCAGTTAGATCACCTATGTAACCAATTCTATAATAGTTATCAAATGCATCACTTGAAGTTTTGAAGATTGCTCTTTTGGTGTCTTTATCAAGTGATGTTATTGCTGTTGCCCAGTATTTGTCTCTAATACCGACCCAGCCATCTTTAAATTCAGATCTAAAATCATTTTCTTCAATATCGTCATAATCAACTTCTTCAAGTTGATCGTCAAAATATCCAGTTGGACCTTCATGTAATAATCCCAATGCCTGAACATCTGGCGCTTCTTTTCTTGATAATTGTTGAAAAGGGAATACTGTGATTGACCCAGGGGAGTTGTTTATTATTATTTGTTCAATTTTAAATATATAATTTTCATCTATAGAAATTTTTTGTTTAAAGGTTAATCCATTTTGATTATTCCAACTAATAATGACTGGTGTATCTGGAGTTAGAGTTTGTCCTTCTTCAAGTGCCCAGAGAGTATCAGTTCCTGGTAAATCATATCTGATATTTTTTGGCGCTTTCCAACCTGACTCAACCCAATAAGCGTTTTCACTCTCTTTAGGGTTAAAAAATTGGACAAAATCAGAGTCCTCTCTCGTTGAAGTTTTAAAGTCCTTTAGGAAAATTTCATCTATTTTTGCTCCACAAAGATTAATTGACCCAGTAATCTTATTGCTTTGAATTAAAACTCTTTCTTCCTGGCATGGTTCAGAATAATTTTGAACATCCTCAGGTGAGACGCTCAATTGAATATTATCTTGTTGCTCGATAATTTCATTATTGATGATTTCCCTCTGTTCTGGAGGAAAAATAAGTTGCCAACCAAATAACACTGCCATTGCAAGGACGATAGCAAACAAATATCTAGACATATCATTCATATTTATAATCCTTCAAAACAGATATTAATTCTTCTATTAAGTCTTCCCAATTCTCATTAATTAGAGTTTCTTTTGCGATAAAGACATAGTCGTAACCATTTTTTCCGTATTTTGGAAGTAAATCTTTTACTAGACTTCTTATTCTTCTTTTTGCTTTATTTCTTTTAATTGCGTTACCTATTTTTTTTGTAGCAGTTATTCCATATCTTGGGTCTGAAGAATCATTCCTATTATAAAACTGAATCACGAACGAATTTGTTCTAACATATTTTGATTTAGAGGCTCTTAGATAATCTGATCGTTTAGTAATTTTATCGAGTTTAATTAATTTTGATGTTTTTTTTTGTTTTTTTTGGTTTGTTGTCATCTAAATCTAAGCAGATAGTCTTTTTCTGCCTTTGGCTCTTCGATTCGATAATACTTTGCGCCCACCTACCGTAGCCATCCTTGACCTAAAGCCATGTCTTCTCTTTCTAACAATATTACTGGGTTGGAAAGTTCTTTTCATAATAATCCCCTAGGGTTAACAACAATGAGGGTTATAAGCCCAAGATCTTCTTAAGTCAAATAGCTGTTTAAATATTTTACTTATTATTATCCTTAAATTTTTCCATTCTTTCGACAGAACGACTCATTTGTTTTTCTCTTGTTTCATGCTCATCAATAACCTTTACCATAGCTGAAGCTTTTTTTCTTAATTCATCCGTTGAATTACTGAATTTTTCAAATTCTTTTTTAAAAATACCAAACTCTTTAATTATCTCTGAAGTTCTTTTATTCAAAGTGAGTGTTTTAAAACCCATTTGTATACTTAAAATATAAGCGGCTAAAGAATTTGGACCCAGAATAAATATTCGATCTTCTTTTAGAATACTTTCTTTGATATTTAAATTCATCACGAGTTGGAATAAACTCTCACTAGGTAAGTACAGAATTGCATAATCAGTAGTAACTCCTTCTAATACATATTTAGAACTGATTGATTTTGCCTCCTTCTTTATATGTCTCATAATTTCTTTTTCGGAGTCTTCAATTGAATTCTTATCTAGTTTTTCAGCAGCATTAAGATATTTATCGTAGAGCCCAGAAGGGAATTTGGCATCAATTGGCATCAAGAGGCCATCTTGAAGAATTATTGCAAACTCAACATACATTCCAGAATTTGGGATGATCTCAACATTTTCTTTATATTGATCTTTTGTAAAAACATCTTCTAATATTGATTTTAAATTCCATTCCCCGAAAGATCCTGCTGAAGTTGAGCCTGATAAGAAATTTCTTAGCTTACCCATTGGTTCTTTAAAAGCTTGAATATCATTATTGAGAGATAATAAATTCTCTTCTTGTTTTTTTATTACTTTATCAAGATATGAATCATCTTTCTTTATAGGCAGCCTGAATAGTACAAGAGCTATTAATACTATCAAAAGAAAAATTATAATAATTGATTCATACATCTTTTCTCCAATGGCGCGCCGGGGAAGATTCGAACTCCCGACCCCCAGATTCGTAGTCTGGTGCTCTATCCAGCTGAGCTACCGGCGCTTAAAGACATTATAAATGAATTATAAATAATTTAAATTAGGTATATTTATCTTTCCAGGATTGCATTTCATAAAGTTTTTCAGCTTCATATATAGCCCTTGAAATTGACCTTGAACAAACTCTGGCGCCTAATTCACCAATTTCATTTATTTCCCTATAAGTTAATTCTCTATCGAAAGTATTTGTACTTACTACAAATATGACATCACCATCAACTGGTGTATGAATTGGTCGTATGGCCCTTGCCATGCCTGTGTGTGACATAATGGCAATTCTTTTTGCGGTTTTTGAATCAAGTTTAGCATTTGTAGCAACTATCCCAATTGTTGTATTACTTTTTTCAAGTGCGTGACCAATTGAGGATCCAGCCAGAATATCTTCTGGTAAATCTTGTGGCGCTCCCATACCGCCAAATTCATTATTTAATTCATCACTTGCAGCCCAGAATTGTCCAGTTTCAGAATTCACTACTGAACCAAAACTATTAACAGCAAATAATCCACCCACTTTCAAACCTTCTGCATTTTCAAAGCTTGCGCTACCTAAACCACCTTTCAATGAACCTGCTTTTGCACCATATCCTGCTCCTGTATTTCCTAATTTGAATTTTATCGATGCGTTGGATGTGGCTTCAATGCCAAGTTTATTATAGGGCGGGGTATCACCCCAATCTTTATTTCCTCCATTACTTAAATCAAAAAGTATAGCGGCAGGAACCATAGGCACATTTTTTATGTTTTCTGAAGTTTTAAAACCTCTTCCGCTTTTGCCAATAAAATTTGCTGCGCTACTTGCAGCTTCTAATCCCCAAGCTGATCCACCAGATAGGACAATTGCATCAATGGTATCGACAAGATTATATGGATTTAATGCTCCAACTTCTCTTGTTCCTGGAGCACCACCTCTTACATCTGCAGCAGCAGTACTTCCTATTGGAGGGATAAGTATGGTTGTGCCGGTACCTATATCTTTGTCTTCGGCATTACCTACTAATATATTATCAACATCAGTAATTAAATTATTTTGACCAGAATAAAACATAATTGGAAACTAAACAAAGCTGGTGTATTTGTATATTAATAATTAGATTAAACATTAACTGATGACAAAAATTTTAAGTATATTATTAAGCTTTGCATTTTTCCTCTTGCCAATTGCTGAGGCGTCTCAACCCTCAAAGGGAATAGTAGTGACAGCAAATAAATACGCATCTGAAGCTGCTGCGCAAATCATAAAGAAAGGAGGCACAGCATTAGATGCTGCAATAACTGCACAACTTATATTAACAATGACTACACCCCAATCTACTGGTATTGGCGGAGGGGGATTTATGTTGTATTGGGACAATGCTAACTCTAAATTATATGCGATTGATGGGCGAGAAGTTGCTCCCTTATCAGCAAACCCAGATTTATTCAAAGATCAAAAAAACAACATTCTTAAATTTTATCCTGATGCTGTTATAAGCGGNAAGTCAGTTGGTGTTCCAGGTCTAATAAAATTAATGGAAGAAACTCACAAAAGATTCGGTAAACTTAATTGGGAAGATTTGTTTATTGAGCCTATTAAAATTGCCCAAGAAGGTTTTGTCGTTTCTCCAGCCCTTCACAATACTCTTCAATATATGCGATATCTTAAAACAGTTGAGCCTGCTGCATCTTTGTATTTCAAAAAGAACAATCTCAATCAGCTTGAGCCCATTAAAGTTGGCTCCGTTTTAACTAATCAAGAATTTGCTAAAACTTTAAAAAGGCTTTCCAAGCATGGAGCAAAAGATTTTTATGAAGGGGAAACTGCTANAGCTATTATTAAAACAGTAAATAAATCACAAGATAACTCAGAAATATTAACACTAAAGGATTTTAAAAATTATGAAATTATTTGGCGAGACCCACTTTGTATAGAATATCGAAAAAGAAGTGTGTGTGGTATGCCGCCTCCAGCAGGTAATATTTCCGTTATGATGATTTTGAAAATGCTTGAAAATTATAATGTAAAATCTTTTAAACCAACATCACCTGAATTTATTCATCTATATTCAGAAATAAGTGCTCTTACATATAGTGACAGAAATTTTTTTCTTGCTGACCCTGATTATATTAATATTCCAATTACAGGCTTATTAGATCAGGATTATCTTCAGGATAGGGTTAAGATTATAAANAATACAAAGTCCATTAGGAATCCTAAACCAGGTCNACCAGATGGCTATAAGAAGTATTCTGAAAATGTGGATATTTCGAGAGACTCAACGAGTCATCTCGTTATTGTAGATCTATATGGAAATGCAATATCGATGACATCGACTATAGAAGGGCCATTCGGGAGCCATCTAATGGTTGAAGGTTTTATGTTAAATAATGAGCTTACTGATTTTTCATTTTTACCTGATTATGATGGTATTCCGATAGCGAATAGAGTTGAGGCAGGGAAGCGGCCCNTATCCTCAATGTCGCCAACAATAATCTTTGATGAAAGTGGAAACATACATTCATTGACTGGTTCGCCTGGAGGAACAAGTATTATAGGTTATGTAGCTAAATCAATTCTTGGCCTAATTGATTGGGATATGTCTCCCCAAGAAGCGGTNGATATACCTCATTATATGAGAAAAAAAGAAGAAACAGANTTGGAAAAGGGCACTGAATTAGAAAGTCATAAAATTTTTCTTGAGAATATTGGTCATAAGGTATCTATAAAAAGAAAAAGAAGCGGTTTGCATGCNGCTAAAAAAGTTGAGGGTGGATATATCGGAGGCGCAGATTCACGAAGAGAGGGCTTAGTTATCCAAATTAACTGATTGGTGTTATGAATAGAAATTTCTTTAGAATTCTCAATGATAATTTTGATAAATATTCTGATAACATCCTCATAGAAGAAGATAAAGGAAAGAGCTGGACATATCATGATGTAAAGCAATTAACTTTTCATTTTTCATCTTTCCTTAAAAAATTAGGTTTAAAAAAGGGAAGCAAAATTATTATTCAAGCAGAAAAGAGTGTTTATTCGGTCTGCCTTTATCTTTGTTGCTTAAAATCAGGCATAATATATGTCCCATTAAATACTGCTTATACATCAAATGAAATGGCATATTTCATTGATAATATAGNCCCCGATTTAATGTTTTTGAGTAGTGAAAAATTAAGTGAACATAAAAATTTATTAACTAAGCACAAAAAGATAAAAACACTAGTTCTTGAAAGAGATAATGAAGAATTGATTGAAGAAGTATATGGATCAAAAAAGGATAACTATATAGAAGATTTAGATGAAAATTATATTGCATCTATAATATTTACCTCTGGAACAACAGGTAAGTCCAAGGGCGCAATGATAACTCATAAGAACTTAGAATCCAATGGTAAGGCCCTCCGAAGTATTTGGGGTTTTAGTGAAGATGATATTTTACTTCATGCTCTTCCAATATTTCATGTCCATGGCCTATTTGTTGCTCTTAATACAATTTTTTTGAGTGGGGCTAAAATTATTTTTTTTGAAAAATTTTCTCCCGAATCTTTAATTAAAAGACTTCCAGAAGCCACAGTTATGATGGGAGTCCCGACTTATTACAGTAGATTATTATCAAAGAGTAATTTTAATAAGGACGCTTGTGAAAGCATACGATTATTTATTTCTGGATCAGCCCCACTTACAGAAATTGTATTTAAAGAATTTGAAGAGAGAACAGGTCATAAAATTCTTGAAAGATATGGAATGTCTGAAACTGGCATGATTTCATCTAACCCTTTGAATGGTGAAAGAGTTCCGGGGACTGTAGGATTTGCTCTACCTGATGTAGAGGTAAGGGTAGCGAATGAATTAGGAGAAGTACTTTCTTCTGGAGATCGAGGAATTGTTGAGGTAAAGGGACCAAATGTTTTTAGAGGCTATTGGAAATTAGAGGAGAAAACTAAGAAGGATTTTAGATCTGACGGTTTTTTTATCACTGGTGATGTTGGTCAGTTAGATAATGACGGCAGGCTGACACTTTTTGGAAGGTCTAATGATATGCTGATTTCAGGTGGCTACAATATTTATCCGAAAGAAATTGAGTTAATTTTAGATGAAATTGAAGGCATTAATGAGAGTGCAGTGATTGGTTGTCCGCATGATGATTTAGGAGAAGCAGTTGTGGCAATTTTAATATCGACTAAATCTAAAAACATCATTTCAGATGACAGTATTGAAGAAATATTGTTAAAATCTTTAGCAAAATTTAAATGTCCTG
>PBXC01000042.1 GCA_002728335.1 Rhodobiaceae bacterium
TGAAAAAAATGACCCCCTCCTATATGGGGTGCACTTTTTGCATTTGGACACATATTTAAAACATCTTGCTCGATTCCATTTGTTACAGGATCATCGCCAGCAAAAACACTGAGAAATGGTTTATCCCATTCCCTAAAAAATTCCCTTGCTTTCCTTTGTTCCTCAAGAGATTGATCAGGTATTATAGGTACTTGACTTGGCATTGCTCTAGGGCCCATTTTGTAACTTGGATCTGGAAACGGTGCCTCATATGCTTTTGCTATATATGACTTAAAAGGAGAAGCACTATATTTTCCTAATAAGATAAATATATAATTAAAAATTGTTGAAATTAGTGATCTCTTTTCCATTTGCATAGATTGTATGAAACCAATGGGAAGATCCTCAGTATCCCAACAAAATTTCTGCCAATACATAAATTTTAATCCAGGATGTGTTTTACCNTTATCCATTTCTCTCACTTGTTTNGCCATAGATAATGGGTGAAGTTTTATATCNCTCTCTCTNAAGGCTTTTATTTCTTCAATAACCTCNTCCGGNGCATCTGGATTATANGGAAGTCCGGTATTACCCATTGAAACCCTTGAGAACCTATNNGGTTCCCTCGCAACTACTCTCAACCCGATTAATCCACCCCAATCTTGTCCAAAGAAAGTTATATCTTGAAAATCATTAGCATTTAACCAGTCCACCATCCAATCGACTTGATTTTGATAACTGTAATCAGATCTAGAAGCCGGCTTATCAGACTTTCCATAACCTGGTAAATCAGGTGCGATGACTCTTATTCCAGATTTTGTTAAGAAAGGTATCATTCTTGAGTAGAGATAACACCAAACAGGTTGACCATGCATTGCCAATAGAATAGGTCCATCTTTAGGCCCTTCATCTATGTGATGTATTCTTAATTCACTGCCATCTTTAGTCTTAATATTGGTATAATGTGGTTCATAAGGAAAGTCAGTTATCACATCAAAACTTTTGTCAGGNGTTCTCAATATTTTCATANTNACTCNTTATCNCTCAGTAATTTTTCACANCCCGTTTCAGTTAANAAATTAAGAACTTTAGTCTTGTCATCTTCTTCTANATTANTAAATTCATCTCTAATCCAATCCAAACATTTCACTTGATAAGGAAATGTTTTCTGCTCCCATATTTCATCATCAATATTTGTTTTCCANATCTCCTCACCATTGTTATAAGCNTTTGAATTTGCAATCATTGNNGGTACATAACCACGACTAATTTCTTCAAAAATTGAAAATAAGGTTTTAGGTAATTNTTCAATCNNAACAAAATTTTTAGACTTAATATCTAAACCAGATAAATCTTCCATGATATCAACCCATGCTAAAGATCTTGGTGATAAATCTAAAGCCAATGATCTTGATGTAGGGTCAAATCCGAGTAACTGTGTCATCTGCCCATAAAAAGCAAAATCTGAAGATGAGGGTCTATCACCTAATAAAAAAGGTAAGCTCTCAAAATGGTTATCTAATAATGATAAAAATCTTTTATAACTTCTTTCTATAATTGGAGCGGTTTTTTTATTTGAACCAACTACCCATAATCTGCTTATCTGTAATTCAGATATATATTTTTTGAAATCTTTATGGGATTTTTTATCAATATTTACCGAATGTAAGAGAGGTAAAATATTTCCAGCATTCTCGATATCATCTTTAAANTGCCATCTATAATGAAACATATATTTAGTTACCCATTCATCTCCAAAATCCTCAAGAATTGAATTTAAAAAAGCTAACGCTTTATTTTCGGGAATAATATTTCTTTGTTTATATATTGNATCTAATTCTCTTATTATNGGNGTTGAGTCACAAACTGCNTGATCGTTTTCATTTTTATTTAAAATCATAACTGGCAATAAAGTTGGTTTAGGAACCTTTAANCCCATTGAGTCCAATATTTGATTTGGGTTACCCCAAATAACTGAATAATCTATATTTTTAAACCTAAGAACAGCTAGCATTTTTCTTGTATAGGGCGATGCTGGGACGCCAATTATCGTTATTTTATCTCTGTTTTTCAATAATATATAATCCTAATATAAACACTAACTATTGACATAAATTATGTCAAAATATATCTAATTAATTCAATGAATAAACTAGATGGCAGAAATTTAAGAAGCACAAAAAGTCAAAAACTAATAATTGATGCTGTAATAAAATTATTTCAATCAGGTAATTTTAACCCTACTGCGCAAGAGGTTTCAGATGAGTCTGGCATCGGCATAAGAACTGTATTTAGACAGTTTGATGATATGGAAAATTTAATTAATGCAGTTGATCAGGAATATCATCANAANCGTCCACTTATGATTAAAGTTGATCCAAATTTAACAATTAAAACAAGATTAAAGCAAATTGTAGAAACTCGAAATAATATTTACTCCAAAGAGTCAAATATAATGATGATGACCATATTTATGTCATGGAAATACAAATTCTTATTAAAAAGATATCGTAATTGGCAAAAATTTTTTAGAGATGAAACTGAAAAAGCTATTCCAGAATTAAAAAAATTAGATAAACAATCTCAAGAATTAGTTGATGCTATATTATCTTTTGCTTTTTGGACAAGATTAAATGGACAAGGTATGAAGAAAAGTGAAATAAAGAAGGCAATGTATGACCAATGTTTAACGATTTTAAATAATAATAACTAAAAAGGTGAGATATGANTCTTATAAAAGAAGAGCTGCAAACATCGAAGATAAACTTAACTGAAAGAAGAATAGTTACAACTGATTTTAATTTAGATGACTTAAATGAAGGTGAAATAATAGTCGAAATTGAGAGTTTTGCTTTTACATCTAATAATGTGACATATGGTGTTGCTGGCGAAATGATGGGTTATTGGAAGTTTTTCCCGAGCACAAAAGATCCTGAAAATATCTGGGGATGTATCCCAATGTGGGGTTTTGCTAAAATCAAGCACTCAAATAATAAAGAGTTAAAAACTGGAGAAAGACTTTTTGGTTATTTTCCAGCATCTAATATTTTAGTTATGAAACCCATTAAAATTTCTCAGAAAACTTTTATAGATGGTCAAGATCACCGTAAAGATTTACCCCCAGTTTATAACAACTATATAAGATTAAATAATGAAGATAGTTACAATAAAGACAATGACAACTTAAGAGCTCTTTTATTTCCTCTACATATAACATCTTTTTGTTTATGTGATTATCTCCAATATGAAGATTATTTGGGGGCTGAACAAATTATAATAGTGAGCGCATCCAGTAAAACAGCAATTGGACTTGCGCAAGGTTTGCATAGGGAAAAAGGGAGGCCTGAGGTTGTTGGGCTAACATCAAAAAGAAACTTAGACTTTGTAAAAGACTTAAACTCATATGATCATGTTATTACATATGATGAGCTTGATAACATAAATATTGATAGCCCCGCTGTAATGGTAGATATGGCTGGAAATAGGGAAATACTGGGAAAGCTTCATAGTTCACTAGGAAACAAAATGATTAAATGTATTACAGTAGGTATGACTCATTGGGATAATGAAACGACAGCTGATGACACAATGGGACAACTCATGAATAGAGAAAGAACTGAATTCTTTTTTGCACCAGACCATATTCAAAAGAGAATAAGCGACTGGGGCACAGAAGGCTATAATCAGAAAACGTCGTCTTTTATGGACACTAGAGCTGAACAAAGCAAAAGCTGGATGAACATAAAAGAAGTTTCAGGATTGGATAATTTTTTAAGCACTTATGATAATGTTATTCAAGGCGATATTAATCCAAACGAAGGAATAATTGTTAATATCAAATCAATACCGTAAACCAGATATCAATAACCTACCAAGGGTGGATATCACCATTCCATTTATAAAAATTACCAGAGTCTTCTTTTGTAAGACCACTAATAACATTTCTAATACCAGATGCACTCTCTTCTGCTGTTATTTCGGCTNCTGGTCCACCCATATCCGTTTGAACCCACCCAGGGTGCATAATTGATACAGTTATAGGATCCTCAGCCCAATCAAGGGATAAAATTTTACCAACCTTACCTACAGCTGCTTTCGTTGTAGAATANATATACATTCCTCCCATTGGCCAGGTTGATGCGCCTAATTGACTAGAAAGTATCATTAGATTTCCATTGCCTGATGCAGTCAGATTATTTTTGAATGCTCTGGCTACTAAAAGTGGTCCAATTGTATTTGTATCTAGGGTTTTATGCCATTGAGCTATATCTATATTATCAAGTGATTGTTGTTCCATCGGGTCTCCCCCAACATCACCTGCAACTATAATTACAGTATCTATAGGGTTATCTCCTATATTATTGGCTGCAGATTCAATCGATGAAGGATTTGCAATATCAAGTTCTTCGATAGATATATTCTCTGATCCTGAAGCAAGTTCATCAAGTAAAGATGCGTTGGATTTATCTCTAGCACATGCAATCACAGAATTTCCTTCTTCGGCATATTGCTTTGTTAATTCAAGCCCAATTCCTCTCGTGGCACCAACAATTAATATATTTGACATATGTATCTCCCTTAAACCTAAAAATCATATCAATATTACAGAATGTATTTAAATACTCAACAACAACTTTATTTCCGTGGCTCTCTAATCATTGGATGTGCAGGAGGTGAATCACCTATCTGAACTTTTCCCATACTCTCAAAACCATGCCTTTCATAAAGCGACATATTTCTAGGATTAGAAGATTCTAAATATGCTCTTTCGCCCAGTTCATCAATATGTTTAAGGGCTTCCTTTAATATAAAAGATCCAACACCTAAACCTTGTTTTGACGGATCAACGCCGATAAAAGCTAAATACCATGCATCATCTGGGTGATAGTTTGAAAATTCATCAAAAAATTGACTTACGAATTCAATTCTTTCCTCTGTCATCCACTCTAATGTTGGATATAAACAAGACTCATCAAATTCAAAACCTGGAGGATGCCATAATGAAGCTCCATTAAAGTTTTCTTCGGCAAAAACCACATCATTAGCAAAAGATATTTTTGAAAACTCCTCCATCCATACATCAAAAGACTCTAAATAAATATTTGGATCAGGAAATACCCACCTTATTAGTGGATCAGATGAAAAACCAAGCTTTAAAACACCTTTAATTTTGTTTTTATCATTTTTATTCGCTCTTATAATTTTAGGTAAATTTGTTTCTTTCATAACTCTCCTTATTTTCTTTCGAAATTAAATTTTTTGTCTCTATGCAATACTATATCAGCAAATTTAGGAATTTCTTCTAATACATATCTTGTAAGTCTTTCATAATGCATAACAAAATGAATAATTTCCTCTTTTGTCATAATTTTCTTTTTCATTTCAGGGTCAGTAATGTTTTTTTCAAGTGTCTTTTCTTGAATCCATCGACTTTCAAATATATGCTCCATGTTTGGTACCTTAATCATTAGNAATATATCAAAACTATTAAACAATTTCTGGTAGTCTCCTGATAGCTCTTTGTTGTACCATTTTGACCAGACTCCATCTGGATCTTCTTTTTCTTCTAATTTATTCACTGGNGGTAACCAATTTTCTTCAGGTANCGGTTTGGCTCCGCAAAACCATCCATCAAAAAATATAAAATCAGGTTTTCCTTTGAACTGCACCCACTCACTCTCTGGTAGATGCTTATCTAGAGGTTTAGAAAATACTGGAATGGATGTAATGGTCGTATTAGAAGCATTATTTAAGGATTCTATTGTTTTTAAGCCTAGATCAACATCATGCGTACCTGGTACACCTCTAACCCCACACATAGGATGAATTTTTNNTCCAAGTAACTTTCTATCTCTTGGNGATTTATATATATCATCAATGGAGAATCCCGTGGTTTTTTTGTTAAAACCTTTCTTTAATGTTAATTGAACAAAATCAGATAGTGTGGTTTTACCTGACCCTTGTCCACCAGTAAGACCAATCAATACAGGTTTTGATGTCTTGTCTAATCCAATTAGATATAGAGCTATAGGAATAACAATTTCTTTAAAAAATTTTTGATCAACATTTTTAATATTTATGCTCTCAGAATAGGAAAATAACTCCTTTTTCACTTTTTCAAAAAGAATTAGACATTTTTCATCATTTGCATCTGGTAGTGTTATAGCCAAAATTCCTCCATTTATTTACAATTTAACAAATATTATATAAAAAATAACAAATTAAAAAAAATCATGGATAAATCATTTCTCATATTTTTAGCTATTCCTATTTTCTTTCTGANGATTTGTATTGAATTAGTTTACGGCTATTTNAAAGGTAAAAATAACTATAGATTAAATGATACCATCACAAGCATAAATATTGGTTTAATTAGCAGATTTCCAACGATATTAAATCTTGGTTTCCAAGGGCTTACATTTTCATATGTTGCGACAAATATGAATCTTTTCCAATTGCCCATTAGCTCTCCTCTTACATGGGTTTTTGCATTTGTTTTATATGATTTTTTATACTATTGGATGCATAGATTTCATCACGAATATAAGTTTCTCTGGGCAACTCATGTTGTGCATCATCATGGAGAAGAATTNAATCTTTCAACAGCTTTAAGACAAACCAGCTCAGGGTTTTTATGGAAATGGATTTTTTTTCTACCAATTCTTCTTGTTGGAATACCTTCACCAGTATTTGTAGCTGTAGGTGGTCTAAATTTAATTTATCAGTTTTGGGTTCATACAGAACATATAGGTAAATTAGGATGGTATGAAAAATATTTTATCACCCCAAGTAATCACAGGATACACCATGCCAAAAATCCAGAATATGTTGATAAAAATTATGGTGGCGTCTTTATCTTGTGGGATAGATTTTTTGGAACATATTGTGAGGAGAGGGATGATTTAAAACCAGTCTATGGAACTGTAAAAGCTTTAAGAAGCTGGAATCCTCTCTGGGCAAATATTGAAGTATTTACCAATATGGCAAAAGACTCTTATCGTACAAAAAAATGGAGAGATAAAATAAAAGTTTGGTTTTCAAGGACAACTTGGCGCCCAAAAGATGTAGAAATAGAATTTCCTTACGAGCAATATGATCAAACCGATAAATATAACCCTGATATATCACCTAATTTTATGAAGTTTGCTTGGACACAATTAATTTTTATTCCATTTATGACACTTNTAGTTTTCTTTACTTTGAAAAGCCAAAGTTATATCGAAACCATTCTCTTTGGGGTGTCTCTATTTGTATCATCTATGATAATTTCTCTAGCCTTATCAAATAAGGTTAACACTATCACATGTGAAAGTATCAGATCTGTAATAGTTCTATCTATAATTTATTCTGGAATTATATCAATTGAGCTATTAGCTACTCAAATACTTGCTTTTCATGCATTATTTAATATTGGTTTGATTATTGTTTATCGCTTTTTTGTTAATAAAAAAGAAGATTTAATAACTAATTAGATAATATAAATTGATCTATTTTCATAATTTAATTGTTTAAGTTATTTATTTACTTAAAATATTTTAAGATATTTTAAAAGAGGTCAGAAATTATGAAAAGATTTATTGTTTTATATTTTTTAGTTTTATTTTCTTTTTCAGCAACAAATATTTATGCTGCTGGAAATAATGCTTCTGCCGAATGGCAAATTAAAGCTTACTCAAGCGCAGCTCCTTCATTTATTGGTGATTTTGCAACAATTATAGGTGGAGATGGAAAAGTACTGAGGGAAGGAACTAATGGTTGGACATGTCAAGCAGGTAATCCGAGGCCTTTTCCAAAAGAAGGATGGAAAGATGTTCATGAAGCTATGCCAGCATGTTCTGACAAAGAAGCAATTAAATGGATGATGGCATATATGGAAGGTAAAACACCTCAACTTGATAATGATGGTTGGATGTGGATGCTTCATGGTGATGTAGGTGAAGATAATTCTAAGGCTGGAGTATTAAATAAAAATGATAGTACGCCAGGTCAATGGATTGAGTCTGGCCCACATCTAATGCTTATGCCAAAGGATCCATCTAGTTTAGATAATATGAATGCTGATTTTACAAATGGTGCTCCTTATGTGATGTTTCCAAAAACTATATGGGCACATGTAATGATTCCTGTTGAAGGGTATTATAAATATCAAAAAGAGTCAGCCCCAACCAAATAAGGAGAAAAAATGGAATCTGTGTGTCTAGTTCTTGGTGCAGGAGCAGGTATTGGAGGTACTGTTGCTGCAAAATTTGCGAAAGAAGGATATCATTCATACTTATGTAGAAGGAGTGATAAAGAAGGTCTTGATCGCTTAATAGGTAATATCGAAAAAAATGGTGGTAAAGCTTCAGGATGCCTACTTAATGCAGTTGATGATAATGTATTGGAAGATTTAATTGTCTCTATAGAACAAGATATAGGTCCAATTGAGGTACTAATTTACAATTTAGGTGCTCAGACTGGGATGAAGTTACTTGATCAAACAACCCACAAAGAATTTGAATTAGGATGGAGAATGGCAAGTTTTGGTTTGTTTAGAGTTGCTAAAGTTTTATGCCCATTAATGGTTGAAAGAAAAAAAGGTAACATAATAGTAACATCAGCCACAGCGGCTATGAGAGGGAATAAAACTCAACATTCGCATTCAGCCGCAATGGGTGCCAGAAGAATGCTCTGCCAATCTCTCAATGCTGAATTTGCTTCTCAAGGTATTCATGTTGCACATGTGGTAATTGATGGTGCTGTAGATGCTCCAGATACATTAGGTAAATTACTTGGACCTGAATTGTATCAAAAGATGCGTGAAGTAAAAGGTATGGAAAATGATGGATTAATACTTCCAGAAAAAATTGCAGATACATATTATCATATTGCACAACAACATAGATCAACTTGGACTCATGAAATAGATATTAGGGCATTTTCTGATTTGGCTTGGTGGAATCACGACACTATGCTCGATAAAGATTAAGTAAAATTTTATTCATGACCTTGGGGGAAAATTGAAATTAAAAAAATCAACTTTGTTTTTTTACAGCTTGGCAGAGATGCCTATAAATATTGCCCTTTTTCCTATCCTTGTTTTTATTCCTAAATTTTACACTGGCGAAATGGGTGTTCCTTTAGCCTTAGCAGCAAATATCATTTTAGCGGTACGCATTTTTGATGTTTTTACTGACCCAATAGTTGGTTATATAAACGACCGAACTAATACTAAATGGGGAAGAAGAAGACCGTGGATAGCAATGGCTACTCCTTTACTAATGGTAAGCATTTATATGTTATTTATTCCTCCTGAAGGAGCTGGAGCTCTTCATCTTTTTTTATGGATGTTTCTTCTTTCAATAGCAACAACCATGCTCATTATACCTTACTATGCTTGGGGTGCAGAGTTATCGCCGGACTATAATGAGAGATCAAGAATTACTGGATGGAGATCTATTTCTGGAGTAGTTGGAAGTCTAAGTGCTCAACTAATTCCAACAATTGCTCTCGTTTTTTTTGGTCTTGGTGGTAGCACAAATGTTTTGTATATCGTTGGGATTGCTAGTGTAATTATTATGCCCATATGCGTATTTTTAACTGTATCAAAAGTTCCTGAGTCTAAAGATTACATCAAATCAAACATCTCTCCGATCAAGGGTTTCAAAATTATGNTAGAAAACTCNCCATTTAAGAGATTAATAATGGCTTTTATGTTTGGAGGTATAGCTTTTTCCATAACAATTCCACTGTATTTATTCTTTATAACTTATGTTCTTAAGGCAGAAGAAATGGCTATATTTATGCTTACATTTTTTTATCTTACAAATATTGTTGCNGTTCCATTTTGGGTTTGGTTATCAAAGCAAATCGGAAAGCATAAGGCATATATGTGNAGTTTTGCAATGATTGCATTTGCNCATCCTTTTTATCTTCTTTTGGGTGAAGGAGATTTTTGGTGGATGTTACCTATNACCATTACTACGGGTTTTGCTGCNGGNGGTTTTGCGGCATTACCAAATTCAATGAAGGCAGATGTTATTGATCTAGATACANTAAAAAGCGGAGAAAATAGATCAGGCTTATTTTTCTCATCATGGTCATTAACTTCAAAATTAGCTGGCTCTGTAGGAACATGGCTGGCATTAACAGCATTATCTTGGATTAGTTTTAATACGGGAACAGATGTTAACAACGGTCCGACTCAATTGTTAGGGCTTAAGCTTTTATTCTCTACTCTTCCCTCTTTCTTTTTTGTAACTGCAATAATTATTATATGGAANTATCCTATAACAGAAGAAATGCATTCAAAAATTCGAAATGAATTAAATAACTCAAAAAACGAAAGAATTCTTGAAACTTAAGAAGTATTTAATCATTGTAAATAAATATAATTAATTTCCTGGGTAAATTTTATGNGTAAGAACATTTCAAATAATACCTTACANTTATACACATTGGGTTCAGGTGCTGTTGGAGTTAAAAATTTATTATTTGGTTCATGGCTTTTGGTTTATTTCAATCAGATTTTAGGCCTTGAACCACTTTTGGCATCATATGCNCTTGCTATTGCTCTNGTATTTGATGCAATTTCAGATCCCTTGGTTGGCGCATGGTCAGATCGCTTTAAATCAAAATGGGGAAGAAGACATCCATTTGTATATATAGCAATAATACCTTTCGGATTAAGCGCTTATTTTCTTTACTCAATACCAACGGATACATCACAAACTGCACTTTTTATAAAATTATTAATTGCATCNATTCTTTTACGAACACTTTTTACTTTTTATGAAACACCAAGAGCAGCTATTGGCCCGGAACTAATTACTGATTATGAAAGACGTAACACCTTGAGTGGTTATGGGGTTTTATACGGAAATATGGGTTTAGGAATTATGAGCTACGCAATGTTAGCTTTCTTTCTTGTTGAAACTGAGACATTTTCAGGTTCACGTGCTTTTTTAAATCCTGATGCCTATCCAAAATTTGGNCTTTTGGCTTGTTTTTTAATAATAATCTTTGGTTTTATCTCATCTTTATCAACTCATAAATATATACCTGATATGGTTGAGCCAGAACCTAAGCAATTTAAATTTTCAGAGTTTTGGAGAGAAATACTTGAATCTCTATCTAACAGAAACTGGTTAGTTCTTTTTACAGCTGGAACTATTCTAGCTCTTAATATTGGAATCTTTTCAAGTTTAGACAACTATTTTAGTATTTACTTTTGGCAGTGGACACCTGAGGAAATAAGTCTGTTCCCTATCATTATAGCTCTTCCGGTTGTTTTAGCTGGTTTCTTTGCAGCACCTCTTGCTAAAGGGAAAAGCAAAAAGAACTTTGCAATAGGACTGTTTCTCATAAACCTAATTGTTGAGCCCATGCCTATCTGGCTAAGGTTATTAGACCCATATGTTCCTATACAAATATTTCCCGAAAACGGAACTGATGCCCTTTGGTGGACTATTATTACATTTTTATGTATTGGATATTTTTTAAGAACAGCTGGTTGGATTCTAGTTATATCAATGGTTTATGATGTTGTAGAAGATGGGCAATTAGCGACGGGTAGACGAGATGAAGGCCTTTATTTATCAGCAAATGGTTTTATTCAAAAAATAATTAGTGGTTTAGGTGTTGTGTTTGTTGGTTTTCTTCTCGAATTTGTTGGATTTGATGTAAAAAATCCAACTGTTATTGAAATGCAAGAACCCATTTATCGATTAGCATATTTCCAAGCTATTTTAGGTCCAATTTTAACTTTAGCATCAATCTCATGCATGTTTTTTTATAATATTTCGAAATCCTCACATGAAGATGCTCTTAAATCTCTAGAAATAAATAAAGATTGATAACTTAAATCGGTTTAAGATTAATTAGAGACAAAGGTAATCATTTAATTTATCTTTGTATAGCTTTTGGAGACTGATACCTATGAGTAAGTTTCAAGTGATTTTCTTGTCCATCTTTCTAGTTATTGCTGGTTGTGCTGAAGAGGTAAGTGAAAAAAATTCTATCGATAGCTTTGAGCAAACCTATTGGGTTGAGGATTATGCAAAAGATTTAAATTTTCCTTGGGCAATTACCTGGCTTCCAAATGGAGATCTTCTAGTCACTGAAAGATTAGGGAAAATTAAATTAATACGAAAAGGTAATATTATTAGCGAGTTACAAGGTGTTCCAGAAGTAATGGTCTCTAGCCCTTTTGATGGACTACTTGATATAAAAATTGATCCTGATTTTAAAACTAGTCCTTATATTTATCTGTCATTCACCAAAGGTACTACAACTGAGAGAGTTGGAGTTGTATATAGAGCAAAAATTGAAGGAAACAAATTAGTTGATGGAGAGGAGATATTTAACACATCTCCACCTGCTCCAACAGGAGGTCCTAACATTACAAGAATTAACTTCCTTTCTGACAAATCAATAGTCGCAGCTGTTGGATCAAGCGGTCAACATGCCTATGGCATGGTACAAAGATTAGATGGAGATATTGGAAAAATAATAAGAATCAATAGAGATGGGTCTGTGCCAATAGATAATGCTCTTGCCGTCAAAAATCAAAATGCCAAAGCTGAATTATGGGCTACTGGTCTACGTTCAATAGGAGGTTTAACACTAGATGATAATGATCAATTATGGGGTATTGAAATGGGACCTCAAGGTGGTGATGAGTTAAATCTTATTGAGGGTGGAGGAAATTATGGATTTCCTCTAGTTAGCTGGGGCTTTGATTACTCTGGTCGAGCTTTATCTGAAAAACAGACTGCAGCAGGATTTGTTGATCCAGTAGTAACTTGGAGTCCATCAATTTCTCCTTATGGTATCACTTTTTATCAAGGAGAAGCTTTTCCAAAGTGGAATGGTGATTTTTTTGTAGGTGTACTTGGTGATCAGACTATCTTGAGAATGCGAATTAGTGATGGAAAACTAATTGAACAACAAGATTTATTATACCACCTTAATGANAGAATTCGTTCAGTAGAGACAGGGCCAGATGGGTTTATATATGCTGTTACGGACTCTTCTAATGGTAAAATAATACGGNTAAGACCAGGTANACCCTCCGAAAAAGAGTTAGCTAATGTATCAAAACCATTCCCGATGCCAAAAAATAGCGATATAGGTGAAAGATTAAGACAACATGGTGTAATGCAGAATGAAGAGACAATGCTAGCTATNCAGGCTGCTTATGACTCAGAAAGAGCTAAATTTATTTACAATCAAAATTGTGTGAGTTGTCATAGTTTAACAGCTGATAGCGAGAGTAATATAGGACCTCATCTTGAATCAATTGCAGGTCGTAGGTCAGGCTCACTTTCAAATTATAATTATTCTGCAGCAATGAAGATGAATAATCAAACAAGTGTAATTTGGGACTCTAGAACTATTGCTGCTTATATAACTAACCCACAGGCTATTTTTCCGGGAACAAAAATGGTCTCAACTCCTCTTAATTTTGAAGATGCAGTGCAGGTTAGTAACTTTTTAACAAGGCTAAGTCCTAAAGAAGATTAACATAAAATGAAATTAATTAGACTTATTAAATATTTCACTTAAATCCCTATATATTAAGCAAAACATAAGTATTAAACCAACATAACCTATTGATGGATAAATTAGGTTAATGAGTTCACCAAAAGGAAGAAGATTACCTCCAAACCAACAAACTAAAGTAAGAGATATAGCTAATAACCTAAAGCGCAGAGTATGTTCATTGGNAAAACGCCNACAAATTGTCCACATTAACGGGGTAACCGTCGTATAAATACCAAGAAAAATTACAGCAGCAAATATTGATCCATATACTGGAAATACCTTTGTAGCCAATATAAGTATTGGGACTTCAGCATTGTATACAGATTGAATATTTCCTAAAAGTGCTAAAACAATAATGGTCATAGAGCTTATAAAAAGAAACGGACCAATTAATGCTACTCCTTTAACCTCAAAATTACTTTTGATTGTAGCTCCTACTAGAGGTAAAAAACCATATAAGCCTGGCAGAGAAAAAACAGCATACAAGATTGCTGAAAAAAACCAATTTTCAGAAGCTCTTAAAATCTCTAAGCCTTCAGATAAAATCATACCATCGTTTAATGATAGTGAGTCATCAAATAATGTCGTGAGAGCTGTAGCTAAAGTAAGAATTACTATTATTGGACCAACAANACCTAAGATTTCAATAATTTTATTTAAACCAAGCAGTAATGTGATAGTTGCGCAAAATGCCATTAACCCNGATCCAACAGATACGGGCAATCCATAGGCTTGTTCTAATGTTGCCCCTACACCGCCTAACATTACTCCATAGACAGCAACAATCATGACCATAGTGTACCAGGTCATAAAAACACCTAGATAAGAACCACAAAAATACCTAAAAGCATCCTCATTGGTACGAAGATCATTTTGTTTTCCAGCCTTAAGTAATGAAAAACAGGTATAAATCATCAGTAAGCCACAAATTATTAGACCAACTAATCCTTTAGCACCGAAACCAACAAAGAATTGCATTGCCTCTTGCCCAGTTGAAAAGGCACCGCCAATCAATAACGCTATATATGCGCCNGAAATACTAAAAATTCTTATCCATTGANTATTCATAAAGATTATATAACCACATAACTGATCTACTATGATCTATAAAACCTGTATCTTTAGCCACCTCNGGATCTGANAGNGTTTCAAGGAANTTNTCTATGTCAGAATAATAACCTTCTGCAGTACCNTCAAAATCAAATATATCTACTCCTGCTGANTTAGCGGCTTTCTCAGAAAATTCTTCATCAGCATGAAATTGCCTATAACCTTGTAGACCTGAAACATTTTCTCTTACATCGGCTGCATGATGATCTAACCAGTGCTCATGCCANTCTTCTCTAGACCATTGTAAAGGACGTCTTAAAACCATATTAAGAAATAAAGGTTCGCTTCCTGGAACAATTACATGCTCATCACCTACAAGAGCAGCGCTTTTAGAAGCATCAATTAAAGATCCTAATTTTTTTCCTATACCATGTATTGCCTCAATAAGTGATTCATATGATGCGTCTTCAGACCTNAGCTCTATTATATTATCAAAAGGTGGTTGCTCAGGNAAATCATCTGGTTGACCATCTTGAGGGACACTTGCAGTTGGATCNTCTGGAACCCTTATTGCCCTTCTAAACTGTAAGTTAGGTAAATTATTATTTATAGACTTGCANTCTNTACTAAGAATATCATCTATTTTATCTCTATTATTAATATCTGATGCACTNAATAATAATTGTAATTTTTTAATCATAAAAACCTTAGTGGGAATAAGGAACTAANGGACCAGTNCTATANGTNCCTCTCGATAATTCAGTTGCCACACTTGGGGCTATTGGCAACCAACCTAATTCACTACGTGCACGATCAGATGTAATAATACACTCAATGCAAGATAGATCTGCGAGTTCACCAAGAGCTTCCCTAGCNTCCTCAAGAGGCCAATGAACTACCTCAATACCAGGACCGAAATAATCTGCAATTAAAGTTGCATAGTCCTTACTGCATGTAACTTCATCAGAAGCTGCATTATAGATGCCTTGAGCAGACTCATTTGTGACTATTTTAAGATAAAGATCTGAAAGTGGATCTACATGTATTGTACTGACTAAATTAGTACCTTCACCAATATGAAGCGATTTTCCTGATTCTCGAGCTCTAAANATTAATCCTGTAAGCCAACCCCCCGCATGACCATAAATTAAACCTGGTCTTACGCTAGCTCCTCTAATGCCATTCTCTGACATGGCTACAACTTGTAAATCATGGCGTGCGCGCCATGCTCGAAGAGGATGTGGATTTTCAATTGGTTCGCTCTCATCACGAGGAACACCTTTAGTATCATTGTAAACAACACTTGCGCTAGTCGTAACAAACACCTTACCAGTATCTTTAAATGCCTCCTCAACTGCCAAAATGAAATTCGTATCTAGTTTTTCCATTTCTTCATCATGAGAGGCTCCAATATGCACAACTGCATCACACTCTGTTGCTGTTTCGCTAATAATTTCTGTGTCAGCAAAACCACCGGCGACCCATTTAACATTATCTCTCTCTTCAAGATTAGGAATATGGTGAGGTCTAACGAGTGCATGGACCTCATGACCATTATTGACAAAATGATTTAGTGCATGGGCACCTGCATGACCAGTGCAGCCCGTCATTAATACTTTCATAGAACCCCTCCTCGATTGAACTTAATTTAAGATAGAATTTTGATTAATTCAACAAGAGGATATAGTTCACAAAAAAATAATGCCCAGAGTTTAGTAGCTCTGAGCATTATCTAAAAATAAATTTTAAGTATTAGTTAAAATTTATAATTTAATTTAAGGCCATAATTTCTTCCTGGTAAAGGAACTTCATTTTTAACAAATGAGGCGTGATTTCTAGCCACTTCATCAAGAAGATTCTTACCAAATAATGACAAACTTATTTCATTTTGATTATTAAGAACAAAGGTCTTTTTCAATGAGAAATCTAACATTTCAAAGGCTTCGGTAGCAGTCTCACCTTCACCTATATCATTTTGCTCTTCAACATCTTTATAAGTTAATCTAGCTGATAGATTATCTTCGGAATAAGAAACAGTTAAAATATTTCTTGCAGGTACAATTCTTGGAATGTTCATTCCATTCTTAAATTCACCCGTAACTGAATCTCTACCTAAAGATAAAGTTAGATTGCCTCTGTCAAAAGCAAAAACTTGACTAATTTCAAATTCATAACCTTCAAGTTCAGCATCTTTTTGTAGGAAGTTTGCTAAAATAAGACCACCATGATCATCATGCTCTTCATGCTCTTCATGCTCTTCTTCCGTCTCATCTTGTAAATAAATATAATTATCTATTTCATTTTTAAAGATATTGCCTCTTAAAGAAAAATTATTGTTTTGATAAAATATGTTCAAATCAATATTATTGGCAGTCTCAGACTCAAGTTCTGTATTACCAACCTCAAATCGACCAGTAACTAAATGAGCTCCATTCATATATAATTCTTTTGCAGATGGTGCTCTTTCAACCCTTGAAAGACCTAGACTAATTGTGAAATTATCATTAACTTCTCTTGAAAAATTAACAGCAAAACTTGTCTCACTATAATCTTTATTAAAGTATTCAATTTCTTCTTCATGTTCGTCTTCGTCATGATGTTCGTCTTCGTCATGATGCTCGTCTTCATCGTGATGTTCGTCTTCGTCATGATGCTCTTCCTCATGATGAACAAGAGAACCTTTTCGAGAGACATCATCGAATCTGACACCTAAATCAAGATCAAATAATCCAAATTCCTTACATAAATAATATCCAATAGATAATTCTTCATTATCTGTGGGTCTCATAAATGCTTCAGCACCAATAATTGAAATTTCTTCTTCAACATAATTAATAGATAATTTCTGCTCAACGACATCATTAGTTAAGTCAAAAATAAAACCAAATTCATTAGCTTTATTTTCAAAATTAGTTGGCCCTTCGGCATGTCCATGTTCATCATGTCCATCTTCATCATGATGCTCTTCTTCATCATGATGCTCTTCTTCATCATGATGACCTTCTTCTTCAGCATGTTGCTCAGTATGAAGGTAATCTGAAGATCTAAAGAAATAATTAATTTTTCTTAACCATGAACCATTAACCACATATGAACCTTCAACATCAAAAACATCAGACTCTGTAGTTGAGAAAATTCTCTCACCTTCATGCTTGTCTTCATCGTGATGTTCGTCTTCATCGTGATGCTCGTCTTCATCGTGATGAGCTTCTTCATCGTGATGTTTCTCTTCACCATGCATTCCATGACCTTCATGCCCATGTCCGTCTCCATGGAAAGGTACACCGAATAGGCTCTCAGAATTTTTATATGAAACTCCAAAATATCCCCACTCACCAGTCTTTGAGATGCCAAATCTTTGTGATGTTGATTCAAAATCAGAATTTTCTAGGTAACCAAGGTTTTCTTCGTCATGGTGTTCATCTTCGTCATGGTGCTCATCTTCGTCATGATGCTCATCTTCGTCATGATGTTCATCTTCGTCGTGATGTTCCTCCTCAGTATGAATAACTGCTCCATTTGGAATATCATAATTATCAAATTGTGAATCCTTATAAGCCAAACTTATATTGAAACCACCTATATTATTTTTGTAAGAAAAGCTTCCTACTTCACCATCATTCACAGATTGGGTTTCGAGACCTATATTAAGTTCTGAAGCTTCAAAATCCTTTCTAGCAATTGTATTATCAATAATATTAACAATGCCTCCAACAGTACCACTAGAATATAATAAAGAAGAAGGTCCTCTGACTATTTCAATTTGTTGAATGTCGTTTAAATCAACCTCATTCATGTGATCATCACCTACATTAGAAACATCTCTTAGAGTTTTTCCATTATTCATAATTCTTACTCTATTGCCTGACAGACCACGTATTATCGGGTGACCAACAGCTGAGCCAAAATCAGAAGATTGAACACCTAATAGGTTATCAAGTGATTCACCTAAACTTAAAGTAGAGTCAAAAGCCGCATCATCTCCTCTAATTACATGAATTGGATCATCGAGATCTGATAAATTCGATTCAATATATGATGATGTAACAATAATTTCATCCGGCTCAATTGAAGCTTCTTCAGATTCGTTTGAGTATAAATAATCGTTGTGTATTGTTAGTGCACCCACAAACAAAAGTGCAAAAAGTAAATTTTTCAATTTTATCTCCTTTTATAAATTTACATAAAAAATGAAATTTAAATTGCAGGAGGTCCTCTTGAAAAAAACTGAGTATTAATAGTTTCTGAAAATTGATTTTCTGCGTTTTCAATCAAATAGTAATTACTGAAATATTGATCTCCAAAAGTATTAATTTTAGTATTAAATTCTGGAGTTATTTCTATACAAAAATTACAATCTAACTCCGCAGCAATATAATCATGATCATCGTGATGCTCATGAAGTAGTTCTTCTGCGGAAACAGAAGATAGAAAAAGAAAAGCTAAAATAAAAGCTAACTTATTTTTTTGAAATGAATTCATTGCGAATTAAGTATTGAAATTGATAGATAAAGTCAATTATATAAGTAATTCTTCAACTTGCCATAATGTGTCCTTACCAAAGAACATTTCATCTCCAACAAAGAAAGTTGGTATTCCAAAAACACCTCTTTCAACTGCCGCTTCAGTATTTGATATTAATTTTGCCTTTACATCCGGATCTTGCATTTGACTTAATAGCTTATCCGCATCTAATCCCGACTCTATAAAAGCTTCCTTGATAACTTCTGGATCATCCATTTTTTTTGGTTTCTCCCACATATGAACTAAAATCTTATCTATATAATCTTCAAGGTAACCATCCATTTCAGCAGCAATTGCTCCTCTAATAATTTGTAAACTTATAACTGGAAAATGCGGATTCATTTGAAATGATTGTAAACCATGTCTTTCAATAAACCTTGTCATTTCAAGTGATTGGTATTCCAATTTACCCTTCACCTCAGCAAATTGAACCATTGGAGGGTTATTATTTGTAGACTTAAATATACCTCCCAGAAGAACAGGTATGTAATTGACTTTTGCTCCTGTTTTTTCAGAAATTGATTTGAGGACTTTGTGACTTAAATATGCGTTTGGGCTAGCAAAATCAAAATAAAAATCTACTTCTTTGGTCATCATCTTCTCCAATATTACTTAATTATTAATATTATATATTTTAAATAGTTTAGAAAGAAATAATTAAGAGATTATTTGATTTATAATGATATTATTTAACTATGATTTATTTCTATTTAATCATTTTTTTATTTGTAAGTATTTTCTTTAAAATNCCTATTTTAGCGATATTTGGTGGAATAATTTTTAGTCTGATGTTTAAAACTAAAAATGAATTTATTACGAAAAAATATTCAACAATTATTTTACAGACTGGAATAGTTCTTCTTGGNTTTTCAATNAATTATCAATCAGCAATTAATACTAGCTTGCAATACATGCCTGCAATATCAATATTTGTTGTATTAACTTTTACATTTGTTTTTTTATTAGGTCTTTCACTTAAAATTGATAAAAATTATTCTATTTTAGTTGCTTCTGGATCATCAATTTGTGGTGGAACGGCAATGGTATCTATTGCACCAATTATTAAATCAAAAAATGAAGATTTAGCNGCAGCTTTATCAATAATATTCATTCTAAATGCCTTAGGAATATTTCTTTTTCCATTTNTAGGNGAATTATTAAATTTATCTCAAANTCAATTTGGAGCATGGGCCGCAACTGTAATTCATGATACTAGCGCGGTCATAGGTGCTTCAATGAGTTATGGGTATGAGTCTATGGAGACTGCATCAACATTAAAACTAGGGAGAACTTTATGGTTAATACCATTAATTATATTAATAAGCATAACTGAGAGGGGTGATAAAAAACATTTTCCATTACCAATGTTTGTTATTTTTTTCATTTTGGCAATTATTTCAGGGTCTTATTTCAATACACTTATAGAAAAAGAAATTATCCGTAATGTTAGTCAAATTATACTTCTTATTGGGTTATTTTCAGTTGGAACA
>PBXC01000043.1 GCA_002728335.1 Rhodobiaceae bacterium
ATAAGCAGGAAGTGTCAAGAACTCTTCACAAACAGGAGATATAGACATTTTTTCAAATATTTCAACAGCTTTTTCATATTTGCCTTTTGCCCAAACTTCCTCACCCAGAACTTCTTTTAAATTAGCTATTTCACTGGTTAAAATATCTTTAAATAATTCCTCATTAACCGTTCTTCCNTCATCGAGTTTTGTTGNNTGNTTCAACCATTGCCAGATTTGTGCTCTTGATATTTCTGCTGTCGCTGCATCTTCCATTAAGTTGTATAAAGGTACAGCTCCTCGTCCCGCTAACCACGCCTCGATATATTGAACGCCGACCTTAATACATTCGCGCATTCCTTCTTCAGTTCTTTGNCCTTTATGCACTTCTAGTAAATCGTCTTGAGTNATTGTTATATTATCTAAAGAAACATCTAGCTGATTATCNCCAGANAANTGNTTATCAAAAATTTCCATCGCCACAGGTACNAACCCAGGATGTGCAACCCATGTCCCATCATGACCATTNTTAACTTCTCGNTCCTTNTCNTTTCTTACTTTTTCAAATGCTTTNTCATTTTCTTCATCATTATTCTTTACAGGAATTTGAGCAGCCATACCTCCCATAGCGAAAGCACCTCTTTTGTGACAAGTTTTTATTANTAGTANCGAATAGGANTTTAAAAAAGCATCTCCCATAATAACTTGTGAACGGTCTGGAAGAATATAGTTNGGGTTTAAAGCTAATCTCTTAATGTAGCTAAATATATAATCCCATCGACCACAGTTCAAACCAACAATATGATCTTTTAATTCATATAATATTTCGTCCATTTGGAATGCTGCAGGTAGTGTCTCAATNAAAATTGTTGCTTTACATGTACCATTTTCAATACCTAGTTTTTCTTGGGCATACACAAACACTTCATTCCATAATCTNGCCTCTAGATATGTTTCCATTTTTGGTAGATAGAAATATGGACCTGTTCCATTNTCTTTTAATTTCNCGTGATTATGAAAAAGATAAACAGCAAAATCAAATATACCGCCTGAAATTCTTACTCCATCAATTTCAATATGAGCTTCCTCAAGATGCCAACCCCTTGGTCTGACAATTAATACAGCAGGGTCTGGATTTAATTTATATTCTTTTCCATTATTTGGATCGAGAAAATCAATTTGACCTCTCCAGAGATCATATAAATTAATTTGACCATTAATTACATTATTCCAAGTTGGTGACATAGAGTCTTCAAAATCAGTCATAAAGGTCTTTGCACCTGAATTAAGGGCGTTAATAACCATTTTACGATCTACTGGCCCTGTAATTTCTACTCTTCTATCTTGTAAGTCCTTTGGTATTGGCGCTACTTTCCAATCTGAGTTTCTTACTTCCTCAGTTTCAGGAGGAAAATTAGGTAATTCTCCAGCATCATATTCTTTTTGTTTTTCAGCTCTTATTTTAAGTAATTCTTTTCTTTTGTGGCCAAAGTTTTTTTCTAGATCATAAATAAATTCAAGNCATTCTTCTGTAAGAACTTTTTCAATTCCAGGTACGCTNGTATCAAGAATCTCCATGCCTTCAGGTGTATTAATCATATTCTTTTCCATAATTTTTCCTATAGAGTATATAACATAGATAATTTGATGATGTTATATTAATGAATCTATTTATAAAGGTATAGTGATGACTTCAGATAATAAAAAAAAGATTAAAGCTGAACGTCCTAGAGGATTTGAAGATCTTTCGGGTGAAGATCTTTTATTGCTAGAAAAAATCATATCCACGATTGAGAAAACATATCAATTTTATGGATTTGAAAAATTGGAGACTAGTATTATTGAGCTGTCGAATGTAATTGGCTCTTTTTTACCTGATCAGGATAGACCTAATGAAGGTGTTTTTTCTTTGGAAGATGATGATAGCAGGTGGCTATCTTTAAGATATGATTTAACATCTGGTTTAGCTCGTTATGTGGCTGAAAATTATGATGCATTACCCAAACCTTATAGAAGGTATCAATCTGGTTGGGTTTTTAGAAATGAAAAACCAGGTCCAGGTAGGTTCCGTCAATTCATGCAAGTGGATGCTGATACAGTAGGAAGTAAAAATCCTTTAGCAGATGCTGAAATGTGTATGATGTTTTCAGATGTATTTGAAAATATAGGAATTGAAAGAAATGACTATCTAATAAGATTAAATAATAGAAATTTGNTGGATGCTCTATTAGATCAACTCGGATTAAATTCTATAAATGATTCTGATCAGTATTTAACTGTTATGCGTTCTATAGATAAACTTGATAGATTAGGCTTTTCTGCTGTTACAGAGCTACTTGGTAAGGGCAGAAAGGATAAATCTGGCGATTTCACAAAAGGCGCAGAGCTTAATACTGAACAAATAGATAAAATAATTAATTTCTTGAAGCAGGGTGATAAGAGTCAAAAGACAAATAGAAAATCTGCACTAGAAAAATTAGAAAAGGATTTTTGTGATAGTGATAAATTCTCTGAAGCAGTTATCGAGCTATTGGCTATTTCAGATATCTTAGATGGCGCAGGGTANAATGAAGATAGAGTTGCTATAGACCCATCAGTAGTAAGAGGATTAGGATATTACACAGGGCCAGTTTATGAAGCAGATCTTATTTTCCCAAAAAATAATGATTTACAAAACTTTGGTTCTGTTGGAGGGGGAGGTCGTTACGACAGTCTCGTAGAAAGACTGAAAGGAGTAAAAGTTCCNGCTACAGGAATTTCAATAGGTGTGAGTAGATTAATGACAGCCCTAAAAATTTTGGATCAAAAAGTTAATAACAAAAGTGATATTGATGTTGTTGTTTTGTTAATGAACAAAGATGATCAAGTTTATTATTTTAACTTAGCATCAAAACTTAGAGATGAAGGTTTATTAGCAGATTTATATGTTGGCGATGGAAGTATGAAAGCCCAATTAAAATATGCTGATAAAAGAAATGCCAAAATTGCTTTAATTATAGGTGATGATGAAATAGAGAATAACACCGTAACAATTAAAGATTTAAATAAAGGTGCAGAATTATCTAAAGATATTAGTAAAAATGAAGAATGGCGATCAAGCAAAGACACTCAAGTGAATGTCCCTCAATCTGAGATGATTAAGATGATAAAATCTATTTTATCTAAAAGTTCATAAAATATGAAATAAAATATTGATTTAATAAAATATTCATATTATATGAATAATTCTTATGAATAAGTCTGTAAATAACATAATTAATGCGCTTGGAGGAACTACCAAACTAGCGAATTTACTTGGAGTTAATCCATCTGCTGTCTCTAATTATAGGCAAAAAGGTTTTCCTGCTAGATTGCATCTTAAAATCATTGCTTTATGTGAAGAATTTTCTATACCGATTGATAATGATTTCATTGATAAGTCTAAAATCCCTCTTAAGGTTATAAAATCTAATTCCAATGAATTTCTTACNCATAAGTCAAATTCAATTATGTCATCGCTTTCCTCAGATGGATATCAATTAATTGATCCACCTATATTGGTTCCTGCAGATAAAGTTATTGATAGACTTGGAGAAACTATTGTTGATAGGTTGTTTATCTTTTCTCAAAAAGATGGAATTAGATTATGTTTGCGACCTGATTTAACGATACCTACTTGTCTGTATTATTTGGATCAAGGTTTTGGCGGAGAAAAAAAACTATACTCATATTTTGGTAAAGTATTTCAATTTTACGATGAAGAAGAAAATGAACCTACTGAATTTACCCAAACAGGAATTGAGTCTATTGGTGATCAAGATTCGCTAAATGCTGATGTTGAAGTTTTTGTTAAAATTTATAATGCTTTAAAGAAAGAGGGCATAAATAATTTTAAAACATACTTTGGCGATGTTTCACTATTTCAAGAATTTATAAATGTTTTGGACATTCCTGAATTATGGAAAAAAAGCTTATTAGAAAAGTTCTGGAATGAAGATGAATTTAAAATTTTATTAGATGAGATAAGTAAAAAGAATATCAATAACGATAAATTTGCCGAAAGAGTATACTCCCTCGATATAGAGTCAGCATTAGAGTTGGTGAGAGGCACTATTAATTCATCAGATGGAAGTTTTTTTGCGGGACGAAGTTTAGAAGAAATAACAGATCGGTTAAGGAAAAAAGGTGAGTCATATTCTCTTAAGCCCCTCTCAGATTCAACAAAGAAATTAATAACTGAATTTCTCTCAATAAAAGATACACCTTCATTGGCAATTAGTGGATTAAGAAAATTATGTAAGTCTCTAGATAGATCATTATTAAATAAGATTGATGAAGTAGAAAAAAGATTTGAAATAATCAACAGTAATGGAGTTGATTTTAATAATGCTATTTTTGGTGCTGAAAAGGGTCGAGATGTAGAATATTATTCCGGATTTTTATATGATTTTGCTTGGAATAATAATAATGAGAGCATCTATATTGGAGGAGGCGGAAGGTATGATGACTTAATAAAGTTATTAGGGTCAGAAAATAGAATTCCGGCAGTTGGTGCAGCCCTAAATCTAAAAAAAGTTGAACGAATTTCACAAATCGAGAGTTTATAATGTCTAAAATCAAAGTTGGCTTACCATCAAAAGGAAGAATACAGGAAGAAATGAATAATTTTCTTACCTCTGCCGGTATTGATGTTAAGAAAGATGGAGGTCAAAGAACATATGTAGGTAGTTTTAGTAATTTTGAAGGCTTTGAAATAAGGTTTCTATCGGCAAATGAAATCGCAAAAGAGTTAAATAGTGGTAATCTTCATCTTGGTTTAACCGGCTTAGATCTCATAAGAGAATTAGATAGTAAAGATTCTAGCAATGTAATCCCTCTTCTTGAATTAGGGTTTAGTAGAGCTGATGTCATCGCAGCAGTTCCTAATTCATGGATTGATGTATCAAATATGAAGGATCTTGCTGATGTATCTAGGGATTTTGTAAGGCTTCATGACAGAAGATTGAGAGTGGCTACAAAATTTCAAAATTTAACGAGAAACTTCTTTATTAAGAATAATGTAAATAACTTTAGAATAGTAGAAAGCATTGGATCAACCGAAGGGTCGCCATCTGCAGGAACTGCGGAAATGATTACCGATATTACCTCAAGCGGAAAGACCCTTGAGGAAAATAATTTAAAAATACTGGATGATGGAATTATCCTTAAAAGCGAAGCATGCATATTTGCTTCCATAAATGAAAAATGGAATGAAATAGAATTAGAAAATATTCAAAAATTCTTGCGAGTTTTATCAGCAAAATCTATGGCGATTTCTCATATAGAGCTAACTTTTAATTGTCATAAAAAAATTGATAATCTTGAATTAAATATCTTTCGAGAATATGAAGGGTTTTTTCTTAACAACTTTTTTGAAGCTGGTGATAATGTATCTTTAATAGTTCCTAATAATAACTCTTCATTGTGTTCTGAGTATTTAATATCACTTGGGTATGGACCAATTAAGATCAATAAGCCTGAATTCATCTATCAAAATAATAATGATGCTTGGAACAGACTTGCTTCAGTAATTTTTTAATCAAAAAAAAGGCCACCNNAATGGCGGCCTTTAATTATAATATTTNTTATGTAATTACATCATGCCGCCCATGCCGCCCATGCCGCCCATGCCGCCCATGTCTGGCATTGCTGGTGCAGCTGCACCTTTTGGCTCAGGCTTATCTGCAACCATTGCTTCTGTTGTAATTAACAAGCTAGCAATAGAGGAAGCATCNTGTAAGGCNGTTCTAACAACCTTAGTCGGGTCAACGATACCTGCAGCAACCATATCNAAATATTTTTCANTTTGTGCGTCAAAACCATGGTTAGCTTTAGTTGATCCTAANACTTTTGAAACTACAATTGATCCTTCAACTCCAGCATTTTCAGCAATTTGTCTGATAGGAGCCTCTAGAGCNCGTCTAACAATTCTTATACCGGCGTTTTCATCTTCATTTGTAGTTTTCATTTTATCAAGAGCTTTAGTTGCTAAAAGAAGAGCTGTACCACCACCNGGAACTATACCTTCCTCAACAGCGGCTCTTGTAGCGTTAAGAGCATCATCTACTCTATCTTTTCTTTCTTTAACTTCAACTTCGGTAGAACCACCAACGTTAATTACTGCAACTCCACCGGATAACTTAGCTAAACGTTCTTGAAGCTTTTCCTTATCATAGTCAGAGGTAGTGGTTTCTATTTGAGTTTTTATTTGTTCGCACCTTGCTTTAACATCAGAAGAGCTTCCACTGCCACTTACAACTGTAGTGTCTTCTTTGTCAATTCTTACTTTTTTGCATGAACCAAGGTCTTGAATTCCAACATTCTCAAGTTTAAGGCCAAGTTCCTCGCTTATGACTTGTCCACCCGTTAAGATCGCTAGGTCTTCAAGCATTGATTTTCTTCTATCTCCAAACCCAGGAGCTTTCACAGCAGCAACTTTTAATCCACCTCTGAGTTTATTAACTACTAATGTGGCTAAAGCTTCTCCCTCAACATCTTCGGCGATAATTAATAGTGGTTTTCCAGATTTAACTACCGCTTCGAGAAGAGGTAACAAATCTTGAAGGTTTGAGAGTTTTCCTTCATTCAAAAGAATGTAAGGGTCTTCAAATTCACAAATCATTTTTTCCGCATCAGTTATAAAATAAGGAGATAGATATCCTCTGTCAAACTGCATTCCCTCCGTGGTTTCTAATGTTGTATCTCGTGTTTTGGACTCTTCGACAGTAATAACTCCATCCCGACCAACTTTGTCCATCGCTTCAGAAATCTTCATACCAATCTCCTCTTCGCCATTAGCTGAAATAGTTCCTACTTGAGCTATCTCAGAGGACGAGCCTAACTTTTTAGCCTTAGACTTTAAATCATTTAAAACTTTATCAACTGCAAGATCAATTCCTCTTTTTAAATCCATGGGATTCATACCAGAGGTTACTGCCTTTGCACCTTGTTTTACAATTGCTTGAGCTAGTACTGTAGCAGTTGTAGTACCGTCTCCTGCAGAGTCAGAGCTTTTGCTAGCCACTTCCTTAACCATTTGAGCTCCCATATTTTCAAACTTATCTCTAAGTTCTATTTCCTTAGCTACTGAAACACCGTCTTTAGTAACTCTTGGTGCACCAAAAGATTTATCTAAAATGACGTTTCTTCCTTTGGGTCCTAATGTTACTTTAACGGCGTTTGCTAGTGCATCTACACCTGAGATCATTAAGTCTCTGGCGTCTGAACCGTATGATATTTTTTTTGCTGACATAATTTAATCTCCTTCTACTCTAAAATTCCCATGATGTCAGATTCTTTCATAATTAAAAGATCTTGACCATCTAATTTAACTTCTGTGCCTGACCATTTTCCAAAAAGGATCTTATCACCTTCTTTAACATTCATTGGCTTTAACTTACCATCTTCAGTAAGTTCACCAGGTCCAAC
>PBXC01000044.1 GCA_002728335.1 Rhodobiaceae bacterium
TTTAGATTAAAAAATTTATCGAGCGCCCTTATAACAGCTGCAGCGTCCGCAGAGCCCCCTCCAAGACCTGCTCCAATAGGAATTTCTTTATTTAATGTAATTTTAAAGGGAGGAAATTTTGTCCCTACCTCATTAGAAACAGTTTCTATTGTTTTTAAAATTAGATCAGGCTCTTTAAACTTAATATCATTATTAATGATGTATTTAAATTCTTTGGACTCTTCTATGACTATAGTGTCATAGAAATCACAAAAACTAACTAAACTTACAATATAATGTAGATTTTTTTCCTTTTGGCCTGTTAAATTAAGGGAAATATTAACTTTAGCAAAAGCCTTTTCAATGATTTGCATCAATACTCACATGCCACCATATAATGGGCCTTCGCCACCCTGAGGAACAACCCAATTAATATTTTGTGAAGGATCTTTTATGTCACATGTTTTACAATGAACACAATTTTGAGCATTTATCTGAAAAACTGGCTCACTATTATCTTCAGACGAAAGAACCTCGTAAACACCAGCAGGACAATATCTTTGTGCTGGTTCATCATAATCAACAAGATTCACTTTAATAGGTATACTGCTATCTTTTAGTGTTAAATGTGCTGGCTGATCTTCTTCATGATTAGTGCTTGAAAGAAAAACTGAAGAGAGTTTATCAAAAGAAAATTCACCGTCAGGTTTTGGGTAGTCTATTTTCTCACACTCAGATGCTTTTCGTAATGTCTTGTAATCAGGTTTAATATGGCTAAGGGTGAATGGTAGTGTTATTCCAAATGTATTTAACCACATGTCAAATCCACTCAAAAGAGTTCCTAATAATCTTCCATACCTTGATTGAAAAGGTTTTACATTTCTAACCTTTTTCAATTCTTTGGCTATTCTGCCCTTTTCATATTTTTCTTGATAATTTGATAAATCATTAGCATGGTCATCGCTTGAGAAGTTTTCAACAATAGACTCAGCTGCAAGCATTCCTGACTCCATTGCATTATGAGTTCCTTTAATTTTAGGATAGTTTACAAATCCAGCAGAGCAGCCTATTAGAGCGCCTCCAGGAAAAAATAACTTTGGTACAGATTGATAGCCTCCTGTAGTTATTGCCCTCGCACCATAAGATATTCTTTTTCCGCCTTCTAACACTTTTTTAATTGAAGAATGTGTCTTGAACTGCTGAAACTCATCAAAAGGTGAAACATAAGGATTAGTATAATTTAGATGCACAACATAACCTACAGAAACAAGATTTTGGCCAAAATGGTATAAAAATGAACCCCCGCCAGTCCCATCGCTCAAAGGCCATCCCATTGAATGTTCGACTAAACCTTCTTGATGATTTTCCTCTTTTACTTCCCATAATTCCTTAATACCAATAGCATATTTTTGATAATCCTTATNTTCAGACAAACCATAATTATCAATTAANAATTTTGATAANGAGCCTCTAGCNCCTTCTGAGAAAAGTGTATATTTTGCATGTAATTCCATACCTGATTCCCAGGAGTCTTTTGCNGANCCATCTCTCGATACNCCCATNTCTCCTGTAGCTACTCCATAAACTTTATTATTTTCATCAACAAGGACTTCGGCNGCACTGAAGCCAGGATAAATCTCNACACCCAAACTCTCAGCTACCTCACTTAACCATTTGCATACATTTCCAAGACTNACAATATAATTNCCATGATTTTTCATTAAAGGAGGAAGTAAAAACTGAGGAATATTNAGTGACCAATCCTTACCTAAATATGAAAGCTTATCTTTGTTAACCTTTGTTTTNATCGGACTATCCATCTCTCTCCAGTTAGGAAGGAGTCTATCTAATGCTACAGTTTCAATTACTGCACCTGATAATATATGAGCACCAATTTCGCTTGCCTTTTCAAGCACNCAAACAGANATATCTAAATCACTCTTCTGAGCCAANTGCTTTATTTGTATAGCTGCAGAAAGACCNGCCGGACCTGCTCCAACAATCAANACATCATATTCCATAGACTCTCTACTTGAAGAATCTAAAACCTGACCTTGCTGAGCGTTTAACTCATTTACTGGCTGTATACTCATTTTTAAACCTTTTCACAGACTTTATAATATTTCCTTATATAATAAACTAACAACATTGTCGCAGTATATAATATCAGTTAATATTCTATANAGAGATTCATTAAAAGATGATAAGAAGATTTGAAAAAAATATAGACGATCTTAAATTTCAAGTTGAGCTTGGCATNACGGAAACCATTAGCGCTAATAATAGAGAAGATATTAACAAAGTTAATTCGTTAGAAATAAACTCGAATCTTGAGCATGACTCAAATNANCTTTCTGAAATCAATACATTAAAAGACCTTCAATCTTACATTGAAAATTATGATGAATGCGAGCTGTCACACACAGCAAGGTCCACCGTTTTTTGTGATGGTAATGTTGATGCAGAGGTTATGCTGATTGGTGAAGCGCCAGGTAATCAGGAAGATATAGAAGGAAAACCATTTGTAGGTAAGTCAGGTCAGCTACTAGATAAGATACTTGAAACTATAAACATAAATCGAACAAATTGTTATATTTCAAATATAATACCATGGAGACCGCCTGGTAATAGAAATCCAACTNCCGAAGAAATAAATACATGTCTTCCATTTATTAAAAAGCATATACAACTAATTAATCCTAAGATTTTAATGTTGATTGGCTCTATTTCAGCTAAATCAATTTTAGATCAAACCATAGGAATAACAAAATTAAGAGGAATTTGGCATCTTTACAAAGATAAAAATATTGAAATACCTGCTTTGCCAGTNTTTCATCCGGCATATTTACTCAGAAGACCAGCCAACAAAGCATTTGCAATGACAGATATGTTAAATTTTAAAAATAAAATAATTGAAATGAAAATAGATATTAAAGCATGAATGATCAAATAAAATTCTTACCAGTAAATATTGCTATTTTAACTATTTCGGACTCAAGAAATGAAGATACAGATATTTCTGGAAAAACCCTAATTGATAAAGTAAATAANGCTGGTCANAATGTCATAAACTACTCAATAGTAGAAGATAGNNTAGAAAAAATTAGAAAAACTGTTCTTGATTGGACAAAAAATTCATCGGTAGATGTTATCATCTCAAGTGGAGGAACNGGACTTACAGGAAGAGATGTTACTTTCGAAGCNATAGATGAATTACTTGAAAAAAAAATAGATGGCTTTTCAGCAATCTTTCATATGATTTCTTTTCAAAAGATTAAAACATCTACAATTCAGTCAAGGGTCTTTGCAGGAATAATAAATGGAACTTATGTTTTCTGTCTTCCGGGTTCGCCTAGTGCGGTAAAAGATGCTTGGGATGAAATCCTAGTTTACCAATTAGATATAAGCCATAAACCATGTAACCTCATCGAGATAAAAGATCGACTTAAAGAATAAGTATCATAGATTTTTTTTAACTTCAGTAATACTATCATCTAAAATTGTCTCAGATACTTTCTTATCTAAATTTTCACTCAAATAACTCTTTGTAATTTCATATGACAGGCTTGCAACCCTTGTTCTAACATCATTTATAGCTTCAGTTTGAGCTTGTTCAATTTTAAGTTCAGCAATTTTTTTCTTTCTTTTTATATCCTCTTTAAGATCTTCCTCAGCTTTTTTTGTCAAATCCTTCACCTGCTGTTCAGCTTTTTCTAGAAGACCTTTTGCCTCTTCTTCAGCTTTGTCCAAATTCTTTTTCTCTTTAGCAAGTAACTTTTGTGCTTCTTCTCTCAAATTTCTTGCTTCGTCTAATTCTTCTTGAATATCCTTAGATCTTTTATCTAGGGCAGATATAATCATTTTAGGTAAACCCATAAAAATTACGAGACCAACAAAAATCAAGAATGAAATAGCAACAAAAAAACTAGAGTCAAACATTAGTTAACCTTTCTTGATAAAGATATAACTTTTTCTTTATCAATTTCTCCAATTGATAAATTCCCAAGCATCTCAATAGCAATATCTTCAGAAACTGATGATATTTCGCTAAGGGACTCTTCTTTTTTTTCTTGAATCTTCGCCTCAGCAGCNACAATATCATCGTTTATTTCCTTAAGAAGTATGGCTTTTTTTTCTTCATTTGACTCTTTAATCTCCTGAAGGGAGTTGTTCATTAAACTTTGTGAATTTATCTTTGCTTCTGATAATTTCATATTTAACTCTTCAATAGCTAATTCCGTCTCAGAGGAAAATTTTTTAGCTGAATCAATATCCTGCGCAATAATATCTTTTCTTTCTTCAATCACATCAGAAACTCTTGGTANAGCATATCGTGATAATACGATATATAGAAAAGATAGACTTATAAAAAGCCAGAAAATTTGTGGNAAAAAAGTTGAAAAATCTAATTGAGGCATTGATTATTTATNTTATTAAAGAACAAATAATAGGATAAGCGCAACCACAAGACCAAAAAGTCCAGTAGCTTCTGCTAATGCAAAACCTAATAAAAGATTTGGAAATTGAGACTGAGCTGCACTTGGGTTTCTTAATGCGCCCGCAAGATAGTTACCGAAAATTGTTCCAATACCTATACCTGCACCTGCAAGGGCNATACAAGCTATACCTGCTCCAATTAATTTTGCTGCTTCTGGTTCCATTTTTTTATCTCCTTATAATAAATAAATTAGTGCATATGCAATGCATCATTAAGATAGATACATGTTAATATAGCAAAAACATATGCTTGTAAAAAAGCAATTAGAATCTCTAGACCTGTAAATGCAACCATGACAGCTAAAGGAAGCCAACCCCCTAAAAAACCCATCAGGATAACAAATCCAGAAAAAACTTTTAACATTGTATGGCCTGCCATCATATTTGCAAATAATCTTACAGAAAGGCTAATTGGCCTTGTAAAATATGATATCACTTCAATCACAACTAATAGCGGAAGCATAAAAACAGGCACACCCTTTGGTACAAAAAAACCAAAAAAACCTAAACCATGTTTAACAAACCCTATAACAGTTACGCCAATAAATATAAGCATTGCTAGGGCGAATGTAACAGCTATATGACTTGTAACAGTAAATCCATAAGGGATCATTCCCAACATATTCATAAAAAGAACGAACATAAATATAGTAAAAATAAATGGAAAATAGTTTTTTCCTTGCGAACCAACATTTTGTCTTACCATATCCGCAACAAATTCGTATGACATTTCAACAATTGACTGCATTCTTGATGGGATAATAGAATTTTTTCTAACCGAAAAAATTGTTGTAAAACTTATTAGAAAAACCGCAATAAGCATGAAAAGTGCTGAATTTGTAAATGAAATATCGTAACCAGCAATATTAATATCTAATAATCTCTTAATTTCAAACTGATGCATTGGATCAGCTGGAAAAGATCCTGCGCCATGATCGCTACTATGATCTGAAGATGCCATAATTACCCTAACTTATTCATTCTATTTGCTGTTCTAATTACATTAGAAATCCCAGCAAAAACTCCCAAAACAAAAAAAACTATNAAGAGCCATGGAGATGTACCAAATAGTTTATCGAANGACCAACCCATAATTCCTCCAATTATAACTCCAGACATTAAATCTGTAGTAATTCGCATGGCAAGACCGAANGCCGAAGACTTAGCATTATCATTGTCATCAGAGGAGCGATGTTTATATTTTTTTTGAAACTCGTTAATTTTTTTAGAAATTCTATCTTTATCTTCAATAATATCTTCCATTTTTTTTTCTTTATCTTCTTGTGAATTTTGAGTCAAAATTAAATTGAGAATTCCTTTTTTTTGATGTGTTTCATACAGAAATTACTAGTATAAAATGCTAGTGTCAACTACATATATTTCTACTTAAAGTATTGTAATTATTGAATTAATTAATTTTCTTATGCAATATTTCTTATTTTCTCCGCTACATTAAGATCGACTGAAACTAATTGGCTTACCCCCTTTTCTTGCATTGTAACCCCATATAGCCTATCCATTCTAGCCATAGTCAACGGATGATGAGTAATGACAAGAAATCTTGTTTTTACATTCGACGAAATATCTTCAATTAGATCACAAAACTTCTCAACATTACTGTCATCAAGAGCGGCATCTACCTCATCAAGAACACATATAGGGGAAGGATTAGTTAAGAAAACAGCAAAAATTAATGATAAGGAAACTAAACCTTTCTCTCCACCAGATAAAGATGACATTTCTATTAATTTCTTTCCTGGTAGCTGAGCAAAAACCTCAAGCCCTGCCTCAAGAGGATCGTCAGAATCTATAAACTGTAATTCAGCATTACCGCCTCCAAAAAATTTCTTAAATACATCTTGGAACTTTTCATTTACTTCATGAAAGGCCCTCTGCATTCTTTGGCGTCCTTCCTTGTTTAAATCATTAATTCCAGTTCTTAATTTTTTAATTGCCTCTACAAGGTCATCTCTTTCAGTTTTAATTTCACTTATTCTCTCCTTTATTTCTTCAGCTTCCTCTTCAGCTTTTAAATTTACACCTCCAAGATCATCTCTTTCTCTTTTCAACCTGTCTATTGTTAGCTGCATTTCATCTTCATCTTCATTCTCAAGTGAAACATCTAATTCTTCCATAAATTTTGAGGAGTCCTGTTTATGCTCCTTTTCGATTAAATCGATAATTTCAAGCAATCTCTCTTTGTTAGACTCTAGTGACACTTCAATTCTACCTTTGCCTTCTCTTAGAGAAGATTCGTTATCAGATAATTCTCTTATTTTTAAAGTAACATTTCTTAGGTCGTTTTCTAATTCAGTTAATTTATCATTATCTTCATTCGCTTTTTTTCTAGATGAAGAAATTTTTTCACTTAGATCAATTTTTTTTGCATCAATATCTTCTGGTTCTTGGTCAAAAGAAATTTTCTCATCTTCAAATTTCTTTATTCTATTCTTTAAAATAGAAGTCTGTTCCTCAGCTACATCTTTTCTTTTAGCTACATCAGCAATATTTTTTTTATTTAGTTGTAATTTTTCATAACTTAATCTCAAATCGGATAGATCATTATGAGCATCGCTAACTTGAGCCTTTAGCTCTTTTATGTTTCCAAAGTTATTTTCAAATCCTTTTATTTCTTCATATATTTCAATTAAACGATTTCTTTGTCCTAACCTTTCAGCAGCTGAACCGGGAGCACCAGCAGAGACAACTAAGCCATCCCATCTCCATAAATCCCCCTCTTTTGATACAATTCTCTGACCATATGAGAGTTTAGAAAAAACTACCTCTCCATCTTCCTTATCTACAACGCCAGTTTGACTTAATCTCTCAATAAGAACATCAGAACCTTTTACATAATCAAGAAGAGGTTTACATCCGTCGGGAAGGCTTTGGGTGTTTTCCGTGATTGAATTTTTTCTCCAGTGTATATCAGTTTTCATATCAAGAGAATGGTACAACTCGTCTCCAAGAAGCGCATCCAATGCTTTTTCATAACCAGGAATTACTTCAAGGTTTTCAATTAATGAGTTAGTAGAATCAACATTATCACCGATTAAACCTTCAAGAGCATTTTTATCGGCTAAAAGTTTTGTGAGATCATTAATTTGCTTTTCTATATCAATGATAAGGCTTTCTTTTTTCTCTATATTGAGCTTTATCTCATCCTCATTAGAGTCATCACCTTTGCCATCACCAATAACATTATTGTTAATATCATCCAAGATTTGAATTTCTCTTTTTAATTGAAGGTTTGTAGTTGTAATTAAATCATCTAATTCTTGTTTTCTTCTCTCAGATTGGATTTGATCATTATCAAATCTTTCCATCTCGATAATTAACCTTTGAAGGATAGCGGATGATTCATTTGCCTCCTTTTTTAGCTCAGGCAATTTCTCTTGAATATTCAATTCTTCAGTTTTTTTATTGCTTACATTTCTAACTATATTTTGATGCTCTACATTGAGAGAATGAAGCCTTTCTTCATTTTCTTTACATTCCTTATCAATATTTTTGTATTTAATCGCAAGAAGAAGAACTTCTGTTTCTCTGATCTTTTCAGATATATTTTTATACCTATTTGCTTCCCTGGATTGTTTATTTAAAGATCTCACCTGTGATGATAATTCTTTTAATATATCATCCAATCTATCAATATTTGTTTCGGCAGATTTAATTCTTAACTCAGCCTCATGTCTTCTGACATGTAGACCAGATATACCTGCCGCATCCTCAAGGATTCTTCTTCTTTCATTTGGCTTTTGATCGATTAATTCTTGGATTTGACCTTGCCTAACTAAAGATGGAGATCTTGCTCCAGTAGAAGCGTCAGCAAAAAGCATTTGAATATCTCTTGCCCTTGTATCATTGCCATTTAACTTATAAACAGATCCTGCCTCTCGTTCTATTCTTCTTGTAACCTCAATTAAATCTGTATCGTTACATATAAGAGGAGCATCACGATCTTTATTATTTAACACTAAAGATACTTCTGCTGAATTTCTAGAAGGCCGATTTTGGGTGCCTTGAAAAATTACACCCTCCATACTTGATGCTCGCATGGATTTATAGGACGCTTCACCCATGACCCATCTAATAGCCTCTACTAAATTTGATTTACCGCAGCCATTTGGCCCAACAACACCAGTTAAACCATCTTTAATATCTATTTCTATTGGCTCAACAAAAGACTTAAAACTTGATAATCTTAGCTTGCTAAAATCCAATATTTACTCCTTATATTTAATCTGCAGTAATACCAAGCTCAGCCATTATTGTGTCAAAATCTAAGGATGATATTTTTTTGTTATTAACAAATATAGCAGGTGTAGCATTTACACCAAATCTTGATGAGGCAAGTTTTTGGTTCCCTTCAATCATGCTAAATAACTCATTATCACTCAAACACACTTTGACATTCTCCTCAGATAAGCCAGCTAAACGTGCAACCTTTAGTAATCCATTATAGGGATTCTCATTATCAAACAACCATTCATCTTGTGTTTTTAAAAGAACATCTATTACGCCAAAATATTTGCCATCACCTGAACAATGGGCAATCATGGATCCTGCCATCGCAAGTGGATCGATTGGAAAATCTCTAAAAATGTATTTCACTTTTCCTTTATCAATTAATTCTGATTTTATCTTCGGAAAAACTTCCCCATGAAAAATTGCACAATGTGGACAAGTTAAGCTAGCGTACTCAACAATTGTATTTTTAGAATTGTACAACCCTAACACATGATCACCTGGAATTTCTGCGGATACATTTCCTGTAAAACTTACATTTGATGATAAATCTCTTGATGCATTAATATTATCACTTAAATCCGAAGATTGCTGACTTGGAGATAGAAAAAAGATCACTATAATCAACCCTAAAACAATCAAACCAACTAAAAGAATTATATTTTTTTTACCCATAATTACCTCATCAATCCTATTTATTAATTTTGTTTAACATACTATCACCTAGGGAATTAATAGCTTCTTTTAATTCACCTTCTTCAATTTCATCAAAAGAAAAATTTTTCTTCTGTTTTCTTAACTGAGATTCGTTATTTCTCTCTTTTGTTAGTTTTTTTGTTAACACTTTGTCGTGAATAATAGTATTTCTAAATCTAACTCTATTAATTGCCCTATACCCATAGTAATCGTTAATTTTTTTAATGATTTCATTCTTCATATATTCCATTTCCGTTGAGGTTGCTCCATCAGCAGCAATTATTAAAACACCTCCACCTTTTTGAATTCTTAATTTTTCAGGAATTGAAGTTTTATAATATTCTTCTCCTACAATTTCTTTCCAATTATCGATAATATAACTCTTTACAAAACCCTGCCGATTAAAAAAGGGCTTAGAAATTTTTGAAACATACCAACCCAGTTGCTTAGTTGGAAAAAAATTTTTATCATTTGTTTTTTTAATTATTTGAGTCTCACGATTATGAAAGTTTTAATTCAAGATAATTTATCAAAAAAAGTTCTAATTTGGTATGATAAAAATAAAAGGGACTTACCTTGGAGAAAATCAAAAAAAAATTTAGATCCTTATCAAACTTGGATATCAGAAATTATGCTTCAACAAACAACCGTTGAAGCTGTAATACCTTTTTTTCATAAATTTATAAATAAATGGCCTACAATTAAAAAGCTTTCTGAAAGTAAAGTTGAAGATGTAATGGATGCATGGTCAGGCTTGGGCTACTATTCAAGAGCAAAAAATATCCATAAAACTGCAAAAATCATTAACAAACAGCATAATAATCAAATACCTGATGAATATGAAGAATTGATAAAATTACCAGGTATTGGACCCTACACAGCAGGGGCAATTCTGACCATCGCATTCAATAAAAAAGCATCTGTAATAGATTCTAATATAGAAAGAATTATTCTAAGAATCCGTGGAATTAAAGAACCAAAAGAAAGAGTAAAGAAAGAACTAATAAAAATTTCTGAAGACCTTTGTCCTGAAAAAAGAAGTGGTGATTATGTCCAGGCAATGATGGATTTAGGATCGGCGATATGTAAAGCTAAAAACCCAATATGTGATTCATGTCCAATTCAAGAATTTTGTTTTTCCTATGCTAAAGACTTAACAGATTCCATACCTACAAAAAAATTAACTAAACCAAAAAAAATAAGAGAGGCTAATTTATTTTGGATTGTATCAAATCAAAATAAGATTTTTCTACAAAGAAGACCTTTAAAAGGTTTATTACCTGGAATGTTAGAGTTTCCATCCTCTGAGTGGATAAATAAAAATGAAAATATAAGTAATGAAATAAATTTTCCTATAAAAGGACAGTGGAAGCCTATTAAAGGAAAAGTAGTACATATCTTTTCTCACTTTCAACTAGTACTAAAAATTTATACTTGCAAAGATATTAATGAGAAAGATTTAAAAGGAATTTGGAAAAGAGAGAGAAATATACCTGATTTAGAGTTACCAAGTTTGATGAAGAAGGTCTATAAACATGTTTTCTTAAATATAAAAAACTAGGTTTTATNAAATGAACGAACAATATCCTAAATTTTCGAAAGAACANATAATTATCAGAGAGCTAATCAAAAAAAGTGGGGAAATTGCTCTTAAATGGTTCAAAAATAAACCAAGTGTTTGGAAAAAAGACGATGGAACAGATGTGTCAGAGGCCGACATAGAAATTGATAATTTTCTTAAAAGTGAATTTAAAAAGAAAATACCTAATATTGGTTGGCTTTCTGAGGAAAATAAAGATGATTATTCAAGATTAAGACATGATAAAGTTTTAATTGTTGATCCCATAGATGGAACTAAATCGTTCCTTAATGGCAAAGATGATTTCTGTATATCAATAGCTCTAATAAAATCTGGAAGACCAATTTCAGCTGTTATACTTAATCCTATTAATAAAGAGTTGTTCGAAGCTGAAAAAAATAAAGGTTCATGGCTAAACTTGAAAAAAATTTACACATCAAAAACATCAAAGCTTGAAAACTCAAAAATGTGCGCATTTAAACCGATGTTTTCTCATCCGGCATGGAAATCCCCATGGCCAAGAATGCTTATCGAAAATAAAAATTCCATAGCCTATAGAATGGCCCTTGTTTCTAATGGTAGATTTGACTCTATGATGGCATTAAATACCAAATCAGATTGGGATGTTGCTGCTGGTGATTTAATAATTAATGAAGCTGGAGGAAAAGTTACTGATCATAAGGGGAATCAATTACTATATAACCTTGAAAATACATCTAAAAAATCAATCATCGGAACTTGTATGAGTTTACATGATAAGATACTAGAAAGAGTAATAGAAATAAATTTGTAGTAAAATGCTTTATTTATGAGATCACATTGTTAAAATTTTTAAAAATAAATCTTATTTTTTTTCTTTTTGTAATAGTTTCGTATTCCTCTTATGGCAATTCTGAAATATCTGATCCATATGAAAAATCTAATAGAACAGTTCATGAATTCAATGATAAAGTGGATATATATATTTTAAGACCTGTCTCTGTTGGTTATAGTTTATTACCTAACCCAATTGAGGATGGAATTTCTAACATACTTCAAAATACTGGCGAGCCTATAAATTTTACAAATTATATTTTACAGGGCGAAATTAAAAATGCTCTATCAAGCTTAATGAGGTTTGTAATCAATTCTACTTTTGGTTTATTTGGAGTTATTGATTTAGCGGATAAAATTAATCTTAAGCAAAATGATACAGATTTCGATAAAACCTTAGAGAAATGGGGGGCTGAAGAAGGTAATTATTTGGTTATACCTTTNATTGGNCCGAGATCATCACGTCATTTTGCTAGCAGCATAGTTGATTTAGCAATAAATCCTCTTAATTATCTTCTTAAAGATGAGGATAATATCATTAGGGTAACACCAACTGCTTTGTATGCCGTATCGGCTAGATCAGGAAATATGGATACTATTGATAATTTACGTGAAACTTCAATTGATTATTATAGTTCTTTAAAATCTATCTACTATCAAAATAGACTTTCTAACCAAAGTGAAAGTTCAGAAGAGANAATATTTGATGATTTTTTTGAGTCTTTAGAAGATGAGAATAACGATGAATAAAAAAATTATCATTTTGCTGTTATGTCTTTTGTTTCCATTTAAATTACTCTATGCAGATTTTAAAGTTTTATCGCCTGAAGAATATGTAGGTCTTATTGCTCAAGAAACTCTTGATGTTTTAGGAGATAAAAAATCTAATTCAGATGAAAAAATTAAAAATATTACAAGTATTTTTCTATCTAATTTAGCTGTTAGAGAAATTTCTTTATTTGTATTAGGTCCTTACAGAAGAAATTTAACTTCNGATCAAAGAGAGGAATATATCAAACTAATAAAAAGATTTGTTTCAGAAATATACTCTATTNGATTAGCTTCTTTTCCTTCTGGAGATTTTAGTGTTNTAGGTTCAANTGANACNGGAAGATCTGGAATTNTAGTAAAAACACTAATTCAATTTTNNGATGANCCTAATCCTACAAAAATTGATTGGAGNNTTATTAAAAATAAAAATGGTGATTNNAAAATNTTTGATATAAGGGTGATTGGAGTTTGGATGGCTCAAGAACAAAGATCAACATTTACATCTTTTTTAAGCAAGAATAATGGTAATATTGACAAGCTAATGGATAGATTGAGAAAACAATTGGACGGATAATTATCTAGAAAACTTTTTGTATTTTATCCGTGAAGGAATTTCACCTTCATCACCTAATCGTCTTTTTCTATCCTCAGAATACTCTGAATAACTTCCCTCAAACCATTCAACATTACTGTTTCCCTCAAATGCAAGTATATGAGTACATACTCTATCTAAAAACCATCTATCATGGCTTATTATCATTGCGCATCCAGAAAATTTATCCAAAGCATATTCTAAAGCATATAAAGTCTCGACATCTAAATCATTTGTTGGCTCATCAAGAAGTAATACGTTTGCGCCAGATTTTAATACTTTAGCAAGGTGAACTCTATTCCTCTCCCCACCAGATAATTGACCTACTTTTTTTTGTTGATCTGAGCCTTTAAAATTAAAAGCACTAGTGTATGCTCTTGTATTAATCGTAGTTGAATTAATTTCTACAATATCATTTCCCTCAGAAATCTCTTCCCATACTGTTTTAACAGAATCAAGAGTTTCTCTTGATTGATCTACATAACTTAAGTTTACTGTTTCTCCCAACCTGACCAACCCATCAGTTGCATCTAATTTATCTGAAATAATATTAAAAAGAGTAGTTTTTCCAGCGCCATTAGCTCCAATTATCCCAACTATAGCTCCTTTCGGAACCTTGAAAGAAAGATCCTCAAAAAGAACTTTATCTTCAATTACCTTCTTGAGATTATTTAACTCTATCACCAAATCACCAAGACGAGGTGCATTAGGAATAATAATTTGTGGATCATCAATAGATTGAATATTTTCTTTATTTAAAAGAGTCTCGTAATTATTTATTCTAGCTTTAGATTTTGATT
>PBXC01000045.1 GCA_002728335.1 Rhodobiaceae bacterium
TTTTTGGCCAGAAAAGTATAGCAACATAACCTGATGTATCTGTAGGAGTTATAAAATTAGGAAACATTGCATAAGCAACATTTGTCTCAGCATGTAGACTGTCACATGTTTCGATAAATGGAACAAAGTCTTGCCCCTCAGCACCTAACATTCCCCCGTCAAGGTTTATTCTTTTTGGAGTAACCATTCTTGAATGACCATTTTTTAATAGTCCAGCTGCCATGCCATTTCCGTCTAATAAAATATTAACTGTATCTTTATGAATTGTTGGTGAGTGATAAACCTCCATAAAAGCATCTAGGCAGGTTTTCCAGTTAGCTTTTACTAGAGTGCTATTTTTCCAAATCGTTATTAATTCTGAGCTATTAAAACAATCCATCTCAGAGGCTACAGGATTAAGAAAGTCGAGTAATTTTCCAGGGTGTTCATCTTTAAGTGATATAAATACCCATCCATCCCATACATCACAATGAACTTTTTTTAACCCTCTACAAGAAAGATCTAATTCTAAAAAATCTCTTTCATCAGGAACTCTGAGCAAGGAACCATCAAGATCATAAGCCCAGCTATGGTATTGGCATTTAAGTAATTTTGTTGAACCTTGTTTTTCTCTTACTACTGGAGCGCCTCTATGAGAACAGGTATTGTAAAAAGCCTTAACACTTTTATCGTTCTGTCTAACAACTAAAATATCTCTTTGAAGTTTATCAAATATCTTAAAATCCCCAGAATTTGGAATTTCATCCTCTCTAAAAACCATTAACCAAGATTTTAAGAAAATATTTTTAAACTCAAGATCAAAAAACTCCTGATCTGTATATCTTTTACCCGATATATCAGGAATTTTAGGGAAATCTTCTGGATATGAATTGCGCTTATATTCATATTCGATTTGCTTTCTTACTTCATTTATTTTTTTTGTTTCCATGCAAACAAATATAGAAAAACTAAATAATTTGTAAATAATAACTTAAAATTAGTTATTTCTTTGTCTTATTGCTGCCAGATTAGATTCATGTTTATCGCGATTAATTTTGTAAAGACTAAAAAAATAGATAGATATTAAATAAAACAAAATATAAATAGGCAGAAATAGAAATACTACATTCACTAATATATTGTCATCAACTTCACTTGGCTTAGCTCCTTCAGGTAAACCTGCAATTGAGGTTACCAAACCAGCAAGAAAAATACCGACACCCGAAATAGCTTTTCCAGAAAAACCNACAGTTGCAAAAAATAANCCTTCNGATCTTCTTTTAGTTGNCAACTCAGANTCNTCAACAATATCTGCNATCATTGAGGATACTAATATTGTTGATGCNACAGCAGTCATNACCTCAAGAAAAAAATAACNACACATGATCCAAAGTAAATTATAGGAACCAAATTCTGGCATATATCCNTATATTCTAAGCANATANGGAAATGGAACAAAAAATGTTGCGATAAGGGCAGAATATATTGCTCCCCTTCTTTTACCAATTTTTTGTGACAAGTATGTGGATAACGCAACAGCCCCTAAAATACCTGGAATAACCCCGACAACACCTGCAATACCAATTTGAGTTGATGAGAAACCCCAAAAATAAGTATTAAAGTAAATATTTAATGCTGCAGAAAAGCCTGCGGCCATTCCAGAAAAAATTCCCCCTATAAAAAGAACAACAAAAGAAGTATTCAATAATGTATGATGTAATTCTTTTTTTATATCATCAAAGTTTTCATTCTTAACGGGTTCTTCTAAATCTGGAATAATCTTATGTAACCCTGCTGATGACAAAAACATTGAACCAAATATTAACCATGCACCTACAACACCATACATTTGATGACCTGCAGGGTTTAATTGTCCGTCAGGATAGGCAATTGTTGGTGTAAGAAATACAAAGTAATTAAGTAAAGACATTGCATTTCCACCCATCCAACCAAAGAAATAACGAATGGACATTAATTTTGTCCTTTCATCATACCCTCTAGTTATCTCAGGCCCTAAACTTTGATTTGGTATCTCAAAAAGGGTTGTACTTGTTCTTACAAAAATAGTCATTACGAGGAGATATATAAATAAATTTATATCTTCAGAAAAAGATGGAGGATTCCATAATAAATAAAAGCTTAAGGGTACAGGCAAAAGAGCTGCATACATATATGGATGTCGTCTTCCAAATTTTGAACGAGTATGATCTGAAGCATAACCTATTAATAAATCAGAAATCGCATCAATTATTAGCGCGATAGCAATAGCTAGAGATGCCATCCAGCCAGGTAAACCAAGAACAATATTGTAATAGAATAAAAGAAACCAACCGAAGGCATTATTCTTAATACCAAAAGCAACAGAGCCTAATCCGTATAATATAAAATTTTTATTACTTTGCATTATACTTACTTATTTATTAGTGGTTCTTTTTTGCTGTTTCTGCAGAAGCTTTTAACTCCTCTGCAATATTAATAGCTTCTTCAGGAGAGAAATCCATAGGAATCTCAATTTTTTCAGAGGATACAAATATTCTAACCATACCCTTATCAGTTGGGCCTATTTGTATATCTGCAACAACATCACTTTCTTTATTAATTCCAGATTTTCCCATTAGAAACCTATTTTTTATTTACTCTCTAATTTTGCGACTGCAGCAGCTACAGAGGCATCAATTTCATGGCTTCTTGGATTTCTTCGAAGTGTTAAACCACCAGTAACTTGAAGGTTTTGTCCAGATAGGAAACACTCATCACTGCACAAAAATACTGCAGCAGCAGCAACATCTTCAGATGTCCCGATTCTACCAAGTGGATATTCTTTTTTAAAGGCATCTTCTAATCCTGGCGCTGCCATTGCATCAGATGTCATTGGGGTTGCTGTCAAACCAGGTGAGATAGAGTTTGCTTTGATACCTTTTTCACCAAATTCATTTGCTATGGTCCTTATGACATGATCAATACCAGCTTTGGTTCCCATGTATGCAGCATGATTATCAAGCATGATAGTTGCAGTAGCTGATGAAATTTGAATAATACTGCCACCATCTTTCATTGCCGGAATGCATGATTGAAAGAATTGATAAGGCCCTTTGAATTGTAGATTCATAATTTTTATTAAATCTTCTTCAGTACTCTCAAGAAAGGGTGATAAATAACCCCAACCAGTCGCTTGAATTCCTATATCAAGTTTTCCATGAAGATCTACAACTTTAGATGTCATAGCATCAATATCTTCTTTTTTTGTGATATCACAAACAACATAATCTCCACCAACTTCTCCTGCTATTTCCTTAAGTGAATCTTCATTCCTTCCAGCTACAACAATTTTAGCGCCCTCTTGTGCAAATCTTCTTGCCATTACCTGACCCATATTGTCTTTACCAGCAGCGCCTAAGATTAAAGCTGCTTTATCTTTTAATTTTCCAGACATTCTATTCCCCTCTAATTATTCAAAATTAAATTATTTCCTATCAGGAAGATGTAAAAATAATACAACAATTCCTGCGATTATACATAGAACCACATTTATAGAAAAAGCCAAAGTATAATTGCCATATGTGTCGTATAGCCATCCTGATAATGGTGCTGCTGTTATTTGCATTGGTACCATAAATGGTCCAACCAAACCTCTAGCCTTACCAAAGTTAGTATTACCAAATGCTATTGCGAAAGTTGAGTTCATAAGTGGAATAGTACCACCTAAACCTAGGCCCATTATCATAACAGCAATCAAAAGCATGAAAAGGTTTGTAGCAAAAATTAGGATAGCAATTCCAAGGCCGTGNAATAAAAGAGATATAAATATAGTTCTTCTTGCCCCAAGNTTATCCAACAATCTTCCAAAAACTATTTTACCCATGGCAGCATGAAAAGCGGCAACCGAATAAATCCAAGAAGCTTGTAACGGGCTATAGCCAAGATCCTGTGAAAATATAGGTATGTGGGTATAAACACCTAAATTTGCAGTTAATTGGAGAGTAAAAATTATTGTCAAAATCCAAAAAATACTATCCGAGAGAATTTCTTTAAAAGATAATACTTGAGCACTAGAAACTTTACTGTCTGTAATATCATTTTCAATACCATCAGGAAATTGGCCTACATCTTCAGGTTTATCGATGAAAAATTTATATGCTGAAATAGAACAAATGATTAGAACAAATGAACCAAAAATTAGATAAGCACCTCGCCAAGTAAAACTAGATATCAAAAAGACAGCAATTGGAGGAATAATTACTCCAGAAAATGATAAGCCAATTGAAGCATATCCAAGTGCAGTACCTATTTTATCGTTAAACCAATTTGCTATCAATTTTGAAGTGCTCAAATTACCGAAAATAACCATACCCAATGCAATCACGGCACCATATACAAGTAAGAATTGAAAAAATGTTTGTGTGATTGAAAGTAAAATAAAGCCAAATCCAAAAATTAGAGCTCCAATTGTTAAAACTTTCTTTATTGGAAACTTATCAAGAATATAGCCTAAAAGTGGCGAATAAATACCAGCTGCTAAAATAGTCATGGATACTGTTAAAGAAACAAGAAATCGACTCGCAGAAAATTCTTCCTGAATAAAGCCAAAAAATACTGCATAGGCATAAAAAGCCAGGCCTGCTGAAAAGAAATCAACCAAATTAGCGCCAACTATCATACGCCAGCCATAAAATTTTTGCTTTATTGTTTCAGTGGACATAAATAATTCTTTAAATGAACTATTAGAATAGAAATTTAATAACCTATTAGAAAGAACTTTTTTATATTAATATTATTTTGTTACTACTTAATAATAAGGAAATATTATGCCAGAACTAAAAATTGACCCTCATAAAAGTTGGGTGCCACTTAGAAAAAAAGCAGATGAAACTGAAAACTTGAGTCATAAAAAACTATTGAATGAAGTTGCAGATCATATGGAAGCTGAAATTAAAGGACAGTTAGATCCTTTAATGAATACTCTTACAGCAGAACCTGTTTATCACTTTTGGAGAGTCAGCGATGTAAATATGATTTTGAATGGTTATGATGAAGTTTCAGATTTTTACAGCAATATGTTCGAAAATGGCGGTGAACAATTTGAGGTTGTCACAAAGCGCATCATTGTAAACGATGATGGCGTCATAACTGAAGGTAAAGTTAAGCAAGTATACACTAAAGATAACTTAAAACTTATGGGATTAACATCAGAGACATTTCCTAATCTTGATAAAAGTGATTTGTGGCTTAGTAATACTCAACTAATTACAGTATGGCCATCTGATCCAGATCTAAAATTAGTTGGAGAAGACATATATTTTGGAGAGAATCCAATGGATACCCTAAAACCAATCAACGAAAATGAAATTCCTGATTATTATAAATTAAACTAGCTTTTTGTCTTATATGTCCAAACTGAAATAGGAATACTAAGTAAATACATTATTCCTATTATATTGATTGCTATCCATAGGAAGTTTATTAGCGACAGATAAATGAGAAAAAAGAATAATGAGAAATATATATAATTTTTTCTGCT
>PBXC01000046.1 GCA_002728335.1 Rhodobiaceae bacterium
TCTGCGCGTTGCTTCGAATTAAACCACATGCTCCACCGCTTGTGCGGGCCCCCGTCAATTCCTTTGAGTTTTAATCTTGCGACCGTACTCCCCAGGCGGGAAGCTTAATGCGTTAGCTGTGTCACTGAACAGTAAACCGTCCAACAACTAGCTTCCATCGTTTACGGCGTGGACTACCAGGGTATCTAATCCTGTTTGCTCCCCACGCTTTCGCACCTCAGCGTCAGTATCGGACCAGTGAGCCGCCTTCGCCTCTGATGTTCTTCCTAATATCTACGAATTTCACCTCTACACTAGGAATTCCACTCACCTCTTCCGAACTCTAGATTAGTAGTATTGAAGGCAGTTCCGAAGTTAAGCTCCGGGATTTCACCCCCAACTGTCTAATCCGCCTACGCGCGCTTTACGCCCAGTAATTCCGAACAACGTTAGCCCCCTCCGTATTACCGCGGCTGCTGGCACGGAGTTAGCCGGAGCTTCTTCTGTGGTTACCGTCATTATCTTCACCACTGAAAGAGTTTTACAACCCTAAGGCCTTCTTCACTCACGCGGCATCGCTGCGTCAGGGTTTCCCCCATTGCGCAATATTCCCTACTGCTGCCTCCCGTAGGAGTCTGGGCCGTGTCTCAGTCCCAATCTGGCTGATCATCCTCTCAGATCAGCTACGGATCGTTGCTTTGGTAAGCCATTACCTTACCAACAAGCTAATCCGACGCGGGCTCATCTAAAGGCAATAAATCTTTCCCCCGAAGGGCTTATCCGGTATTAGCTATCGTTTCCAATAGTTATTCCGAACCTCTAGGTAGATTCCCACGCGTTACTCAACCGTCTGCCACTTTCCACTTGGCGAACCAAGTTTCTCGTTCGACTTGCATGTATTAAGCGTGCCGCCAACGTTCGTTCTGAGCCAGGATCAAACTCTTAAGTTTGAACATTTACGACTCGTACTGTCTTGCTATCTCAAATTATATCGACAATGGCACCAAAAAAAATTTAGCACTATTGTGCGTTGGCTTGAAACGCAAAGACGAGTCGAATACATTTGATAACTTTCATAGAAAATTATCCGCTAGGACACCGCCATCTGCGTTTCTCTTTCTAAAATCACAATTTCAAAGAGCGCACAAAATCCCAACAACCAATAAATTTGGAAGCCAGAATAATGTAATTCGATAAAAAAACATCGACCGAGCTTTTTACAGCTTGGAACACGGTTTATAAGTGTCCCCCTTAAGAATGTAAACCTTTTTTTGACATTTTTTAAATAAAAAAATACTGAAAAATTGATTTTTATATCTAATATTCTAACAGGTTGTTTTATTTGTATAAAATCGCTGAATAATTTGTGATTTTATTTCAAAAAATGGGATTAATTTTGAGAAATTTCTTCAGCTGTTGATTCTAAATCTTCACTTTGAGAAATTTTTTCAGAAACATCGGAATCTAAACCATTCTCATTTGAAACATTTTTATCATTATTATTTCTGTTATCAGCCTTCTGATCTTGTCCATCTTTATTAGCTTCATCATTTTTTGAGTTAGAGGATGAGTTAATTTCAAACTTGCCATTCTCAATTAATATTCTTGCATAATGTTCTGCATGCTGAAAATAGCTTTCAGATAAAATAGTATCTCCTGATGATTTTGCATCTCTGGCTAATAAAAGATATTTATCATATACTTGTTTTGCAGAGCCTCTGACCTTGACTGAAGGGCCTGAAGAGTCAACATTGCCATTCCCTTTTCCATTAGGCCTTCTACTTCTTCTTCTTCTGTTATTATTTGAAGGTCTAGCCACGGGAAAATATCAATTTAAATTTTAACATAAATTCTTTCCTAGTTATTTATTAATACTAAAGAGCTATCTTTCTAAAAAACCTTTTACATTTCTTTTGGGATTAGCTTAATTTCATTTAGCAAAAAGACACTAACCTCTAGATAATTAGATTTCCACTATTTTTTTTATTTTTTTTTCTTAAATATTAAAACTCTATCTAACTTACTAATATCTTTGACTTTATTCATAAGTAAAAAGCCGCTATCAGCAAATATTTGCCCTACATGATTGGCCTGATCATAGCCAATTTCAACAATAACATAACCTTTATCATCAAGAAGAGATGAGCTTTGATCAGCAATAGCCCTATAACATTGTAATCCATCATAACCGCCATCAAGTGATAATAAAGGGTCATGCTCTTTAACTTCATTAGCTAAATTTTTAATATCATTAGATTTGATATAGGGAGGATTTGAAACTATCAGATCAAATTTTTTATTTATACATGATCCCCAATCACCAACTACTAAATCAAAATTGCTAATATTATTTTTAAGCAAATTAACTTTGGCAGTGTTAATTGCTTTTTCACTTATATCAACTCCTAGAGCATATACTTCTTCTGAATTTTTAAGGATCCCACCAATAATACAGCCTGACCCAACACCAAACTCTAGAATAAATTTGAAGTTATTTTCTTTTATGTAGCCTAACGCTTCTTCAACAAGTATTTCCGAGTCCGGCCTTGGATCAAGAACATATTTATTAATTACAAAATCCATTGAAAAAAATTCTTTAGTCCCAAAAATTCTACTTAATGGTTTACCAGATAATCGTTCTGTTATTACTTTAGATAGAAGATCATTTTCTTTCTTTGAAAATGAAATTTTATTATCCATAATTAATTCTTTATCAGTAAAGCCAAATATATTTTTAATTATGACTCTTGCATCGATCTCACTTGATTCAATATTTAAATTATCTAGTTTTTTTTTGGTGGTTTTATAGATTTCAGATATTTGCATTTTAATTTTGTTGTGAAAGCTGTCTTGCTTTCTCTTCTGTTATCAAAGCTTCAATTAGACCAACCAAATCCTGTCCTTCAAGTATAGTTTCCAGTTTATGTAAAGTAAGATTAATTCTATGATCAGTTACTCTTCCTTGCGGATAATTATATGTTCGTATCCTTTCAGATCTATCTCCAGAGCCAACTTGGCCCTTTCTATCTTCTGCTCTTTCTTGGAGTTGTTTATCTCTTTCAGCTTCATATAAGCGAGCTCTTAAAATCTTCATTGCTTTGGCTTTATTTTTATGCTGCGATTTTTCATCTTGCTGACTTACAACTATACCACTTGGTAAATGAGTAATTCTAACAGCACTATCAGTTGTATTAACTGATTGTCCCCCTGGCCCACTCGCCCTAAATACATCAATTCTGATATCTTTATCTTGAACCTCAACATCAACATCTTCTGGCTCCGGTAAAACAGCAACTGTAGCGGCAGATGTATGAATCCTTCCACTTGATTCTGTTGCTGGAACTCGTTGCACTCTATGCACCCCAGATTCAAACTTTAATTTTGAAAAAACATTTTCTCCAGAAATTGATAATATAATTTCTTTGTATCCTCCAACATCACCGTCGGATAACGCCATAATTTGTGTCTTCCATTTATTTAAATCACTATATCTCTGATACATTCTATATAAATCACCAGCGAATATAGCCGCTTCATCACCGCCTGTTCCAGCCCGTATTTCTAGAATAACATCATTGGCATCAGCTTTATCTTTAGGCAAAAGCATCAGCTGTATTGNCTCTTCAATATCATGAATGCTTTTCTTTAACTCCTCGAGTTCATTCTTTGCTAGATCAAGCATTTCACTATCAGATGTTTCATCATTGATAATATCAGTCAGTTCTTCGCTTTCTATTTGAAATTTTTTCCAGTCAATAATTGCATTTTTNAATGGTTCAATTTCTGAATATTCTTTAGATAACTTTACATAATCTTCAGAGGATAATTCATTGCTTAGAGATCTTTCTAACTCGCTTGATCTATCTAATATACTTTCTAATTTATCTAATGGTATTTGAGCCATGTTTATTTATGTACAAACTTATTTTTGTTTNATTTTTTTTTCAACTTCATTAACAATTGATTCAATTAGTTCCCCATTGTTCTTTTTTGCAAGCTGTTTACCGTCAACATAGAGCATACCACTATTGTTTCCACCTCCAGTGAATCCAATGTCTGACATGGTAGCTTCTCCCGGACCATTTACAACACAACCAATTATAGAAATTGTAAAAGGTTCAGAAATATTTGATAGACGATCCTCTAGTTTTTTTACAGTATCAATAACATCAAAACCTTGTCTTGCACATGATGGGCAAGAAATTATATTAACGCCTCTATGTCGCAACCCAAGACTTTTTAAAATACTAAAACCTACTTTTATTTCTTCCACAGGATCAGCCGATAGAGAAACCCGCAATGTATCACCAATACCTTGAGCTAAAAGTTGACCAATACCAATTGAGGACTTAATTGTCCCATCCATCAATCCTCCGGCTTCTGTAATACCAAGATGAAGAGGTGCATCGGTTACTTTTGATAACTCTTTATAAGATTCAACCGTAAGTAAAACATTTGAGGTTTTGACAGATACTTTAAAATTATGGAAATCCAGATCCCTTAAAATATTTTCATGAAATAATGCACTTTCAACCATAGCCGCTGGAGAAGGACCCTTATATTTCTCAATTATTTTTTTTTCCAAAGATCCGCCATTAACTCCAATTCTTATTGAGCAATTATTGTCTTTTGCAGCTTTAACAACTTCCTTAACTCTATCAATTGATCCGATATTACCAGGATTAATTCTTAAACAAGATGCTCCCGATTCTGCTGCTTCAATTGCTCTTTTATAATGAAAATGAATATCTGCAACTATAGGAACATTTGTTTCATCAATTATTGTTTTGAGAGCAATAGAGGATTCTTCATCTGGACAAGATATTCTAACTAAATCAGCGCCGGCATCTTGAAGACCAATTACTTGATCAACCGTTGATTTAATATCTCGAGTATCGGTATTTGTCATAGATTGGACGCTGATTGGTGAATCACCTCCAACAGGAACATCACCAACAAATATTTGTCTTGTTTTCTTCCTTTTAATATCTATGCCATAAGGATTACTCATCAATTATCTCTCATAAACTCAAAAAATTATTCATTTTCATTAATAAAATACTGATGAAGCATACTAGTAGCTTTTTCAGCCTGTTCTTTATTAATAAGGATTGATATTTTTATTTCTGAAGTAGAAATAACATCAATATTTATATCGTTATCCGACAATACGCTAAACATTTTTGCAGCTACACCAGCATTACTTCTCATACCAACACCAATAATTGAGATTTTAGCAATATTGCTATCAATCAATAGGCTTTCATATGGAACATCGTCTTTTATTAGGTCCATAATTTTTTCTGCATTCGATAAATCATCTTTCGGTATAGTAAAAGTAATATCTGTTGTCTTTGATCTCTCTGAGATATTTTGTACGATCATATCAACATTAATGTTGTTTTCGGATAAAGATGAAAATATTTTTGCTGCAATACCAGGCTTATCTCTCACTCCAATTAAAGTAATTTTACAATCATTAAGGCTTGAGGTTACTCCTGTAACAACTCTTTGGTCATTAATTTTATCTTCTTCTTCAACGATGGTGCCTATATTTTCTTTATCAGCGCCTTCAAAACTTGATAGAACTCTTAAGGCAACATTATTTGTCATTGCTGTTTCTACTGAACGTGTTTGAAGAACCTTAGCTCCCAAAGATGCCATTTCCAGCATCTCCTCATAGGATACTTTATCTAGTCTTTTAGCATCAGGTATTTTGTTGGGATCAGATGTATATACACCGTCTACATCAGTATATATGTCACAAAAATCAGCCTTTATAGCTGCAGCAATTGCAACAGCTGATGTATCAGAGCCTCCTCTTCCTAAAGTAGAAACCCTACCCTCTGAAGTTATGCCTTGAAAACCAGGAATAACGCATACTTTTTTATCGTCTAAGATCTTATTTATAAGATCTGATCTTATACCCTCAATTCTCGCAGACTTATGATCTTTAGATGTTATTATAGGAATTTGCCAGCCCAAGCATGATTTTGCACTTATTCCATTCTCATGTAATGCAGCAGCGAGTAATCCGACACTGACTTGTTCGCCAGAAGAAATAACAACATCATATTCTTCCTTATTAAAATCATCGGAAATATCTTTTGTAAGATTTATCAAGCGGTCTGTTTCTCCTGCCATAGCAGATAGAACAACAACAACCTCATGCCCTTCATCATATACAGACTGAACTATATTCGAGACATTTTTTATTCTATCAACACTTCCAACAGATGTTCCACCAAATTTCATAACGATACGTGACATCTTGATCTCCAAAATTATTTCAAAATTTATCCTTAATTAGTTATATAGATTACTCTATATAATATGGACAAGTAATAGATAATGTATAGGACTCCTAGGAGCAAGTATAAGTGAAGAAGAATTTAAGATGAATACAACTATAGATCCTGTAGAAAGAGAAAAGTTTTCTAAAATGGCAGAAGAATGGTGGGATCCATCAGGAAAATTCAAAGCCCTACATAAATTTAACCCTAAAAGGATTGAATTTATAAGAAATAAAATCATTGATCACTTTTCAATTGAACCAAACGCAGAAAATCCTTTTTCAAATCTAGATATATTAGATATTGGATGCGGAGGAGGTCTTCTCTCCGAACCAATGTCAAGATTAGGAGGAAATGTTTCAGGAATTGATATTGTTGAAAAAAATATCAATGTAGCAAAAACTCATTCTGAAGAACAAAACCTAGAAATTAATTATAAAATGACAACTGCAGAGGAACTAGCGGTAGGTAAGAAAAAGTTTGATGTAATTTTAAATATGGAAGTTATTGAACATGTATCTGATTTAAATCTTTTCATAGAGTCATGTGAAAAATTATTGAAAAAAAATGGTCTACTTTTTTTTGCTACACTGAATAGAAATTTATTGTCCTTTGGTTTAGCCATAGTTGGTGCAGAATATATTCTTGGCTGGCTACCTAAAGGTACCCATAATTGGAAAAAATTTATTACACCTGAGGAATTGAAAATAATTTTCAAATCAAGCGGATTAAATATTACTGACATTATGGGAATGAAATATAACCCTATTTACGATAGTTGGTATTTATCTGATGACACAAGTGTAAATTATCTTGGTACTGCTATTAAATCTTAATTCTTAGATTTGGGATTTAAAGATGGCAAAGGCTGGACATTGATACCTTCCTCAATAAGATCTTTTGCCTCTTCAACTGTTGTTTCGCCATAAATATCTTTTTGTTCTTTTTCTTCATAATGCATCGCTCTAGCTTCATCAGGAAATTTATCACCAACATATTCATAATTTTCCTTAACATGCTTTTTAATCTTATTCATAACCATTTCAACTTTCTTAACATCACTTTTAGGGGCTTTCTGATTTGACTTAGAAGGAATATTCGGNGCCATAATTGATTTGCTAATTTTTTTTGACCCACATAGAGGGCATTCAACCGCNGATTTTTTTAATTGTTTTTCGCAAGTATCATAGTCAGAAAACCAAGCTTCAAAATTATGTTCTTGGTCACAAATGAGAGAATATTTAATCATGATAAAAGCTTTTCGAGATCGCCGCTTCTATCAATTTCATATAAATCATCGTAACCACCTACATGCGTATCTTTGATGAAAATCTGAGGGACTGACCTCTTTCCATTAGCTTTTTCAATCATTTCCATCATAAGATCTGGGTTATCGCCAACATATATTTCTTGATAATCTAAACTTTTACTTTGCAGTAAAGCCTTTGCTTTTTCACAATAAGGGCACATAGGTCCNGTATAAATTATAATATCCATTTCATCCTCTATGCTTATAATATGGTAGATTGGTAATTAAATTCAAGATTTCTTAATAAAAAGAGTTATTTGATGCATAACAGAAAACTTATAAAAATTAGGCAAGAAAAAGAAAATATAAGTAATTTCGACCAAAAAATNTTTTTCAAAGACTACCAGAATGATTTTGTTGAGAGAGTTTCACTCATTAATGAAGAGTTTGAAAATTCTCTTGCGTTTGGTTTTCGAGGATCAAAACTAGAGTTTTCAAAAAATGTAAAAAATGTAATTTATGGAAATCTTGGAAAAAGTNATAAAACAAATATTATCTATGATGAAGAGTTAATACCNTTTAAAGAGTCATCATTAGATTTAATTATGAGTTTCTTTAATCTTCATTTTGCAAATGATGTACCGGGCATTCTTTATCAAACATTAAGAAGTCTAAAACCAAATGGCTTATTTATAGCCTCTATGTTTTGNGAAAATACNCTGCAAGAACTCAATTATTCTTTTATTAAAGCCGAGGANGAAATTTGCGGAGGAATGAGTCCAAGAGTAAGTCCTTTTGCTAAGTTACAAGCTTTGGCTTCATTAATGCAGGAAATAAATTTTTCTCTACCNGTTGCTGATATTGACCGTCATTCTGTCTATTATAAACATCCCTCAAATTTATTAACCGACTTAAAAAAACTCGGNGAAACAAATNCCCTTCTGAGAATGAATAAATCAGTCTTAAGAAAAGATGTTTTNAATAGAATGTATGAAATTTATATCGATAATTTTTCNAAAGATGGAAAAATTGTTGCCACTTTTGAAATAGCTTGGCTNACGGGATGGAAATATCATGAAAGTCAGCAAAAACCTCTTAAGAGAGGATCAGGAATGACTAATATGGTTGANGGCGTGAAAAAATTTGAATAAAANAATTANAGCTTACCTTCAATAGCCTTATCAATGAGATCAATAACCTCTTTAACACCATAAAGGATGATAAATGAACCCAATCTTGGTCCTTGAGTTTGTCCAAGCAGAATTTCATATAAAGCAGAAAACCAATCCTTCAAAGAATCAAAATGACTATTCATTCCAATATCATAAATTATAGTTTGAATTTTCTCAGGATCCGTTTCATTTTCCATCTCTAGAAGGTTTTCTTTAAGAGTTTTAAGATATTCAATCTCTTGTTTTTCTGGCTTACGATATTTTTTAGTAGGTAAAACAAANTCTTTGTAATATTCCAATGCGAAAACAACNAATTGATCAATATATTGGCTGGCCTCTTCAGAAATATCGTCAAAATACCCCNTTATAAAACCCCAGATTACTTCTTTGCTGCTGGCTTGAGAGGCGCTAACGAGATTTAAAATCAGTGAAAATGTAACCGGACTCTCAATTATTATTGGATTACCGTCATGAATATGAAAAACCGGATTACTTAACTGGTCTTTTACTTCCTGGTTAGGATATTTTTCCGAAAAACTTTGGTATTCATCTACAGCTTTTGGAATAACATCAAATGTTAGTTTTTTTGCTCTTCTTGGATTCTGATACATGTATAAAATCAGACTTTCTTTTGAAGCAAACTTAAGCCAATCATCTATTGAAATACCATTACCCTTAGATTTNGATATCTTTTCACCTTTTTCATCAAAAAATAATTCATAGTTGAAACCAACTGGAGCAAAGCCTCCAATTGCCTTACATATTTTTCCTGAAAGAGTTACAGATTCAATTAAGTCTTTTCCTGCCATCTCATAATCAACATCTAATGCAACCCAACGCATTGCCCAATCAGCCTTCCATTGTAATTTACATTTACCACCTAAAATTGATGTCTCTTTTTCTTCTTGCGTATTTGGATGCTCATATAAAATTGATTTTTCTTTGGTATTGTAATCTAAAACTTTTGCGAGGAGCACCTGTCCAGTGTCCGGACAAATAGGAAGAAAAGGTGAATAAGTTTTTTTTCTTTCCTCACCTATNGTTGGTAAAATGATATTTATAATTGCTTCATAATTTTCNAAGATCTTAGATAATGTCTCATCAAAATTACCATTCTTGTAATAATCTGTTGCACTAGCAAATTCATATTCAAAACCAAATTGATCGAGAAACTCTTTTAATAAATTATTATTATGATCAGCAAAACTTGAAAATTTNTTATAAGGATCAGGAATATCTGATAATGGCTTTTCTAAATTTTCAGATAATATTTCAGAATTTGGAATGTTATCTGGGACTTTTCTTAATGCATCCATNTCGTCTGAAAAACATATTAATTTTGTCTCGACNCTTTTATCTAATACCTTAAGAGCATGCCTAACCATTGATGTCCGAGCAACTTCTCCAAAAGTGCCNATATGCGGTAAACCTGATGCTCCATAACCAGTTTCAAAAACAGCNCTATTGGAGCCTGACTTTTCAAGGCGCTTTAAAATTTTTCTTGCCTCTTCGAAAGGCCATGACTTGCTTTCTTGAGCTACAGATACTATTGATTTATTCATGACATTATTAAATCCAAACGATGCTCTTATTTATAGCATGACTCTATCTTCTGCAATAGATGGGGAAATATCAAACACAGAGATGCAATTTATAAAGGATTGCATCAATAATTTACCTATCTTTAAAAACTTTAGTAATGACGATTTAGAAAAAACTATAAATATGTTTTTTGAATTATTAAGTGGTGATAATGATCCAGAGACAATTATAGAATTAATTGATCAATCCCTTGATAAAAAAACCAAACATATTGCCTATGCCTTATCTATGGAAATAATGATGGTTGAAGAAAATTTCACNAATGAAAAATTNCGATTANTAGAATTATTTGAAAAAAACTTTGATATTAATGATCTTGAATCAGCATCAATTAAATATACAATCAAAACTAAATATTCAGATTAATTAAAAAGGATTGATATGAACCTCATATTTTTTAAACCAAGAAATATTGGTTTTTTAATTCGTATGATTAAGGAACGATTACAAGAAAAATTTCTTAAAAAAGAAGATATAGCTTCCGATGTTAGAAATTATGTTTTCAAACACGCGAATAAAAATGACCCTGATAGCGTCTTAAAAACAATGGATGANTTTGCAAAGCGGAAAAGGTTTTTAATGAATGTTGGTGATGTCAAAGGTAATCTTTTATTAAATGAAATTAATAAACTTGGAGCAAACCTTACTATTCTAGAGCTGGGCTGTTTCTGTGGTTATTCTGCAATATTGATGGCCAATAACCTTGGTGCACAAGGTAAGGTTATTTCTATCGAANTAAATAACAATTATGCCAGTATAGCNAATGAAATAATCGAATTTGCAGGTTTAAAAAATAAAGTGATNATTATAGAAGGNCCTTCTGAAAAAATTATTCCTACTCTCAGATATGAATTTGATCTCATTTTTATTGACCACTGGAAAGATNTATACAAAAGAGANCTACAATTAATAGAAAAAAGGGGTTTGTTGAGAGATCAATCAGTAGTTTTTGCTGANAATGTTGGTAATCTTATTGAAGCATTAGTTGGAAAAAGGGGTAAATCATCTGATTACCTAGAATATGTGAGAAATCATAAAAATTTNAAAAGTAAAAATATAAAAACAAATTTAGAATATTCCAATGCTGAAGATGCCGTAGAAATATCTACCTACAGTATTNATGGTAAGTAAAATATTATAATTGTTTGAAATGTTTAGAAAGTTTTAGGCCTTGTTTTTGATAATTTGATCCTATTGATGATCCATAAGATCGCTCTGGTAGCTCAAGAAGCTTTTCATAAATCAATCTTCCTACAATTTGAGAGTNCTCAAGAATGAATGGNACTTCCCAACTTCTTATCTCTAGAACAGCCTTAGATCCCTTACCATCAGATGAGTTATGCCCAAAACCAGGATCAAAAAAACCAGCATAGTGAACCCTGAATTCACCTACTGATGGTTTAAATGGTACCATTTCAGCGGCATGACTTGGAGGAATGGCAATAGATTCAGATGAAGATAATATATAAAATTCTCCAGGATCAAGAATAATTCTTTGACCTTCAGTTGCAAAAACAGGATCCCAATACTTTTCCATNTCATAGGCATCTTTTTTATCTATATCTATTAAACCAGCATGTCTCTTTGCTTTCCAGCCAACTATGTCTTCTGCAGCCTCTCCTTTAAGATCAACAGATAATGCNAGACCCTCAGAAATATTAACTTTTCCATCGTAAACAATATTGTCTTCCGAGTGTAATCTCTTAAGCTCAGTATCAGAATTTGTTGGTCTNCCTCGTCTAAATCTCATTTGACTTAATCGTGAACCTTTTCTGACTATAACNGGAAAAGTTCTAGGTGAAATNTCAAGCCAAAGATGTCCTTTATAACCATTNGGTATTTTGTCAAATTCATGAGTTCCATCACATATTAATCTAGTAAACACATCTATTCTTCCAGTAGAACTTTTAGGATTTGCAACAGCAATTATTCTTTCTGGAAGAGATAAAGCCTCCATTAAAGGAACAAGATATACGCAACCAGTCTCAAGAACGGCACCATCTGTAATATCAATTCTATGTAGAGCAAAATCCTTTAATTTTCTATTTACTGAACCACCTGATGGCAAAAAACTTGCCCTAATTCTATATGCTGTATCTGCTAATCTTAAATCTAGGCTCGCTGGTTGAATTTGTTCATCATTNATTTCTCCTTGAGACCAAATTTCACCATTCTCAATCATCGAGCGGATCATTTGACCCGGTAGCACTCCGGAAATCTGTGCTTTTTGTCCTGGCGCTCCATCAAAGTCACTAGCTGTCTCTTTTGTATCAGGAAATAAATCTGGTATTTTCTTTTCTGCCATCTTTTAAGCGATCCTAAAAAACTATATTAATTNAGTATATGAGTATAAAACATAATTAAAATAATAATATAATGAATATTGCAACAATTGATATAAGACCCGTTCTATCAGTCTTGGGATTTTTTCTCCTAGGGTTGTCTGCCACTATGTTTGTTCCGGTAATAGTCGATTTGATTTATGATAATTCTGGTTGGGATAATTTTGTTATCAGCTCAATTATTACTAGTTTTGTTGGATTAATGTTCTTTCTAGTATCAAGAGGGAATAAAAGTGAATTAAATACTAAAAGTGCATTTCTTCTTGTTACCTTGAGCTGGATTGTTTTATCAATTTTCTCTTCAATTCCNTTTCTACTTTCATCAAATGTTACAGGGATAACTAATGCTTTCTTTGAGTCTGTATCAGGTTTAACAACTACTGGTTCTACAATAATTGATGATCTTGAAAATACTTCAGAAGGTATAATTGTTTGGCGGAGTCTTTTACAGTGGCTAGGCGGAATAGGTATTATCGTCAGNGCNGTTTCTATTNTACCAAGTCTTGGCGTCGGTGGTATGCAATTNTTTAAATTGGAAAGCTCTGACTCGACAGAAAANCTAATGCCTAGAACAGCAAATTTAGCTACCGAGATAATTTTNTTATATATCTTTTTAACATCATTATGCGCCACACTTTATTGGGTTTGNGGTCTATCTTTTTTTGACTCTGCAAATCATGCAATGACAACAATTGCTACAGGCGGGTTCTCATCTAATTCTCAATCTATAGGTGGATATAATAATTTCTCCATAGAATATGTTTGTATTCTTTTTATGATTCTCTCTAGCCTTCCCTTTGTTCTCTATCTCAAAACACTTAGAGGTAAGCCCTTAGCATTGGTTAAAGATGAACAGGTCACAGGTTTCTTTAAAACTTTATTCTTAGCAATCATTTTAATCGCGGTTTTTTTATTGGTGCAAAATAATTTTGAATTACAGATTCCTCTCAGACAAATTATTTTTAATGTTACATCAATTCTCACTGGAACTGGATATACCTCTACTTCATATGATGAATGGGGAACGCCAGCAATTATTGTGTTTCTTGCAATTACATTCATTGGGGGTTGTGCTGGATCAACTACTTGCGGATTGAAAGTTTTCAGACTACAGGTCATTTTAAAAAATTCTGGGCAGGTTATGAATAAATTAATAAGTCCAAATCGTGTGACAAATCATAAATATAATGGTGAAAACTTAACTTTAGAGATCGTTGAATCTGTTATGACATTTTTATTTATATTCTTCGTAACTTTCGTAATTATTTCATTTCTTCTCTCATTATCTGGTCTGGATATTTTAACATCAGTATCTGCAGCTGCTACTTCAATATCAAATGTTGGACCAGGCCTAGGCAATTTAATTGGNCCAGCTTACAGCTTTGAAGAGATACCAGAATTTTCAAAGTGGGTTTTATCTTTTGGAATGCTGGCTGGNAGATTGGAATTTTTAACTTTTCTTGTTATTTTTAGTCGTTCTTTTTGGAAATAAAACTTAACTCAAACACCACCTAATAATGCTTTTTTGAGCGTGAACCCTGTTTTCTGCTTCATCCCAAACTACTGAATTGACCCCATCAATAACATCGGCGTCAACTTCCTCTCCTCTATGAGCAGGCAAGCAATGAAGAAAAATTGCATCTGAAGATGCCATCGAGATTTTGTTAGCATCTACTCTATACGGTTCAAGAATTTTTCTTTTCTTATCATTGTCATCTTCTCCCATAGAGAACCAAGTATCAGTAATTATACAATCACAATCTTTGGCAGCATCATTAGGATTTAGATCAGTAATTATATTTGGAAAACCACTCACCAAATTATTATCTACTGAATAATCTTTTGGTGAACATATTCGTAATTCAAAACCAATAATTTGTGCGGCATGTATCCAACTTGTTAACATATTATTTGCAGGACCAAACCATACATAACTCTTATTTTCGATATCACCAATCTTCTCTTTAACTGTAATTAAATCAGCTAAAACTTGGCAGGGATGGGATTTATCGGTTAACCCGTTAATTACAGGTATTGATGCATTTTTTGCAAAATTTTCTAAAGTCGAATGCTTATTTGTTCTTAACATTGCAATATCAACATATCTTGAAATTACTTTTGCAGTATCATCAATTGTTTCTCCTCTACCTAATTGCATATCAGACATATTTGCATAAATAGTTTTCCCACCTAATTGATACATCGCTGTTTCAAATGAAAACCTTGTTCTTGTAGAAGGTTTCTCAAAAATTGTTGCTAATATTTTATCTTTGGCGCATGCATCTTCATCAACAGATGCCATACCATTCTTCGCTGATATGTTCTTCTTGTTTATTCCATCTTCAATTAAGAAAATAAGTTCATCCTTATTGAATTGGGTAAGATCAATGAAATCTTTTTTTGTTTCAGTCATTTCTTATTATATTTCTATCTAGGTAAATTTTCTAGTGTCATATTGAGTAAGTTGAAAAACTCCTCAATATCTTTTTTCTCAGTATTCAAAGGCGGTAACAATCTAATTATATTGTCAGCAGCTGGAACCAATAATAAACCATTTTTGAGAGCGGTTTCGGCTATCAGTGTATTTTCAACTTCACATTTTATACCAAGCATAAAACCTCTTCCTCTCACTGAAGTAATTTTATCCTTATGATTTTCTATGATGTCATTTATTCCCGTCAATAAAAATTCTGATAATGACTTAACATTTGAAAGGATTTTTTCTTCATCAATAATTTCAAGAACTTTAAGTGCTACTGAGCAAGCTAGCGGATTGCCCCCGAAAGTCGACCCATGAGAACCGTGGACCATTCCAGATGATGCATCTGTTGAAGCCAATATAGCCCCTATTGGAAAACCTGCTCCTAAACCTTTTGCAAGAGTAATAATATCAGGTTCAACTCCAGCCCATTCATGTGAGAAAAAATCTCCTGTCCTTCCTAAACCACATTGAACCTGGTCTAGAATCATTAATACGCCATGTTTACTTGTTAGATCTCTAATCATTTGTAAGTCTTCTTTTGGTGTGAGCCTTATTCCGCCCTCACCTTGTATTGGCTCAATAAGTACTGCAGCTGTCTTATTAGAGATCGTTTCTTCCAATTGTTGTTGGGATAGCTCTATATTTTCGAAACCAGAAGGAAGAGGTCCAAATCCTTCAGTATGTTTGGGATTTGCTCCCGCTGCTAAAGTAGCTAAAGTTCTTCCATGGAATGCATTCTTAAAAGTAATGATG
>PBXC01000047.1 GCA_002728335.1 Rhodobiaceae bacterium
CTATTCCTGAAGCAAAGAAATCACTGAAAGAGATAGCAAAATTTTCAGAAAAATATATTAACTGATAATTTTTTTTATTGATTTACTAATATCTTCAATAGCTTTCTTAGTTATTTTAATATTTAGCGGCCAGGAGATAAAGCCATGCACAGCATTTTCATATTCAATATGCTCAACATCATTTCCAGCTTCTTTAAGTTTGGATACATAATCACGTCCTTCATCCCTAAGAATATCACTAAGAATGGTTACCATATAACAAGGTGGTAAATCAGATAAATTATCAGCTAAGATAGGTGAGACACGCCAATCATTTCTTTCTTCTTCGGAAGTCAAATATAGTTCATAAAACCAATTCATAAGATTACTCGATAAAATATATCCTTCAGAATTTTCTTTCCAAGAATTATATTTTTTTGATCCGTCTATTACCGGATATAAAAGAATTTGATAGATAATATTTAAACTACTATCCTCACGTGCCATTATAGCTAAAACTGCGGCAATATTTCCTCCTGCGCTGTCTCCTGCGACAATAATTTTTTTCGGATCAACAAATAACTCTTTGCTATTATCGCTTATGAATTTTGTTGCTGCATAGCTATCTTCAAGTGGTACAGGAAATTTAAAGTCAGGAGATAATCTATATCCAACTGAAAAAACACGACAACCAGAAGTATTAGCTAAATGCCTGCATAATATATCGTGACCATTTCTTGATCCAACAACCCATCCACCTCCATGAAAATAAACTATCGAGGGAAGTACATCGTCATAAGCAGCATTTTTAGGTAAATAGTGATACATTGGTATTGGACCAAAAGGACCATCTGCACCAATCTCTACAACACAACCTACATCAGGTATTTCATCCTCCTCACCAGCAGTCCATGGAATTTGTCTTGCTTCAACTGGTGACATTTCCTCAATTTTTATGTTCAATTCATTGACTACATCAAGCCTTTCTTGAACTTGTTTATCTAATTTATATTTAGTCATTTATCCCCCTCAGGCATTCTTATGTTATCAACAATTTCATAAACTTCAATTGGAGGTGGCTTTGAAATTGAAGAAATTATAATAGCGATCATAAAATTAATTATCATTCCTATAACACCAATTCCTTCAGGTGAAATTCCAAATAACCAATATTCGGATGTATTGTATTCTGGAGAAATGAACTTAAAAAATATTATATAAGTTGCCGTGAAAATAAGTCCTGATAACATCCCACATATTGCCCCATATTTATTCATTCTTTTTGAAAAAATTCCCATTACTATTGCTGGAAATATTGAAGCAGCAGCCAAACCAAAAGCAAAAGCAACAACCTGGGCAACAAAAGCAGGTGGATAAATACCAAAGATACCGGCAATTAGTATAGCTGTAGCTGCAGATATCCGAGCTAAAAATAATTCCTGTTTTTCGGTAATTGATGGTTTAAGAGTTTTTTTCATTAAGTCATGACTTACTGCTGATGAAATTACTAATAATAATCCTGCGGCTGTCGATAGTGCAGCCGCAAGAGCGCCAGCTGCAACAAGAGCGATTACCCAATTAGGTAATCTTGCAATTTCCGGATTTGCTAATACCATTATATCTCTATCAATATATATTTCGTTTCCATTTTCTGTTGGTTTATTAAGAACTAACCTTTGATTATATTTTCCTCGCTCAGAAGAAAATTGCGGCTTTGTCTTTTCTAGTGCATTCCCAGATCTATACTGAATAACTCCATCTTCATTTTTATCTATCCAAGAAATTAATCCTATATCTTCCCAATTTTTGAACCAACCTGGGGTTTCAGTATAGGATGTATTATCTATTGTATTGATGAAGTTTAATCTTGCAAATGAAGATACTGCTGGTGCTGTCAAATACAATATTGCTATGAAAAGTAAAGCCCATCCAGCAGATGTTCTAGCATCTCTAACTCTTGGAACTGTAAAAAATCTTACAATTACATGAGGAAGTCCAGCTGTTCCAATCATTAATGCCGCGGTTATACAAAAAATATCAATTTTTGACTTACTAAAATCTGTATAAGAATTAAAGCCAATATCATTAAGAACTAAGTTTAGCTTATCTAATAAATATATTTCTTCAGTTACAAGTTTAGAACCAAACCCTAACTGCGGTATTGGATTACCAGTCATCAATATAGAAATAAAGATTGCTGGTACCATATAAGCGAAAATTAAAACACAGTATTGAGCGACTTGAGTATAGGTAATTCCTTTCATCCCACCTAAAACAGCATAAATAAAAACAATTGCCATGCCTATTATAACACCTGTGTTAATATCTACTTCTAGGAACCTAGAAAAAACAATTCCAACACCTCTCATTTGACCAGCAATATATGTAAAGGAAATAAATATTAAACATATTACTGCTACTAATCTTGCTATATTTGAGTAATATCTATCACCGATAAAGTCAGGAACAGTAAATTTACCAAATTTTCTAAGATAGGGCGCCAGTAAAAGTGCTAGTAATACATAACCACCTGTCCACCCCATCAGATATACAGAACCATCTCTACCCATAAATGAAATAATTCCGGCCATAGAAATAAATGATGCTGCTGACATCCAATCTGCAGCAGTAGCCATTCCATTTGCTATAGGATGAACTCCTCCTCCAGCAATATAAAATTCACCAGTTGAAGAAGCTTTAGACCATAGTGCAATTCCGATATATAAAGCGAATGCAGCGCCGACTATTATGTATGTTAAAATTTGTACATCCATTTTTAGTCATCACTTGCTTCAAAGTTTTTGTCTAGTTTATTCATTAGAAAACAATAAATAACTATTATGATTACAAAGACAATTATTGATCCTTGTTGAGCAAACCAAAAACCGAGTGGGAAGCCACCGATTTTTATTTTATCAAGAAGATCTGAGAAAATAATACCGGCACCAAAAGAACAAACGAACCAAATAAAAAGTAACACAGAAACAATTCTAAGGTTTGCTTTCCAATAGGCATATTTATTAATTTTTTCTTTATTCATTTTTAATCACGAAATTACATATGGTAACAAGAAAACTGAAATTAATGCAATGATGATGATTCCGATTATATTTAAAACAACACCACTTACCATCATTGACCTAATGCTTATGAAGCCAGAGCCATAAACTATTAAATTTGGAGGAGTGGCAACTGGAAGCATAAAAGCGCAACTTGCAGCTAATGTAATTGATGCGCCAAACATTATGGGGTCCTCACCTAATCCAATTGCTAANGCTGCAATAACAGGAAGAAAAACACTTGTGGTCGCAATATTTGATGTCAATTCAGTTAGAAAAACAATTAAAGTTACAGANGCAAAAATTAGAACAATAAGCCCTAGCGCNCCAAAAGGTTCTAAACCATTTCCTAGCCATGCAGCTAAACCTGTTGACGCAACGGCATTTGCAAGACTTAAACCGCCGCCAAACAAAATCAAAAGATTCCATGGAACTTTTTGCGCTGTATCCCAGTCCATTAATTTTCCATTTTTACTTCCATCTGAAATAAGAAACAAGCTTATTGCAGATATCATAGCTATAACATGATCAGTCAAATTACTAAGGAAGGGAATTAGTTGAAGTAAATCTCTGAGCATCCATGACAATGCGGTTATTGTAAAAATAATTGCAACTCTTTTTTCAGGAACTGTCATCGGGCCTAATTTTTTGTACTGCGATTGAAGATGCATTGCGGTCTCATCACCTTTCAAAAAGTCAGTTGAATAAACTATCTTTGATAATGCTAACCAAGATAGAGGGAGAAGAAAAATTACAACAGGTAGGCCAATTGTCATCCATTCTCTAAAGCTTATTTCAATTCCATAATTAGTTTCAATAAAGCTTGCAAAAATAGCGTTTGGAGCAGTTCCAACTAAAGTTGCCATTCCACCAATGCTTGCTGCATGTGCAATACCTAAAAGTAAAGCCTTAGCAAAGTCAGAGTTTTGTTCTTTAATTTGATTTTGTTCATTTATTATATGTGCAACAGAAATACCTATAGGAAGCAACATTAATGTTGTTGAAGTATTCATCATCCACATTGACAAAAAAGCACTAACAAACATAAAACCTGCAATCAGACTTGGACCACTTTTTCCAGCAAAACGCAGAATATTTAACGCAATACGCTCATGTAGATTTGATTTTTGAATACTAAGAGCAAGAATAAATCCTCCTAAAAATAAGAAAATATTTTTATTTGCATATGGTATTGCCGTTTCGGCAAATGTTGAAATTCCAAGTAAGGGAAAAAACACTAACGGAAATAAAGCTGTTACAAATAAAGGAATAGCTTCTGAAGCCCATAAAACTGCAATTAAAACTCCAACAGCTGCCACATACCATGCCTCGTAACTTAAACCACTTGGTTTGGGCGAGATGATTATAATTGAAAACAATATCAAACCAATCAACAGGCCATTATTTATATTTGAAAAAATATTTTTCATTTTTCTAACTTTTATTAAATAATTTATTCACAAATTTTAAATTATAAAAGAATAGTATTTAATTTATTTTTATGATTTATTTCAATTTGTATTTTTATATATCGGGGAAAATTTATGGGAAATCAAATAATCAATAAAATGTTAAAGCTTAAATCAAGACCTATGATGGATGAAGTTTCTTCAGAAAACTTTGAGCTTGTCGAAGAAGAGGTTAGGGATATTGAGGATGGAGAAATCTTAGTTAAAAATTTATATTTGTCCTTTGATCCTACTCAAAGAGGTTGGTTAAATGATGTGCCTTCATATATACCGCCAGTTCAAATTGGTGAGGTTATGAGAGCGGGTTCTGTAGGAAGAGTGGTAGAGTCTAAAAATCAAAATTTTTCTGAAGACGATATTGTTCAAGGATCTTTTGGATGGCAAGAATACGCCATTTCAGGTGAAGGAGCAGGTTTTATGCCTCCACAAAAGCTTCCCGAAGGTATTTCTCCAACATCAGCTTTAAGTATTTATGGAATCACTGGCTTAACTGCTTATTTTGGTATGCTTGATATTGGAAAGCCTGTAGAAAATGACACTGTTCTTATTTCTGGTGCAGCTGGCGCTACAGGTTCAGTTGCAGGTCAAATAGCAAGAATAAAAGGTGCAAGTAATATTATAGGCATTGCTGGTGGTCCTGAAAAATGTAAATGGGTTGTTGAAGAGGCTGGCTTTGATAGCTGTATAGATTATAAAAGTGAAGATGTTGCGGCAAGAATTACAGAATTAGCTCCAAAGGGACTTAATATATATTTTGATAATGTAGGAGGCCCAATTCTTGAGTATGCATTAGGGAATATTGCACAAAAAGCAAGGGTAGTTATGTGTGGTGGAATCTCTTCAGGATATACAATGGAAAGATTAGCAGCAGGTCCATCTACAATTTTCAATTTAATTATTCAAAGAGGAAAAATGGAAGGCTTTATAGTTATTGATTATGCCGAACAATTTCCAAACGCAATAATGGAATTAGCAGGTTGGGTTGCTGAAGGAAAAATTACTTATAAAGAAGATATTGCTGAAGGACTGGAAAACTGCCCGGAAACACTAGCTAATTTATTTAAAGGTAAAAATTTCGGTAAGCAATTGCTTAAGCTTTCAGATTAATTCTTCAGGATAAGTTATTAAAACTTTCTATAGTTGAGTAGAATTCATCCATGGTCTCATTGATGATATCTTTAACAGATTTTTCTTTATCTATTCTACCAGCTACTTGTCCTGTTAAGGCAATAGAAGCTTCCATATCTCCACCAAAATAGAGATCAAGAGCTGTTCCGAATTCTTGCATTGCATTAATATCGTCATTTTTTTCAAGACTATTTGTTTTTTCTGTCCTAAGAGCTCTCAAAGCCGGACTTGAAAATCGATTTAATAAAACAGTAGATTGATCATCAGCAGACAATATTGCCTGTTTCCAATTACTATGAACAGGTGACTCTTTTGATGATACCATTCTTGTGCCCATTTGAATCCCTTGTGCGCCCAAAGAAAAAGCAGCAGCCATTGTTCTTCCATCAACAAATCCACCAGCAGCAATAATTGGAATATTAACTTTGGAACAAACTAAAGGAAGAAGAACCATTGATGCAACCCCATTAGGGCTTTTAAAACCACCTCCTTCAAAACCTTCAACCACTAAACCATCTACACCAGCCTCGATAGCTTTCAATGCCGCAGAAAGTGAAGGAACAACATGAAAAACAGTAAGACCAGCTTCTTTTAGATCGCTACAATATTTATTTGGATCACCTGCAGATGTTGTTACAAATTTAACGCCTTGATCAATAATAAAATTCACTATGTCTGGATCTCGAACAAACGCTTGCGCAATATTTACACCAAAAGGTTTTTNTGTTTTTTCACGCATTAATTTAATTTCTTCTCTTATAGCATCTAACTCACCTGACGATGTTTCAATTATTCCTAATCCTCCGGCTTCAGAAACAGCAGAAGCTAATTGTGATCGAGCAATCCATCCCATAGGCGCTTGGATAATNGGATAATCAATGTTTAATATTTCAGTTAAATTATTTNTAATTGGTTTCATTATCGTNTGTTTAAATGTGTATAAAATTTAAATTTTGACATAAATTATGTCAATATTTTATACTTTTTCAATGTTAACAAATATCAGCAATTATCTCCAAAATAAATTTCTCGCTAGAACAAGAAATAAATTAATGATGAATTGGTCAAGCGAATCTTTAATGATTCAGGAAAGGAGAAAAAGAGAAGAAATAAGAATTTCTGAAAATAGACCTCATAAGGTATTTTATTATCATCAGNTTGATGACCCTTATTCTATTTTGGTTTTACCAATATTGGAGAAGATTAAAAAATCTTATCNAATAGANTTGGAGTGTATCTTAGTAGGTAATCCCCCAGGAAAAACTATACCTGAGCCAAATATGTTTCAAATTCATTGTTTAAATGATGTAAGAAATATTGCTAAATGGTATGGACAAGAACGAAAAATTTCAAATTATCCCTCAAAAACTGATATAGATTCAGCTAATAAAATATTGTCAAATTGTACACAAGCTAATTTTATTCAACTAGCCTCTGATATAATGGAATGCTTATGGTTCGAGGATGGAAAGAATATCAATGATGTTACTATTGAGCCTTCTCAATTAAACAAGGAAACAAATTTAGTAATAGAAAAAGGAAATAAATTTCGAAAAGAAAATGGCTACTATAGTAGTTCATCTTTTTATTATGAAGGCGAAAGTTACTGGGGTTTAGACAGATTAAATCATCTTGAGGATAGGTTGATAGACTTGGGCCTTAAGAATTTGGATACTTATGGATATCTTGCTGATAGAAAAAGCAATATACAAAATTATTCAACCAAGGATAACAGGTTAAATTTGACTATTTACCC
>PBXC01000048.1 GCA_002728335.1 Rhodobiaceae bacterium
TCTTAGATCCCCAGGGTTTTCGAATGTTAATGGGCTGATGGAATCAAATATCGAAATTTCAGAAAGAACTGAAGTTATTAGAGGCCCTGGATCAGTTCTATATGGATCAAATGCTGTACATGGCCTAGTTAATGTAATAACAGAAAAAGAAAATGCAAACTACAATAATAAGTTAAACATTCGTGCAGGAAAAAATAAAATCTTTTTAAATTCCAGTACCTATAGAGAATTAGAAAACAGTAATTTACTCTTTAATTTTCTATGGAAAGAAGATAATGGCTATACTAATAACTATACTGAACAAAATTCAGATAAATTCGATAAACCACATTACGGACAGCAGAAATTTTTAATCAGATTGAATACTGAGAAAAATTCAAAAAATTATATTTTTCTTTTATCAGGAACAAATCTTAACCAGGAAACCATGGGTTATATTAAAGGTTATCAATCTTACAAAGACAAAAAAATTAAATATAAAAATCCTGATCCTGAAGCATTTAGAGATACATATAATATAAGATCATATTTAAAAATTATTCAGGATTTTCAAAATGGATCACTCAGTTTCACTCCTTATTTAAGATACACTGATATGGATTTTAAGATGCATTTCCTTCCTGGAAAGCCTCTAGAGCAAAATAGTCATAAAAGCATAGGTTTACAGACTATGTATCAAGGATCAATCAATAATCATTCTATGACCATTGGCCTTGATTTAGAAATAACTGAGGGTGAATTAAGTGAATTCCAAACTGCACCNGATGTATCTTTTGGTCCTAGATTGGCTTATCCAAAAGGCGCTCATTATGACTATGANATTGAAAGTCAAATTATAGCTGCCTTTGTTAATTTTGAATGGAACCTCTCGGAAAAAACAAAATTAGTTACAGGGATAAGGGGTGAAAAAGTTAATTACGAATATGAAACAAATATTGAACCAGGAACAAAAGGTAGAATCCAAGTCTCGCCAAATAGGGATGATGATTTCACCGAATTTTCTCCTAAATTAGCAATTAATCATAAGATAAATGATGAGCTGGCTATTTTTGCAAATTATTCTCGTGGAAATAGAGCNCCTCAAACGACAGACCTTTATCGTATTCAGAGCAAACAGATTCCTGGGGGCGCAAAATCTGAAAAACTTGATAGTCTTGAAATCGGACTTAGGGGTAATTTTAGTATTTTTAATCTAGAACTAGTAGGCTTTAATATGCGCAAAGAAAATTACTTTTTCAGAGACTCCCAAGGTTTTAATGTCGAAAACGGAAAAACTACTCACAGAGGGTTTGAAATTAATTTCCTTGCAGAATTTAATCAGTTTTTCCAAATTGAAAACTCTACCAGTNTTGNAGAACATGAATATGATTTTGATCATTCTCCAAATGGAATTAAATCAGGAAATCAAATCGATTCAGCTCCTGAACTATTAGCTAATACAAGATTTATATTCACACCAAGAGAAAGAACAAGAATTGAACTNGAATGGGAAAAAATAGACAGCTACCCAGTTGATGANAGAAATGCCCATTTTTATAAAGGACATAATGTTTTTAATTTAAGGGCAAAAACACCAATTAATGAAAATCTAAGNATCGGTATTTATGTGAATAATATTACAGATAAGAGTTATGCGAATAGAGCAGATTTCGCTTTTGGAAGCTACAGATATTTTGTAGGCCAAAAAAGAGAATTCTATCTTATGTTAGAATCAAAATTTTAAAAATTAATCTTTAGGCTGTTTAACTATTCTTAAATAAGGCTTTGGTGCTTTCCAACCTTCGGGAAATTTANCTTTTGCTTCTTCATCATTAACAGCTGGAACAATTATAACATCATCACCATTAAGCCAATTAGCTGGTGTNGCAACCTGATGCTTTGCNGTAAGCTGACATGAGTCAAGCAATCTTAAAACCTCATCAAAATTTCTTCCTGTACTCATTGGATATGTAATCATAGCCTTAATCTTTTTATCTGGACCAATAATAAATACTGATCTTACAGTTGCATTATCAATTGCTGTTCTTCCTTCAGATGTTGAACCCTCAGTTTCCGGCAACATATCATATAATTTAGCTATTTTTAATTCAGGATCCCCTATCATTGGAAANTTTACCCTGTTGCCTTGGGTTTCTTCTATATCAANTGCCCATTCTTTATGATTTTCAACCGGGTCAACACTAAGTCCNATAATCTNACAATTTCTATCATCAAAAGCTGATTTTAAACCAGCAACATANCCTAATTCGGTTGTACAAACAGGNGTAAAGTCCTTTGGATGAGAAAACAAAACAACCCATTTTTCNCCCGCCCAATCATAAAAATTTATTTTTCCTTCTGTAGTTTCCGCCTCAAAATTTGGTGCATCAGAATTAATTCTTAAAGACATTTTTTCTCCTAAACAAAATAACTCTTTAAAATTTTTTTATTATTATTAGTAAAATTAACTATCGGAAATTAATTTCTACGATAGCGATATATAAATATAATCTAACTATTTTTTTTTCAAGTACTTTTAATCAAGTGAACATGAAATCCCTGTCCCACCTAAACCACAATAACCGTTTGGATTTTTAGCAAGATATTGCTGATGATAATCCTCAGCATAAAAGAATTCATTTGCTTCAGCAATTTCAGTTGTTATGTTTGAAAAACCATGTTCTTTTAGTTGAGCACTAAATATCTTCATAGATTCATCAGCTAATTTTTTTTGTTCGCTTGAATGTGTAAATATTGCTGACCTATATTGAGTACCAATATCATTTCCCTGGCGCATTCCTTGTGTTGGATTATGGGCCTCCCAAAAGGTTTTTAATAAAATTTTATAATCTACTAAACTAGGTTTATAAAAAACTCTAACTGTTTCAGTATGGCCTGTTAAACCTGAGCAAACTTCTTCATAAGTTGCATTAGGTGTAAATCCACCCATATAACCAACAGCGGTCGAATAAACATTTTCAATTTCCCAAAATTTTNTTTCTGCACCCCAAAAACAACCTAAAGCAAAGTCAGCAAATTCAATNTCATTTTCAAANGGTGGCTTTATAAGGTTTCCATTTACAAAATGANTCTCACTTACTTGAATTGGAATGTCCCTTCCAGGTAAAGCTTGATCAGAAGTCGGTAANGGTAATTGCATCTTANTCTCTCAAAATCCTTAATACAATTTATCAAAAAAAACTAGGATAATAAACCCTTTGAAATAGCTAATTCTCTAATGTCTCTATCAGTGCGAGGTCCGAGTGTGGAAATAACCTTAGATGATAAATAAGAGCCTAAATTAGCACACTCATGATGGCGCATATCCTTACTTAAACCAAATAAAAAACCAGCAGCATATAAGTCGCCTGCNCCAGTTGTATCAACTAATTTATCTGGAGGATAAGCAACAACTTCATCGGTTTGAGATTCAGAAATAACCATAGAACCATTATGNCCTCGAGTGATTATAGATAATTTTAATTGTGACCTTGCAGCTGAAATTGCATCAGACAATATATCTGTTTTAAACAAAGCTTTAAATTCCTCTTCATTGCCAAATAAAATATCTNCATTTTTTGATAGCTCTAAAATTTCATCATGCCACTTAGTTACACAAAATGAGTCAGACAAACTTAGAGCTGTTTGAACATTATTCTTTTTAGCTAATTCTAGAGCTTTCTTACATGAAGATTTAGCCAAATCTTCATCCCACAAATATCCCTCAAGATAAACTATTGATGAATTTATAATGCTCTCCTCATCAATCTCATCTGGAGAAAGTTGAGAGGCCGCGCCTAAATAAGTTCTCATAGATCTTTGGGCATCAGGTGTTACATAAACTAAACATCTTCCAGTATCTAAACCTGATTCTGATGGATTTGATGTAAACTTTACCCCCGCATCATCCATATCCTTTATATATTCNAGACCTAAAGTATCATTTTTTACTCTTCCANTAAAAGCTGATGATCCGCCTAGAAAAGAAAATCCAACNGCAGAATTTGCTGCAGATCCNCCNGANGCAACTTTATTATCAGGNATTAAACTCTGTAACTTTTCAATTTCGTCTTTTTCAACAGGNCTCCANGATCCTGGNTCAATACCCTGATCANTCATAAACTCAAAACTTACATCAGTAAGAATATCAACAATCGCATTACCGATAAATAAACAATCATATTTCATAAAAANNTTCCTTACTGACAAACATTATTTTTGATTTTCCAATTATCAACCCAAGAATATACATCTTCCAAAAAATAACATTTGTTATCAACCTTGAGAGATCTTTCATCACTCTCAAAAATACTGACTAGTTTATTGTGAGGCGCATATCCATTGCTCATTCTTGGCGCATTTGATTGTTCAGTATCTAAAATCATTATTCTATTTTGATTAATTCCACCTTTAGGCCATTTATTCCAAGGAGTAATATTTTCTGACTCATTGCTTGGATAACCTTCTTTGGCAAAGTTCGTCCAATACTGCATAATTACTTTGGATAATTTATTTCTTTCATGCTCATTTTTTTTAGTGAAAAGAAATCTAGTTTGCCTTCCAAAATCAAAATCACCCATAACAAATGGGATTTCTAAACCATGACCTGCACCTAATAAAAAAGAAAAATCCATACCTAAAATACTTGGTTGTTCATCCCAATCAAATCGATAGGCATAGACATTTGGATAACCTCCTCCAACTATTGCATCTGCAGGTGTATCTACAGCATTTGAACGCCAAGCTAAACTTTGATAATCAGATTTCAAATCATAGAAAAANGGATCCTTAGCTATNAAAGTAATATTAAGAATATTGGTAACTAATTCTTCATTAAAAAGATTGAATGTTTTATTTTCATCTTTATTAACACCGAGAATAATTGGTACATTAGCATGTCTATTTTTATCTTTTAATGCATCTAGAATACTATCTTTAGGAAGAACATAGCCATCGCCAATAATTCTAGCCATTTGAGTTGTACCTTCCCATACTTCACCAGTTGTCCAACTGAGCATTAAATCAGTAGCTTTCAAATTGATTAATTCTTCAATATTTCCTGTCTCATTAAGATGAGTATTAATTATTCCTTTGTTTAAAAGATTATTAATNAATTCTTTTGTTGTTTTATGTCTATATTTATAATTTCCATTTAAGGGATAAGAGATCCTATCTATCTCTTCTGCATCTTCAATTGAAGTAAGAGTAATTCCACCTGATTGAGATATTGCTTTGTGGAACAAACCTTTTGCTATAGGTGAAACATAAAGNGCTATAACATTTTGGCCACCTGCACTTTCACCAAATATTGTAATATTATTACTATCGCCACCAAAATTTTCTATATTATCTCTTAACCATTCAAGNGCTTTAATTTGNTCTAANANTCCAAAATTTGCTGAGGCNTCAAGACCANCNGATNTATTTCTTAATTCAGGATGAGAGAACCATCCAAATATTCCCAATCTATATGAAATAGTAACTACTATTACATTTTGAGATGCTACCAATTTTTGTGGGTTATATTCAGAAGTCATACCGCTGGTATTGCCTCCTCCATGAATCCATACCATCACAGGAAGTTTATTATTTTCATTTGGAACAGAATTTATTGTATATGCTGGAGCATATATATTGAGATACAAACAATCTTCATTTCCAACTATATCTCCAGGTTTAGCTAACCCACCACCAGTTAAAGATGATTGAATTTGNACACAAGGGCTNGCAAAATTTATGGCTTCATAAACTTTATCCCATGAACTTACATTTCTTGGAGCTTTCCATCTTAATTTNTCTATAGGTGGNTCTGCATANGGGATCCCTAACCATATNTGAATACCNTCTTCTCCTTCAGNTCCTATAACNGGNCCTGAATTTGTTGATCTTACAGTATCAGGTGATGTCTTTATAATATCNCTTGNTGGTTTTATGGAATCAATAGTCGTACAGCTCGTAAAAGCAAATATTGANAGAAATGTAACGGTTAAAATATTTTTTTTCATTTTATTTTCCAATATATTAACAAATAATATAGATTATATNTAAATAAAGTCTTTTTTAGCTTAAAAGGGGAAGAGCTATGGATAAAAAAGTGGAAAAGCAAAGAGCNTCATATAGAACAATGGCNGAGTCTACCAAGGAAGATTGGGAAATCATAGGTAGCTACGCAACNGGATTTAATGCAGATTTNCCAAATAGAATTCTTGATCATTTGAAAATGCTAAGAGATGANCATGGAGGATTTGCTGTTGATAGATTAGAGCANAGNTTACAAACAGCAACTAAAGCNTACAAGGACAATAGAGATGAAGAATATGTAGTATGTGCACTTCTTCACGATATTGGAGACATACTTGGCTCCTATAATCACGCCGAAATTGGTGCTGCTATTTTAAAACCNTTTGTTTCCGAACAAAATCATTGGATGCTTAATCATCATGGTATTTTTCAAGGCTACTATTTCTTCGAACATCTTGGATTAGATAAAGANATGCGNGAACAATTTCGTGGACATGAACACTTTGAATACACTGCTCAATTTTGTCACCTTTACGATCAATGTGCATTTGATAAAGATTATGAATCTATGCCGCTTGAGGCATTTGAACCTATGGTTCAAAAAGTTTTAGCAAAACCNAGGGCTTCAATATATAAAGGAAGAAATTCTTAATACTTTAACAATTTATGCAAAAAATAATTTCATCAAGNCTTGCATGGACTGCTGCATTTTTACTGACAGCAATTAATACTTATTCATTTGCCGATAGGCAACTTCCATCCATAATGATACCTGAATTGAAAGCTGANTTATTATTAACAGATGCTGAAATNGGTTTCCTATTTGGTACTGTTTTTGCAATATTTTTTGGGATTGCTACAGTAATTTTTGGAAGATTAGCCGATACCTCCTATAGAAAAAATGTTCTTATTTTTGCTATTATTATGTGGAGTGTTCTCACAGGACTCTGCGGTATTGCACAGCAATTCTGGGATTTAATTATTTTTAGAATTGGAGTCGGTGTTGGGGAAGCGGCTTTAGGACCAATCGCATTAGTTGTATTCGCAGCATATTTTACAAAAGAAAAACTGCCCTTGGCACTTGGTATATGGGGAACCGGTCCATTTTTAGGCTCTGCTCTTGCTGGCTGGGGCGGTGCTGCCATTATTACAAATATCGACCTTGTAAAACCCTATCTAGGAGTTTTTTCTGATTTTTCTGATTGGAGATTAACTTTCTTCTTATTTGCTATACCTGGTTTGCTCTTCGCATTAGCTCTAAAATTTTTACCTTTTCCAGAAACAAATATTGAAAAAGAAGAAGCAGGAGCATTTATGCCATTTTTTAAAAAGGCGTGGAAATTTTTTCTTCTAATGTTTATTGGAGTAACTATAACAGGGCTAGTTGGGTATTCAGTTTTAGCTTGGGGAATAGAAATGTTAGTAAGAGTTCATGATATTCCTAAAACAATTGCTGGTCAAAATTTTGGCATATTTAATATTTTTCTTGGTATTGGAGGAAGTATTGGAGCAGGAATAATAGCTAGCAGGATGATTGAAAAAGGTATTATTAATGCTCATCTCAGAATAGCTGGAATATTTGTAATTTTATTATGGTTTTCACTTTTACTTTTCACACTTTCTACTAACTCTCTTTATTCTCAAATTGGTTTGGCAGGTATGATCTTATTTATGTCTTGTGGGCCTGGATTATATGGAGCAGCGTTTCAAAGTGCCTCACCTGTTAATCTCAGAGGCAGAACTGCTGCAATTTATTATATAAGTGCAAATGTTATAGGATTTGCTCTTGGACCTTTCGCTTTAGGTTTCTTTAATGATTTTATATTCAACGAAGCTAATGGATATGACCAAACTGGCATTAGATACTCTCTACTTTCGATAGGGATAATTTTGTATCCAATAGCAGCTTTGTGTTTTTATAAAGCATCAAAATTATTTATGCCCCTTCAGGCTGAAGCCCAATAAACCAATGTAATTAAGCTATTGACCTTGCCTCGATGATTCAACATTATAGTTTTTTTGAGGATAAAACATGGATTATGAAACTTTAAAATTCGATATCGATCAGGGTCTAGGTATCATTACTTTAAATAGACCTGAAGCAGCAAACGCAATTAATATTCCAATGGCCAAAGACCTCTTAAATGTTGCAATTGAATGTGAAGGAGGCGCACCTGTACGATCACTTTTACTTAAAAGTGAAGGAAAATTATTTTGTGCTGGGGGAGATTTAAAATTTATCTCTGAATTAGATAATATCAGATCTGGTCTTGCAGAAATGCTGGGATATTTACATGCGGCTCTTGGAAAAATAGATCATCTTGATACACCTTTGGTAGGCGCTATTAGTGGTACAGCAGCTGGGGCTGGGCTATCGCTTGTTTCAGCATGTGATTTGGCAATTGCTGGAGAAAGCGTTAACTTTACAATGGCCTACACAGCGGCAGGTCTTACACCAGATGCAAGTTCTACATTTCATTTACCAAGATCAATTGGGAAAAAAAGAACTATGGAGCTAATGTTAACAAATAGAGTTTTATCTTCAAATGAAGCTTTGGACTGGGGTTTAATTAATTCAGTTGTACCTGATGATAATGTGAATGATGAAGCCGAAAAATTGGCAAGAAAATTAGCTGATGGCCCTACAAAAGCATATGCCGGAGTTAAAGATATGCTTAGACAAACATTTTCTAATGGATTGGAGACCCAAATGGAAGAAGAGTCGCAAATATTTGCTCAACAACTTAAAGGTAAAGACGGAATAGAAGGTATAAAAGCTTTTACCGAAAAAAGAAAACCTGACTTTAAAGGGGAATAAAATAATGACTGATATTTCTGAAAAAGAGTTAGAAAAACAATTCATAGAAGTCCTTGGTAAAAAAATGGCTTATCATGAAAGAGGTGAAGGTAATCCAATAGTTTTTCAACATGGTAACCCAACCTCTTCATATCTTTGGAGAAATATTATTCCACATCTAGAGAGTCAGGGAAGATGTATAGCAATTGATCTTATAGGAATGGGTGATAGTGAAAAACTAGAGGATCAAGGTAATAATACATATTCTTATGATGTACAAAAAAAATATTTTGACGCCTGCTTAAAAGAATTAAATATAGATAATGATATTATTTTTGTAATACATGATTGGGGATCATCACTAGGATTCAATTGGTCATTTGAAAATCAAAATAGTGTTAAAGGAATTTGCTATATGGAGGCTATAGTAAAAAATCTCTATTGGGAATCTTGGCCTGATGATGCGACATCAATATTTCAAGGATTTAGATCAGATGCTGGTGAAGAATTAATTCTCAAAAAGAATCTCTTTATAGAAGGTGTTTTGCCTAGTGCAATTATTAGAGACTTAAGTGAAAAAGAAATGACAGTCTATAGAAAACCCTTCCTAAATGAATTAGAGAGAAGACCAACGCTTGATTGGCCAAGGCAAATACCAATAAACGGAAAGCCTGAAGAAGTTTGCGCAATTGTTGAAAAATATTCTGGATGGATGTCAGAAAATGAAATACCAAAATTATTTATAAATGCTGAGCCTGG
>PBXC01000002.1 GCA_002728335.1 Rhodobiaceae bacterium
TTATTTTCTGGTGGATGTGGTCGATTATTTGAAGGAACTCCTGATCAGATGTTTCATTCTCTTAAAAAATTATCCTCACTTCCTGGAAAAACAAAAGTTTATTGTACTCACGAATATACCTTAAGCAATTTAAAGTTCGCGATAGAGGTTGAGCCAAAAAATAAAGATTTATTAGAATATTACAATCAAGTTGTAAAAATGAGAGATGAAGATGAATACACACTACCTTCTACAATCGAAAAGGAGCTGAATATTAATCCATTTTTACGATCAGCTGAGGAAGAGGTCAGAAAAAGTGCAGAAATATATTCTTCTCAAACAAAGATGAATGATATTGATGTTTTAGCTACGATACGAGCATGGAAGGATAATTTTTAATATCTTTTTTCATATGAAAATGTTTTATATCAATTCCAACATCTATTTTTCCAAGATTTTTATAACCTAACTTTGAATAAAAATTAACTGCATCCTCTCTTGCATTTAAAATAACAATGTTACGATTATTTTTTATAGAATAAGCTTCAAGTTTATTCACAATCTCTCTACCCACGCCAACTTTTCGAATTTTATTATCAACAGCCATATATCTTATTTGAGATTTATTTGAACTAACAAAATGTAATCTGCCAACACCAATGATTTCATTTTTTTTGTTGATAGCCATGACGTGAAAGCTTGTTTTTTCTAGATTATCGCGTGTGGTATTTCTACTTAAGCCTATGGGTTTCCTCAATATTTTATATCTAAATAAAAAATACTCTCTCCACTCTCGATAAGATGATGGNAATTTTAAGCTAAAATCCATTAAGATTTATAGATCGCCTTTTGCTCTAACTTCACTTTGATCTACAGTGAATTTTTCTCCATATCTAGCTTCAAGNTTTTTTTGGTTTTCAAGTATTACTTCTGTCGGATCTANNTTAAGNGCCATACAAGCGGTAACCCAGTACCACATAATATCTCCAAGCTCTCTTTTCATATGAAAAACATTGTCTTTATCAGCAGGCTTACCCTGTAAAAAAATTTTTTTTACGATTTCTGTAAATTCTCCAGCTTCACTGCTTAATCCAAGTGCAGCAGTAATTATTCTGGGGGCATCAATCTCTGATTCATTTTGAATTTTTTCTATCACTTCTTTTAGAGAGTTTACATCTAAACTTGGTTCACTTGTGACTTTCGTGACAAAATCACAATAAGTTTCAAAGATTTTTTTTGTATCGTTCATAGTGTTACCTCTTCAATCAATAATATAACAATAATATTTAAAAAGCATTTCATAATTTAATTTGATTAAACCGATATTTTAAGTTTTTATATTGGATATAATTTAATTGAGGAGTGATATATGTCTAGGTTTAAAGATAAGTTTGCAATTATTTCTGGTGGTGCTTCTGGAATGGGCGCTGCAACCGCAAAAAGATTTGTTGAAGAGGGTGGTTCAGTTATTACATTAGATTTAAATGAAGAGCTAGGAATGAATGTTGCTGAAGAAATTGGAGATTCTTGTGAGTTCTTTAAGGCTGATGTATCTAAAGCGGAGGATTGGAATAAACTCGAAGATCATCTTGGGTCAAGATTTAAAGAAATTACCTCCGTTGTGAATGCTGCAGGAATAAGTGAACCTGCAACTATTGAGGATGAAACAATCGATCATTGGGATAGAGTGCATGCTATAAATGGAACTTCAGTTTTCTTAGGTTGTCAGTTTGCCGTAAAGGCAATGAAAGATGGAGAAGGATCGATAGTAAATTTTGCATCTTCTTTAGCAACTAGACCAAAACCATTTGTAGTAGCTTATAATTATAGTAAGGCTGGAGTTTTAGTATTGACAAGAACAGTTGCACTCCATTGTGCTGAAATGGGCTATAAAATTAGATGTAATGCGGTTCAACCAGGCGCTATTAATACACCAATGATGCAAAGATATGTCCAAGCCGCTGAAAACCCCGACCAACAACTTTCTGAATTTGCTGCTTCACACCCTATGAATAGGGTTGGAGAACCTGACGAAGTAGTAAATGCAGTGCTATTTTTAGCATCTGATGACTCAGCCTTTACAACAGGGGATTCAATTTCTGTTGACGGTGGTGTGATTGCTATATAATTGTTAATACATTGAAAATAAACAATTTAGGTAAAGATGACAGAAAAAATTGATGTTTTAGTGGTTGGAGCAGGTATATCTGGAATAGGTGCTGGTTACCACTTACAAAGCAAATGTCCTGATGCCAATTTTATTATTCTTGAGGGTAGAGATAAAATTGGTGGTACTTGGGATTTATTTAAGTATCCAGGCATTAGATCTGACTCAGATATGTATACTTTAGGTTTTAATTTTAAACCATGGAAAGAACAAGAAGCTATTGCTGATGCCCCTTCAATTTTAAAATATTTAAATGAAACTGTAGAAGAATTTAATCTGAAAGATAAAATACGATTTGGTAAATATGTAAAAAAGGCAAATTGGTCTAGTTCATCAAATTCCTGGACTGTGGATGTTGAGGATAAAAGAACTGGGGATTTGTCTCAAATTTCTTGTAGCTTTATTTTTATGTGTTCAGGTTATTATAGCTACAAAGAAGGATATACTCCAGAATTTGAAGGGATAGAAGATTTTGCTGGTGATATTATTCACCCTCAAAAATGGGATGAAAATTTTGATTATTCGGGAAAAAAAATTGTTGTTGTTGGGAGTGGAGCTACTGCTGTAACTATTGTTCCTGAAATGGCAAAAAAGGCTGAACATGTAACTATGCTTCAAAGGTCTCCAACTTATGTTGTTGCTGCTCCCGAAAAAGATAAATTAGCAAATAGCTTAAGAAAGTATATGCCGCTGAAGTTAGCATATTGGATTATCAGATGGAGAAATATATTAAGGCAGCAATATTACTTTCGTTTATGCAAGAAATATCCAAAAGGAGTAAAAAACGCTATTATTAGAGAAGCCAAGAAAAGGCTTGGCGCTGATTTTGATGTAAAGACTCATTTCACTCCAAGTTATAATCCTTGGGATCAAAGAATGTGCCTTGTTCCTGACGGAGATCTTTTTGAACAAATTAATAATGGCAAAGCATCAGTAGTAACTGACCACATTAAAAATATTACCAAAAACGGAATTTTATTAAAATCTGGAGAAGAATTAAAGGCTGATGTAATTGTTACCGCAACTGGTCTTAACTTAGAAATGTTAAGTACTGTTGATTTTATTGTTGATAATAATGCTGTGGATATTTCTAAAACCGTTACCTACAAAGGTATGATGTATAGTGGTATACCGAATTTAGCGAGTACATTTGGTTACACAAATGCATCTTGGACTCTTGGAGCTGATTTAACATCTGAGTATGTATGTCGAATAATTAATCATATGAAAAAAAATAATTACAATGTCGTTTGCCCTCAATCAAAAACTCAAATCGAAACAGATCCAGATTATTTAAATCTTTCATCAGGGTACATTAAAAGATCATTGCATATTTTCCCTCAACAAGGAAAAAAAGCGCCATGGAGGAATAATCAAAATTTCCTCAAAGATATTTTTCAGATCAGATATGGTCGTATTGATGATGGTGAAATCTCTTTTTCAAAGAATATTTAGTTAATAATGAGGAGAATAATTCGTGCAATCTAAAATCTGTAAAATGTTAGACATTGAGTTTCCTCTTTTGGCTTTTTCACATTGTAGAGATGTTGTCGTAGCAGTCTCTAAGGCTGGAGGAATGGGTGTTTTTGGAGCTGTTAATTTACCGCCTGAAAGACTTGAGGAAGAATTAAAGTGGATTGATGATCATATTGACGGCAAACCTTACGGAATTGATCTAATTGTACCTAATAAATATGAGGGAAAAGGAAAACAAATAACTACAGAGGATATTGTAAAAGCAGTTCCTGAAGAGCATAAAACTTTTGCTAATTCAATTCTCGCATCACATGATATTGAAACTGAAGAAACTCAGGAAGTAAGGCAGGGTACTATTCAATTTGGAAGAAATTTATCTGAAGAGGGAGCTGAAAGCACTCTTGAGGTTGCCATGAAGCATCCAATTAAACTTATTGCAAATGCATTAGGTGTTCCGCCTAAAATAATGCTTGATCTTGGTAAAAAGCATAATGTAGCTGTTGCTGCTTTAGTTGGTGCAAAAGAACACGCAATTAGACAAGTAGAAGCAGGTGTAGATATTCTTGTGGTTGCAGGCGGTGAAGCAGGAGGGCATTGTGGAGATGTTTCAACAATGGTTTTGGTGCCTGAAGTATATAATGCAATAAAAGATATTAAAGATGTGCCTATTTTGGCAGCTGGAGGTATCACAACAGGAAGTCAAATGGCAGCAGCAATGACAATGGGAGCAGATGGAGCATGGTGCGGTTCTGTGTGGCTTACTACTTCTGAAGCGGAAACAAATCCAGTTGTAAAAGAAAAAATGTTAGCTGCATCCTCACGAGATACAGTCCGATCAAGAAGTAGAACAGGTAAGTATTCTAGGCAACTTAGATCACCTTGGACAGATGCTTGGGAAAATGATGGACCTGAACCACTTCCAATGCCACTTCAATCTTTAGTGAGTGAGCCTGCTTTGAGAAAGATTGATAAGTTATCTCAAGGCGGTCATGAGGGAGCAAAACAATTAGCTACATATTGGGTAGGTCAGGGTGTTGGTTTAATGAATCATTCATTATCTGCAGGAACCGTTGTTCAGAATTTTAAAGAAGATTTTGCAGAAGCTCTTGAAAGATTAAATAATTATTTTGACTAATTAAGAAATTATTTATGAAAAAAACAATGATCACTCTATTAGTTTTAGCCATCTCATTAGCGATTTTATTTAGTTATTTAGCATTAACAAAACCTAAACAAATGCCTTTCATCGGGCATTTTTTTGATAAGGTTGTATATGGGTCTTTGTATTATTTTAATAAACCAGACGAAGCGCATATTTATGCATCAAGAGGTAAAATTAAATTAAAATTATTCGTTTTCAATCCTTTAGAAAAAAAATCAGAATCTAGTGTTTTGCTTTTTCATGGAGGTGGTTGGGCATTTGGCTCTTCGTATTCATTATTCAAGATATGCAGAGATATATCTAATAAAGGAATAACATGCATAAGTGCAGATTATAGATTGGCTTTGAAACACAACTCAAAAGTTAAAGACTCAATGATTGATGCAAGAGATGCATATGAATGGATAATAGAAAATGCAGAACTATTAAATATTGATAAAGATCATGTAATGGTTGGAGGNGGATCATCGGGAGGACATCTTGCTGCATCTTTAGCAATGATTCCTGATGAAAATAACGAAGTTATCAGAGATATAAAAGCACTTATATTTTTTAATCCTGCTATAAACACTACTTTCTTTGATAGTGGTTTTGAGTTACCAAAAAATACAAGTGAAAGAAGAGTAAAGTTTTGGTTTTATTTGAAAAAACTTTTTGAAGGAAAATCTATTGAACTGTCACCTTCGAACTATGTAAGTGAAAATTTACCTCCATCTATTATATTTCACGGCACGAATGACAAAACGATACCAATATCGATTATTGAAGATTTTACAAACGATATGAAGTCTAAAGGTAATGACATTACTCTCTCAAAATGGGAAGATAAAGGTCATCAATTTTACAGATGGGATAAAGAAGTCTATCCATTAGTGATTGATGAAGTAATTAATTTTATAAAGGAAAAATAGATGCCATTAAGAACATCAATTTTAGGAACATTAATNTCTATTATTGTAGGTATTTTAATTACAATAGGTGTAAGTCAAAACAGTGTAGATTTTTATGGTATTCCATTAATAGCTGCTTGTTTTCTCTATTCCTATATAATTCATTGGATATTTTTTGTTCACGGTTATTTGTTTCAAACAGAACATTATTTTGATGCTATAGGAAGTTTTACCTTCGTAAGTCTGTCATTATTCCTCATTTTTGTTGTAAGAGACTTTTACGCATTCCTTGTTTGTTCTTTAGTTGCAATATGGTCCTTACGACTTGGTTCTTTTTTATTTAGGCGAGTAAAAAAATCTGGAAGAGATACTCGCTTTACAGAGATGAAAAAGAATTTCTTTTGGTTTTTTCTAACATGGAACTTATCTGCTTTATGGGTTTTTCTGAGTTATGTGGCTGGGATGGTCGCTGTTACAAGTAAGTATTCAAGTGAATTAAGTGTTACTGATTTTGTTTTTTGCAGTGTTGGTTTTTTAGTTTGGTTATCTGGCTTTATAATTGAGGTAGTAGCAGATAATCAAAAGAAAAAATTTAAAGAAGATCCTAATAATAAAGATAAATTCATATCACATGGCCTGTGGGCTTGGTCAAGACATCCAAACTATTTTGGGGAAATACTTCTTTGGATTGGTATTGCTATTATTGCTTTTCCCATTTTTAAAAATTGGGATTATTTAGCATTAATTTCACCATTTTTTATTTATTATCTCTTGGTAAATGTTAGCGGAATACCCATGCTTGAAAAAGCTGCAGATAAAAAGTGGGGGACTAACGAGGATTACATTTCCTATAAAGATAGAACAAATATTTTATTTCTTAAGAAGCCTGATTAATATTTATTCTGTAACAAGATCGTTTTTAAGGTATTTGCCTGCCAAATAATAGTGGTAAGCACACCATAGCTTTAATGTTGTTAATATCATTAAGCTATATCTTAGTGATTCTTTTCCGTAATCTGCGCTTAATATATCACTTAATATCCCAACTGCCTGAGGTCCAAAACCTAACCCAATAATATTAATTATAAATAATAAAATAGCCGCAGCTACGGATCGCATTCTCAATTCAACAACACCTTGTGTTTGGCTAAAAGTTGTAGCTTGGTAAAAGTTGCCAAAGGCGATTGGGACTATTAACCATAGAAAAGATATAGTTGCAGTTGGGCTAAGATACACCATGTAATATAATGGTGTTGTTATGAACATAGCTAAGGCTACTATCCATAAACACCATCTTACATCTTTCGATCCAAGGTAGTCTGATAAATAACCGCCTAAAAAAATACCCAAGCCACCCGGTATTCCCAATATTAGGCCAAGATACCATCCAACATCACCAGTTTGCATCCCATATGAGCGTTGAAAGAAAGAAGGAAGCCATGTTATTGCTCCATAACCAACAAAAGCTGCAAGAGAAGCGCCAAAAGCAAGATGCCTAAATGATTTTTTGTTTAAGAGATATTTTGCAGTTTCCATTATAGTTGGTTGNTCTTTAGTATCAGATCTTCCCTCAGCCTGACCTCTTTTTGGCTCTTGAACGGTATAACGAAATATAATTGCAAGTAAAATTCCAGGTACACCGACAACAAAGAAAGCTATTCTCCAACCAAAATATTCATTAATCCATCCTCCTGCAAATAAACCAAACATTATTCCGAATGGTATTCCTAAGGAATAAATTCCTAAAGCAGTTGATCTTACATTTGCTGGAAAATAGTCTGATATCATAGAGTGAGCTGGAGGGCTACAACCAGCTTCACCAATACCAACTCCAATTCTAGCAACCAATAAGTGGAAAAAATTTTGAGCAAGACCAGAAAGGGCTGTCATGAAACTCCAGACACCAATTGCAAGTGAAATTAAATTTCTTCTATTTCCGTAATCAGCATATTTTGCAATTGGAATACCCAGTGTGGCATAAAATAANGCAAAGGCGAATCCTGACAGCATACCAAGTGAAGTATCTGATAAATTTAAATCATTTTTAATGGATTCTAAAAGTATAGATAAAATTTGCCGATCGATAAAATTGAATGTGTAAACAACAACAAGAATACCTAAAACATAATTTCTTAGGCTATTTGATTGATTTTCAGCTATTGATGACATTATTCACTTTGAAAATTTGATATACATAGATTATATATTTTTTTCAAAGTATCTAGCAATTTATTTAAAAAAAGGGGGTTTTTATACCCCCTTTTGACATTAATTTTTTAAAAGATTTTCTTTTGTAGTAAGAGTAATCTTTTTTGGTTTTTTATGATCAGGTATTACTCTCTCAAGACCAACATATAGTATTCCATTAGAAAGAGCCGCACCTTTTACTATCATATCATCAGAAAGTACAAACTTTCTGTTGAAATTACGTGCTGCCAGACCTTGGTGGACCAAATTATCATTTGAATCATCTGATCTTTTACCAGTAATTACAAGATTTTCTCCAACAACTTCGATATCAATATCTTTTTCTTCGAATCCAGCCAAAGCTAACTCAATACTGTATTTGTTATCCGATAATTTTCTTATATTATAAGGCGGATAATTCACATTTTGAGCCTGGTTTTTAGCCAAAAGCGATAATGTATCAAAGGTTCTATCAAAACCAATAGTGAATGGAGATAAATCTCTCCATATTGTGTCAAAAGTTGTTCTCATTTTTATACTCCTTTAATAAGCAAGTTTAACAAATGAAGACCCTGAAAGAGGCATCTTCATTATCTTAAGTGGTTACTTATAGTTTTTTTTCAATAGTGAATTTGTTTTAGAGTTATTTTAAAGTTCGACAACAACTTTACCTATGTTACCGCCTTCAAAGAGTTTTAGATATGCTTCAGGCAGTTTTTCAAGGCTTTTAGTAATTTGGAAAGGTAATTTAATTTTATTCTCATTTACCCAGTTTTTTAAAATTGGATTGAATTCTTTTTCTCTATGATAAAAATCAGGAGAGAAGAAACCTTCAACACGAAGTCTTTTCATAAGAATAAGATCATAATTTTTTGGTCCTGGTGATCTTTTTGATGAACTGTAATAATCAAGTAATCCTGAGATAGCAATAGTACCAAATAATGCCATATTTTCATAAACTGCTTCAGCAATTGGACCGCCAACATGATCACAATACACATTTATGCCCTCTGGGCATAAATCTTTAAGTCGATTAGACACTTCTTCTTTTTTATAGTTAATAGCCCCATCAAAACCAAAATCATTGCATATTAAATTACATTTTTCATCAGTTCCAGCTATCCCAATAACCTTACACCCTATTATTTTCGCAATTTGACCAACTAATAAACCTGTACAGCCTGCAGCAGCTGAAACAACAAAAGTATCACCTTTTTTTGCCCTACCTGTTTCAGTTACACCAACATATGCTGTCCATCCATTAGCACCAAGAATTCCAACATAGTTTACAAGATCGATTTCACTATCATCAACCAAACTTGGAAACATAGTATCAGGATCTATTATGGAATAATCAGCCCATTGACCCCATGACCTAATCTTTTGACCTGGAAGATAATTTGGATTTTCGCTTTCAACAACTTCACTTAACACTGTGCCTGTAATTTTTTCACCAATTGGTGTTGGCGGTAAATAAGAATCCTCCCTATCAGTCATTATCATTCTTGTACCTGCATCCATAGATAGATAAATATTTTTAGTTAAAATAGACCCTTTAGGTAGTTCAATATAATTTTCTGTTTTAAGTTCAAAACATTCTGAAAAATTACTACCCTCTGGCATGCTTCGCATTACCCAATATTTATTATTCATTTCAATTTTAGTCATTTATAAGATTGGTGGTTTTGTTATTTTTTCATTTATAAAAAAGTCGACATATTTATGGAAAAACTGGTTGCCTCTTTCATTTTTTCCAAAAATAACATTTTCTTTTGAGTTGGAGTCCAAACCTCTTTGGATTTCTAATCCAAGAGCATAATCTTCATCATTAACAACATCTCTTAAAAAATTCATAAAATGGTCTAACTCTGCAATTTCTTCTTTGTTTTTGGGTTTTTCAGGAGCAACATAATGCAAAATTGTAGTGTTTGTATCTGGTGTTTTACCAGGCAATATTTGTGCTATTTGTCCAATACCAAGCCCAAGAGAAATTGAAATATTAGGAAATAATGTTCTTACAAAATCTACTCCAGCTCCTTCTTTTTTCCACCACTCATTTTTTGGTAATTCATGTATTTCGTCAATATTTGTCGATGCAAAAGCAATTCTAAGATGAGGTCCAAATGATGAGAAATCCATTATACCCTGTTTAGTCATAGGTAGAATTGTGTCTTTATGTGCGGTCGAAAAATGATAACCCTCTAAATATCCATCAAAGGCTATTTTCCAATTAGCTCCATGAATAATTTTAAAACCATGATAATGCCAATTTTGAAGTTCAAAATGTTCTATTTCAGGTTTCATACCTTCAAGAAATTCATCTAGATTTAATTCTAGATTAGGCGTTAATGTCACAAAAATCATGCCTCCAAATTCTTCACAAGGTAGCGCTTCAAGTCCATTGCAGCTTTTATCAAGTTCTCCAAATTTTTCATTTTCTAAAATACCAATTAAGTCTCCTTGATTTGAATACGTCCAACCATGGTAAGGGCATGTAAATCTATTTCTATTACCAATTTCTTCACCTGCTAAAGGAGCTCCTCGATGTGAACAAACATTTCTAAATGCATGAATTTTAGAATCTTTATCTCTTGTTATAAGAACAGGAATGCCAACAACCTCCATGCTTTTGTAATCACCATTATTGGGTATCTCAATTGATAAAGCTAACATTAGGGGTAATTCTTTAAATATTTTTTCTATTTCAGAATCCCATCTTTTTTTACATGTATAATCCGAGGTTGGAATTGAAAGTATACTATCGGCTTGGTCAGTAGTATTATTTTCAACATGACTTACAACCCTTTCAGCGATTTCATTGTATTCTTTTTTTCTATCCATTTGGATTCACCCCAGTTACTTAAATATTAATATATATATTCATTAAATTTATAAATAAATTTTGTTAATTAATATAAAAAAATGCGTCAAAAAGGTATTGGATTTAAATATTAACGTCTGTTAAGAATATATTATTGAATTTAAAAGTTTAAAACTATTTCGTTAACTAATTGAATATATAAGGATTTTATTAAAAGATGGATTTAGCCTTTACAAAAGAAGATGAACAATTTCGTCATGAAGTAAGAGAATTTATAGACAAAAATTTTCCACAAAAACTGAGAGATATTGATAAAAGAACTGATTTAACCAGAGAAGATATGCTCTCATGGCATAAGGTCTTATANAATAAAGGGTGGATAGCACCACATTGGCCTAAAGAGTATGGAGGAACAGATTGGAATATTACTCAAAGATATATTTGGGATCAAGAATGTGCAAATGCTGGAACAACTCCTTTAATACCTTTTGGTTTAACAATGTTGGGTCCTGTAATAATAGGTTTTGGGAATGACGAACAAAAAGATTGGGTTTTAAAGGGCATATTATCTGGTGATGATTGGTGGTGCCAAGGATATTCCGAGCCAGGAGCAGGATCAGATCTAGCTAGTTTGAGAACAAAGGCTGAAAGAGTTGACGATCATTATATTGTTAACGGACATAAAATCTGGACAACTCTAGCTCAATTTGCAGATTGGATGTTTTGTTTAGTAAGAACAAATAACGATGGTAAGCCTCAAGAAGGTATTTCTTTTTTACTTATAGATATGAAGACAGAAGGTATTGATGTTAAACCAATAATAACCTTAGATGGCGGACATGAGGTAAATGAGGTTTTTCTTGAAGATGTAAAAGTTCCAGTTGAAAATCTTGTTGGTGAAGAGAATATGGGATGGACTATTGCAAAATTCTTACTTGGAAATGAAAGAACTGGTATTGCTGGTGTAGCGAGATCAAAAAAAGCATTAGAACGCCTAAAAGATATTGCTTCATCAGAATATATAGATGGTGAAAACTTGATTGATGACCCGGATTTTAATACTAAAATAGCAGATGTTGAGGTTGATTTAACAGCTCTTGAATACACTGAACTAAGAACCTTAGCAAAAGAAAGTAAAGGTGAAGGACCAGGAGCTGAATCTTCTATACTTAAGATCAAAGGAACTGAGATACAGCAAAGAATAACAGAATTAACCATGGAAGCAGTGGGACACTACTCAAATCCATACCTTACACCTGCATTTGAGAGACAAGGGTCTAATTATTTGACAATAGGTCCAGATTATAGTCATGGAGCTGCACAAAATTATTTTAATATGAGAAAGACATCCATTTATGGTGGATCAAATGAAATTCAAAAAAATATTATAGCCAAGATGGTACTAGGATTATAGGAGGTAAAAATGGATTTTTCTTTTAGTGAAGAACAAACATTATTGAGGAACACAATTCAATCTTTCATACAAGACAATTATGATTTTGATAAAAGACAGGCAATTGTTAAATCTGAAGAAGGAATGAAACAAGAAAATTGGAAACAATTTTCTGAACTCGGTCTTTTAGGTCTACCTTTTTCCGAGGAAGATGGTGGTTTAAATTTTGGAGCCGTAGAAACAATGATTGTTGCTGAGGAGTTTGGCAAAGGATTAGTTGTAGAGCCCTATATTCAAACTGTTGTAACATGCGGCGGGTTTTTAAGAAGAGCAAATTCAACTCAAAAGGAAAGCCACATTCCTGGAATTATTTCTGGAGATGATATATGGGCTTTTGCTTATGCTGAACCGCAAGGCCGTTATAACTTAAATGATCTCTCAACAACAGCCTCATTGGAAGGTGATAATTATGTTATTAATGGTTATAAGTCTGTTGTATCAGGTGGCCCTTGGGCAAATAAATTTATTGTTTCTGTTAGGACATCAGGTGAGCAAAGAGACGCTGATGGAATATCTTTACTAATTGTTAATAAAGATAGTGATGGGTTATCAGTAAGAGATTATCCAACTGTTGATGGAAGTAGAGCTTCTGAATTAACATTTGAAAATGTTCAGGTTTCTAAAGAAAACCTAATTGGTGAAGAAGGTAANGGGTCTGAATTAATAGAGTTGGTAGTTGATGAAACAATTGCAGCAATATGTTCTGAGGCTATTGGTGCGATGAAGGTTTTAAATGACGCTACTGTTGAATACTGCAAGACTAGAAAGCAATTTGGTCAACCGATAGGAAAATTCCAAGTTCTTCAACATAGAATGGTTGATATGTTTATGCAATATGAGCAGAGTGTATCTATGACTTATATGGTTAATTTAAAGNTAGATGAGGATTATGCAGAGAGAAGAAAAGCAGCCTCTGGAGCAAAAGTTCAAATTGCTAAAGCTGCCAAATTTATTGGTCAAAGCGCAGTCCAACTCCACGGAGGCATGGGTATGACAGACGAACTTAATGTTGGACATTATTTCAAAAGATTGTCGATGATTGAGAATTCTTATGGAAACATTGACCACCATTTAAAAAAATATTCATCTGCAGAGTAATAAAATATGAATGAATGGTTAAAATTTGAAAAAAACGGTTCTATNGCCACATTAAAACTTAATAGGCCTGATATAAGAAATCCTCTTGGCGANCCTGAAGATGCTGAAAATTTTGAAGAGGCNCGTGACTTAATAAATAATGATAGAGAAATAAGNTGNGTTATTCTTACTGGGGAGGGCTCTGCTTTCTCAGCTGGTGGAAATGTTAAAAATATGAAGGAAAGAAAAGGTAACTTTTCCGGTTCATCTGTAGCTNTAAGGGAAAGATATCGATANGGTATACACCGAATAATAAGAGCTGTATGGAATATTGAAGTTCCTGTTATCGCTGCAATAAATGGACCNGCAATTGGTCTTGGAAATGATGTAGCATGTCTTGCTGATGTAAGAATAGCNTCAGAGAAAGCTAAGTTTGGCGTTACATTTTTAAAAATTGGTCTAATTCCAGGTGATGGTGGGGCATGGNTATTACCAAAAATTATAGGTTTTGCTAAAGCCGCTGAGTTACTTTATACGGGTAAGATTATAAATCCTGAAACAGCGAAAGAATGGGGTTTAATTAGTGAAATATCTAAACATGAATTACTAATGGAAGATGCTAATTCACTCGCTTCAGAGATTGTTAAACAGCCACCCGATGCCTTAAGAATGGCAAAAAAACTTCTTAGAGAGGGTATCACAAATAGCTTCGATACTGTGCTTGAAATGTCTGCAAATATGCAAGCTTTAATGCACTTAACTGAAGATCACCAAGAAGCATTATCTGCTTTTTTTGAAAAAAGAGATGGAAATTTTAAAGGTAAATAGGAGAAATTATGGAATTAGGTTTTAAAGATGAGGATATAAAATTTAGAGATGAAGTAAGAGANTTCATAAAAGAAACTTATACAGACGACATGNGAAAGACTTTATCTTTATCAAAGAATGGTCATGCAGGTAAAGATCTTCATATAAAATGGCAAAAAGCTCTATATGAAAGAGGATGGATGGCCCCGAACTGGCCAGAACAGTATGGTGGTGCAGGATTTACTTCGACGCAAAAGTATATTTTTGAATCAGAGATGGCTCGTGAAGGAGCCCCAAGAACCATCCCTTTTGGACTATCTATGGTAGCGCCAGTGATTATGGAATTTGGCTCGCAAGAGCAAAAGGATAAATTTCTTCCTGATATTCTTGAAAGTAATGTTTGGTGGTGTCAGGGTTATTCAGAACCAGGATCTGGATCCGATTTAGCTTCATTACAATGTAAAGCAGAAAACAAAGGTGATCATTATGTAGTCAATGGGACAAAAATTTGGACAACTATGGCGCAATATGCTGATTGGATTTTTTGTTTNGTTAGAACTTCAAAAACAGAAAAACCTCAAGAAGGAATATCTTTTTTATTAATTGATATGAAATCACCCGGTATTGAGGTTAGACCATTAATTACTCTTGATAAAAGCCCAGAACCTCATCAAGAAGTTAACCAAGTTTTTTTCGAAGATGTTAAGGTTCCTATTGAGAACTTGGTTGGTGAAGAAAATAAAGGTTGGACATATGCTAAGTACTTGCTTGAGTTCGAAAGAGGAACTGCATATTCACCAGGATTATACAGAGGNATTAAAAATCTAAAAGAAATAGCAAGAANTACACCAGTTGGTGATGGCTTAACTTTATTAGATGATAATGATTTTTTAAATAAGATTAATGAATGTGAAATTCAAATTCAAGCTATGGAATTTGTAGANCTAAGGATTTTTTCAGCCTTATCTGCTGGACAAAGAGTAGGCCCTGAGTCTTCAATACTCAAGACAAGGGGTACCGAAATAGGTCAATATCTGCAAGAACTAGCTGTTGAGGCTATAGGGTATTGGGCTCACCCTTTTGTAGAAGATACTTTTGCAAATGTTAATGAGCCAAGTATTGGACCTGAATATGCAGCAACAATTACTCCAGAATATTATAATGGAAGAAAAACAACAATTTATGCTGGCTCAAATGAGATTCAAAGAAATATTATTTCAAAAGCAGTGCTCGGATTATAAATATTTATTGAAGGAAAGTAATTTATNACGACTCAGGATAAATTGTTTATATGTCAACTTGGGGTAAACTTGCTGGTGCTTCTGCCGGATATTTTATAGGTGGAATTATAGGTGCTGTAGTAGGTGCTGTTGCAGGACATTATGTAATTGATAAAGAAGATGAGGATGTGGCTTTTGCAATTGCTTTGATAGCTTTATCTGCAAAAATGTCTAGAGCAGATGGAAATTTTACTGAGAAAGAATTATTGGCATTCAAAGAAATATTAAGTGAAGTACCAAAAAATGAATTAAATAATGTAATTAAAATTTATAACCTAGCTCAACAAGATATAGCTGGATACGAGGCATATGCAGAGCAAATATCAAAAATATTTGANGGTAAATTTGAAGTCCTAGAAAATGTTCTTGATGGATTATTTCATATTGCAAAATCAGATGGACCAGTAAATGAACANGAAGTATTTTTTTTGGAGAAAGTAGCGGGTATTTTTGGTTTTTCATCTGCAGAGTTTGCTCGTATAAAAGCAAGCCATATGGCTTCAGAAGTTGATGACCCTTGGTTAATTTTAGGAATTAACGCTGGATCGAGTATAGATCTAGCTCAAAAAGCTTGGAAAGAATTAGCTGCTCAAAATCACCCTGATAAATTGATTGCCAATGGTGTGCCAAAAGAGTTATTAGGTATGGCAAATGAAAAATTAGCTATTATTAACGGTGCATATGATAGAATTTTAAAAGCACACAAAATTAAAGCTGGTTCAGAGGAAATTTAATGTCTGTAGAAAAAAAAATATTAGCCGCCCAAAAAGCATTTGAATATGTNGAAGATGGTATGAAATTAGGTCTGGGTACAGGAAGTACAGCTGATGAATTTACCAAAATCCTATCAGATAATGTAAAAAATGGNTTAGATGTNNTATGTGTTCCTACNTCAGAAAATACNAAGGATCTTGCTGAATCATTAAATATTCCTCTTGCGTCTCTAGAAAATCTTAATTTCTTGGATCTTACCGTTGATGGAGCTGATGAAGTTGATGATGATTTATCACTATTAAAAGGCGGAGGAGGTGCGCTCTTAAGAGAAAAGATTATCGCTTTTAATTCAAAAAAAATGATTGTTATTGCGGATGATACAAAAAAAGTAAGTAAATTAGGTGAATTCAGGCTTCCTATAGAATTAATAAAATTTGAACACAAAATAACAATAAATAGAGTTTTAGAGAAATTAGAAAATATAGGTTATCCAGGAACAGCAGAGTTGAGAGTTATAAATGGCAATCCTTTTACAACAGACAGCGAAAACTTAATTTACGATTTATCAATTGGTTTAATAGAAGAACCTGCAATTATCGATAATTTATTGAATTCAATACCAGGTGTGGTTGAGAATGGATTATTTGTAGATATGGCAAATATAGTGATTATTGGTGAACAGAATGGTGTAAAAATTATTGAAAAATAATTAAACTGCACCAGCCTTTTTGGCGTATAACCATCCAGATTCAGCAAGAGGACGGACTCTATCAGCTCTATCTTCAGCATGTTCACTTGCAGCAGTACCATCTCTTACACGACCAATAATCCCTTGCAAAATACCTGCTAATCGAAAAAAATTATACGAAAGATAAAAATCAATATTTTCAATTTCTTTCCTATTTGTATTTTCGCAATACATTTTTATATAATCTTCAGCGGTTGGTATTCCAATAGATTTTAAATCTGTATTTGATAGTGTTTGTGTTCCTGCTCCAGTTCCATCACCAGGCATATACCATTGCATAAGGTGATAAGTGAAATCTCCAAGAGGATGTCCCAGAGTAGATAATTCCCAATCTAAGACAGCTAAAACTTTTGAATTATCTTTATCAACAACCATATTATCTAACCTATAATCTCCATGAACAATTGTTGTTTCATCGTCTCCTGGAATATTATTAGGGAGCCAATCAATTAATTTATTCATTTCCATTATTTCTTCTGTTTCAGAGGCAATATATTGCTTAGTCCATCGAGATATTTGTCTAGAAAAATAATTACCTGGTTTTCCAAAATCCTCTAGACCAATATCTTTGTAATTTGTGTTGTGAAGATCTGCTAAGGTTTTATTTTTTTCCCTATAAATTTTATTTCTTAGTTCATTATCACATTCAGGAAGAGTTGGTTCCCAATAAATATTACCTTCAACCATTTCCATAACATAGAATATTGTTCCTATAACGCTTTCATCCATACACAATGTATATGTTTTAGGTACAGGAAAACCAGTAGAGTTGAGAGCAGTTATAACTTTATACTCTCTATCTACCGCATGTGCTGATGGAAGAAGTTTTCCTGGAGGTTTACGTCTTAAGACATATTTTTTCTTTGGTGTTACTAGTTGATAAGTGGGATTAGACTGCCCACCTTTAAATTCTCTTACTTCTAGCGGTCCTTCAAACTCACTGACGCTATCATTTAAATAAGACTCTAATTCTTTTTCAGGGAATTTAAGCTTTTCTTGAACCTGCATGGTGCCGGTAAATTTCTCCGTCGATGATTGTTCTTCTGTTTTCATTTTTAATCCTTTAACGCTCGCCAGCCTATATCTTTTCTATAATAATAATCAGGCCAGTTAATTTTTTTTACCAGATCATATGCTTTTTCTTTTGCATCAACTAGTTTCTCTCCATATCCATTTACATTTAAGACTCTACCACCAGATGTTACAACTTTATTCTCTATCATTTTAGTACCTGCATGGAATATTTCAACATTATCCATATTAGCTACTTGATCTAATCCTTCAATTTCATCCCCAGTTTGATAACTTTCCGGATATCCATTAGCAGCTAAGACTATAGTAATTGCAAAGTTGTCTTTCCAATTTAAAGTATAATTATCTAAATTTTTTTCTTTTACATTTATTAGTAAATCAACCAAATCATTTTCAAGTCTAGGAATTATTACCTGACATTCCGGGTCACCAAACCTCACATTATATTCAATTAATTTAGGTTCGTTATCCTTTATCATTAGTCCAGCATATAATATTCCAATGTAGGGCTCTCCGTAATCATTCATAGCCTTTAAGGTTGGTTTGATAATTTTATTAATAGTTTTTTCCTCTAAATCTGAATTCATTATTGGTGCAGGTGAATATGCGCCCATTCCCCCTGTATTTAAACCTGTATCTCCATCACCGATTCTTTTGTGGTCCTGAGCAGATGTTAACGGAATAAAAGAATTTCCATCGGATACAACAAAAAAACTTGCCTCCTCGCCCTCTAAAAACTCCTCAATTACTATTTCATTGCCAGCACTTCCAAATTTGCCTGAGAAAATTTCTTTCACAGAATTAATTGCATGCTCTCTAGTTTCTGCAATTATTACTCCTTTACCTGCAGCTAGGCCATCCGCTTTAATGACAAGCGGTATTGAATGATTATCAATGTATTTAATTGCTTTATCTAAATTTGAGAAAGTCTCGTAAGCTGCTGTAGGAATATTGTATTCTTTACATATGTTCTTTGTAAATGATTTTGAACCCTCAAGTTGAGCTGCTTTTTGGTTTGGACCAAATGTAAAAAAACCATTACTATTTAAGTAATTGGCAAGTCCTTCAACAAGCGGAATTTCGGGGCCAACGAAGACAATATCGATGTTATTATTTTTACAAAAATCTAAAATTTCTTGCTGATTTGATATGTCGTAATTATGACATTTTGCTATTTTTTCTATACCTGCGTTTCCAGGTATGCAATGCAGTTCAGTAATTTTACTACTTTTAGAAAGAGATTTAGCTACACTATGTTCTCTTCCACCACCGCCTATGAGAAGTATATTCATGGTATATATATTATATTGATTTTGAAAAATTATAAGTTAATTTAGAACAAAAAAAGCTACACGATGAATGATAATTTAATTAATAGTCTTGAATATACTGTTTCCGAACTCTCTACCTCTATTAAGCGAATAATTGAGGATAATTTTGACTATATAAGATTAAAAGCTGAAGTGGGCAGGGTTTCTAAACCTAAATCTGGACATATTTATTTAGATTTGAAGGATGACACATCTGTAATTTCAGGGATTATCTGGAAAGGCAGTGTGAATAAGTTGAACATTTTACCTGAAGAAGGTCTTGAGGTAGTTTGTACTGGTAAAGTTACCACATATGCTGGACAGTCTAAGTATCAAATTATTATAGAAAATATTGAGCCTTATGGCGTTGGCGCTTTAATGGCCTTATTAGAAAAAAGAAAAGAAAAATTATTAAAAGAGAATTTATTCGATGATAACTTTAAAAAGCAAATCCCTTTCTTACCAAAAAGAATAGGTGTGATAACTAGCCCGACGGGTGCTGTCATTAGAGATATTCTTCATAGAATTGAAGATAGATTTCCTGTGAATATAACGGTGTGGCCAGTGAAAGTTCAAGGAGATTCATCTCCTGAAGAAATCATAGATGCGATTGAAGGTTTTCACTTGTTAGATCAGAGTAATCTTGAGAAACCAGATGTTATTATTATAGCAAGAGGAGGGGGTAGTGTAGAGGATTTATGGGGTTTTAACGATGAAGCTCTTGTTCGTAAAGTATTTGACTCAAAGATTCCAATTATTTCAGCAATCGGGCATGAAACCGACACTACTTTAATCGATTTAGTGGCTGATTTGAGAGCTCCTACCCCTACAGCAGCAGCAGAGATGGCTGTGCCAGTTAGAAAAATCCTAATTACATCAGTTGAAGATTCTTATGAGAGAATTAAAAATTATATAAATAATAAGATTGAATTTGAAGAAAGATCACTATTATTGCTAGATAAAGCTATCCCAAAGATAGAGGTCATGTTGAAGAATTATAATTTGAGATATAAGAAGGCAAGTTCAATATTAAATATTTCTCTTGTTTCAATGATAAAGCATTATCAGGATATATTCTTAAGAAAAACAGTTTCTTTTAAAGCGAATATGCTAACTAAAAATTTTAATTTTACAAAAGATGATTTTCTTGAAGTTTCAAAATCCCTAATTAATTCGACTGTAAATATATTTGATAAAAAGACTAATTCACTTCAGCTTCAATCAGGTCTTTTAGATGTTTTGAGTCATAACAGTGTTTTAAAAAGAGGTTTTGCTATAGTTAAAGATAAGAAATCAAAAATAATAACTAGCTCAAAAAAAATAAAAGAAGATGAGGAATTGATGATAAACTTTTATAAAAATGACAAAATAAAGGTTAGTTTAAAAAGAGATAAATAAAAAATGAGTAAAGAGGCAAAATTAATTTATGGTGATGGCAGTTTTCAAGTTTTGGAAAGAGGAGATTATGTATTATGTGCAGTTACAGAAAAGAGAATACCTCTTAACGAATTAAAATATTGGTCTGTTGATAGGCAAGAGGCATATTTTGATGCTGATAGTTCATTAAAGGGCGAAATATCAAATTCTAATTAAATCTTTTATCCCACCTATTATGCAACCAGAACCATTCTTCAGGATTTTCTGTAATTATTTTTTCTAAGAACGAATTGATTTCTTTTGTAAAAGTAAGTGTATCAATTTCTAAATCCCCTGTTCTATCAATTTCGATTTTGTTAAAAAATTCTACTTCAAAATTAACNNNATNTTTNCTTTTTACTNNNAGNGGTANCACAGGATATCCNTATTTTAATGANANTGATGCNGGNGTNGNAGCNGTCATNGCNTTTNNNCCAAAAAANTTNNCNTTNACNCCATTNGATANTTTNTGATCAACNAACATNGCNACNCTNCCNTTNTNTTTTAAAAAATTTAANATNTCTTTNNNNCCANNAGGNCCNTTNGGNAATTGATNTTCNGTTATTAATTTTCTTTNTTGAATCATCCATTTATTAAAAAAATAATTATTTGATTCACGAAAAACTGCCCCAACTNNNTNNTCNNNCTCNTTNATTGCTATNGGAATAATTTCCCAATTNGCTATATGANCNGANACATAAATNNCNCCNTTNTTTNTATTNTCTNNTAGNATNTCNNTNCCTTTAATATTTATNCTNNTTNTTTCTTTNATNAGNGTTTTTATNTTAAANAATTCTGCNGNTGTNCTTCCTAAATTTTCCCACATANCTCTAATTATTTCTNANCTTTGTTCTTTTNNTTAAGNTTGGTANTGCNTTNNNNANNTTTTGATTNGCTCTNTTNGAAATNCCTAANTTNGGNCCANNNTTTCTNGNNAANAAACCNATTTGNTTTGATGNTTTATNAATATTNAANANNTTNCAATATANAGNNAANAANANAANTAATTGCATTTCCATTGCATATCTTATTAATTTAAATATAAACATANACTTGTTATAACATATTTTTACCTCTAATTTCCTTTATAGTTTGGAGAAGATTATGTCAGAGCCTTTAGAAAATGAAATTGAAGAAGAACTAAGAAGAAAACAGCTTAAAGCTTTATGGGATAAATTTGGTTTGTATCTTATTGGTGCAGTACTGGTTATAATTTTATCTTTTGGAGGATATGAGTTTTCTAAATATCTAGGTTATAAAAATTCTGAAACCAGCTCTGATCAATATGAAAGTGCGNTAGAGGCTCTAGTAAATGAAAATAACAATCAAGCCATTGAGATTTTCGAGTCATTGTTGAACGAGTCAAATGGCTATTCTGGACTTTCTTTATTTAATTTAGCAAATATAGCCATTAAAGAAGGTAAAAATAATTTGGCTCTGGATTATTTAGAAAAAGCCTCAAATGATAAAAACCTTTCAAAAAAAATTAACGATTTTGCAGTTTTAAGGGCAGGATACATTATGCTGGAAAGCTNTGAAATTTCTGATATCGAGGAGAAATTATCAGGTATAGTAAATTCTGTAACTCCATTTTCTTTTTATGCTAAAGAAATTATTGCGTTAGCGTATTATAGAGATAATAGATTTTTAGAATCATCTCAGAAATTTAATGAAATTGCTAATGATGCTGCTTCACCTAGAAATATTGCCTCTAGATCTAAAATATTTTCTGAACAAATAGCTAGTTATGAGAGTGTTAAATAATATGAAAAAATTAATAGCTATCATAATAATTTTACCAATATTAACATCTTGTGGATCTTCTAANTTTTTTGGCGGTGATGATGTAGATAAAGATCGAATAAAAGGCGATAGGATATCTATACTGAAATTAAGAAAAAACCTTGTTTCTGACCCTCAAACTCTTCAAAGTAATATCGCCATACCTCGGGAAAAAACAAATTCAGACTGGCTTTATCCTGGAGGATCTCTTGATAATGCATTAGGAAACATATCTGGACCAGATTCCTTAAATAGGATTTGGAATATGAAAATAGGAACAGGATCAACTAAAATGTCCTATTTGATTTCNATGCCAATAATTGCTGACGGCAAAGTTTTTTCTCTATCTTCCGACTCAAAGATTCAAGCATTTGATTTAAATAAAAGAAAAAAAATATGGGCAAATAATTTAGCTATTAAGAAAGAAAATAAAAGAGAGGGATTTGGNGGTGGCTTATCTTTTCAGGATGGGGTTATTTATGCTTCAACAGGATTTGGATATTTGTATGCATTTTCAGCAAATTCAGGTGAAATGTTATGGGAATTAAATATGAGAATACCAAGCAGATCATCACCAATTGTTTTTGAAGATCTTGTTTTTGTTATGACTCATGATAATCAACTTTTTGCGGTTGATAAGAATTTAGGCGAAGTAATGTGGACTCATAGAGGGATATTGGAGTCTGCAACGATATTATCATCAACTTCAGTTTCGGCAGGTGAAGGTTTAATATTTGTTCCATACTCATCTGGTGAAATTTATGCAATACGACCTTTAAACGGTTCTGTAATTTGGAGCGACTCTCTTTCACGAACAGGATCATCTACTTCATTATCTGAAATCAACTCTATAACAGCTAGACCTATAGTTGATGACGGTCAATTATTTAGTGTGAGTCATGCTGGTAGAATGGTTTCCATAGATATATCAACTGGAGAGAGAATTTGGACAATTGATATGTCTAGCACCGAAACCCCATGGCTTTCAGGAGATTGGTTATTTGTGCTAACATCAAATGCAGAATTAGTTTGTATATCAAAGAAATCCGGAAAAATAAGATGGGTTACACAGTTAGAACAATACAGAAATGAAGAGAAAAAGAAAAACCCAATTCAGTGGAGCGGACCAATTATGGTTTCAAGCAAACTTCTGGCTATTTCTTCAGAAGGGAAGGCTATATGGGTTTCACCTGATGATGGTGAAATAACAAATACTAATAAAATATCTGGATCTAGTTATTTACCACCTCTGGTAGTAGATAATACTGTTTATATTTTAAACGATAATGGAGATCTTTCAGCTTATAATTAGCTTAGATTAAAGTGTTATGGTTAAAACTATAGCAATTATTGGAAGACCAAATGTTGGTAAATCGACTCTCTTTAATAGATTAATTGGTAAGAATAAAGCTATTGTTGCTGATAATCCAGGAGTAACAAGGGACTATATTATAGACTCATATACTGATCGAGGTTTTAAGATAGAATTAATTGATACAGCTGGTATAGAAGAGAAAAATAATAAAAATTTATCAAAAAAACTTAAAGAATCATCAGAAAAAGCTATTAAAAAAGCTGATACCGTAATTTTTCTTGTTGATGTCCGTTCTGAGATAACATCTGACGATCTATTTTTAACAAAATTAATTCGTAAAAGCGGAAAAGANATTATTTTAGTAGCTAATAAATGTGAAACAGTAAAACAAGATAACGAAGCTTTAAAATTCAATTCTTTTGGTTTTGGCGAGTCAATTAATATATCAGCAGAGCATAATAGAGGTATTATTGACCTTAAATCATCGATATATGGGTTGATAGAAAAAAATAAANCTAATGATGTTGAAGATAAATTTGAAAAAGATATTGCTATTAAAATAGCAATTTTAGGACGCCCTAATTCTGGAAAATCCACCTTAACAAATTACTTACTGCAGGAAGAAAGACAAATCGTTGGTGAGATATCNGGTCTGACTCGAGATACAATATCGGCCGAATTTAATTGGAATAATAAAAATTATGTTATTATTGATACTCCAGGTCTAAGAAAAAAATCTAAAATTACAGATGATGTAGAGAAAAAGTCATCTAAAAGTAGTCTAAGAACTGTTGATAATGCAGATGTTTCTATTTTGATGATTGATGCATCAGTGGGTTTTGATAAACAAGATTTAATCATTTCAAATTATATAGAGGAGAAAGGAAAACCATTCATATTGGCAATTAATAAATGGGATATAATTAAAGATAAAAAGAATTCTAAAAATAAAATTTTGGATAAAACTTTGAAATCTCTCTCACAGTTTGGCGGAGCATCCATTGTCTTTATTTCTTCTAAAAATGGCGATGGAATAGAAGAGTTAATGGAAACTNTTTTGAAAATATATAATTTAAGTTTTAATGAAATTTCTACAAACAAACTTAATTCTTTTTTAGAAAAAATAACATCATCTCACACGCATCCAACACAAAATGGAAGAGAGGTTCGTTTTAAATATATTACTCAAATCAANTCAAATCCAATTTCTTTTGCTATTTTTACAAATAAACCTAAAGCAGTTTTAGAATCATATAAGAGATATATTCTTAACAATTTNCGAAAAGAATATTCCTTAAGTGGNGTTCCAATNAGGGTAATNTATAAAAAAACTGATAATCCTTATAGTAAAAAGAATTAATAGAATATCTCTATAAGATTNCCATCTTCTGANNTAGTTTTTGATAAATTATCAATGATTTTTTTTGATACATCTTCAGGATTTTTGAAGTCAGACTCTTTAAGACCCGGAATAATTNTTTTTCTTAAGAAAGTGTTCATTCTTGGAGCAAAACAATAATAAATATTTATATTATCTTTTGTGACTTCTTTGGCCCAAATAGTAATCATTTTTTTTAACCCAGCCTTACTCACTGAGTAAGGAATATGGTAAGGCTTATTTTCGTTTACTTCTTTATCAAGTATAAATAAACACTTTGCATCTTTTGATAGTTTTAAAAGATGCTCAAAGGATCTAATCAATCTATAGTTAATAGTTAAATTAAAATTAATGATATTATTCCANGCATTTGGCTTTAAGTGCGACAGAGGTGTCAATTCATTGGTNATAGCAGCATTAGAAACTAACANGTCTAATCTTCCCCATTTCTTGTTTATCTCAAAACCTAAATTATCTATTGCATTATCTTCATTTAGATCTAAAGGAACGATTGTTGATTTTACACCGAGCTTATTTATCTCATCATATTGTTCTTCAAGAGCCCCAACAGTTCGTGCAACGAGTATTATATCATATCCTTTTTTAGCTAATTCTATAGACAAATACTTGCCTAATCCCCTTGAAGCACCCGTAACAAGAGCAATTTTATTATTACTTTCTGAGTTCATTAAATTAATTTTGACTTTCATTTTCAGATAAAAGAGAGAGTTGTTCTTGAATTTTCTCGCTTTTATAGTCGTTAAGGTTTGTTGGATAATCACCAGTAAAGCAATGATCTGTATATTCAGGGTTATCGTTATTTCTTCCTTCACTGCACCCCATTGATTGATATAAACCATCTAATGAGAGNAATCCTAAGGTATCTGCGCCAATATATTTACACATTTCTTCTAAGTTTTTATTAGATGCCAATAATTGTTCTGTTTCCGGTGTATCTATTCCATAGAAATCTGGATATTTTATTGGAGGGCANGCTATTCTCATGTGAATNTCTGAGGCACCAGCTTCTCTCATTAATTCNACTATCTTCACTGAGGTTGTCCCTCTNACAATACTATCATCAACTAGCACTACGCTTTTACCTTTGATAGAGCTTCTATCAGGATTATGTTTAAGTTTTACTGATGATTGTCTATTTGATTGCGNAGGAAGTATAAATGTTCTTCCAACATAGTGGTTTCGAATAATAGANAATTCAAATGGTATTTTTGACTCTTCTGAATATCCCAATGCAGCCGGAACGCCTGAATCAGGGACGGGCACCACAATATCAGCATNAGAAGGACATTCTCTTGCTAAATTTTTGCCAAATGATTTTCTNCACTCATAAACAGATTTTCCATCTANCATTGAATCNGGTCTAGAAAAATAAATATACTCAAAAATGCAGGGACGTGCTCTTGCGTTTGGAAAAGGTTTAATACTCTCTTCACCATCTTCTGTAATTACAATTACTTCTCCAGGTTCAATTTCCCTAATAAATTTTGCTCCAATAATATCTAATGCACATGTTTCTGATGCTAAAATTTTTGCTCCATCTAGCTCTCCTAAAACCAGAGGCCTAATACCATAAGGATCTCTGGCGCCTATTAATTTTTTATTAGTTAACACAACTAAAGCCCATGCTCCTGAAATTTGCATTAATGCATCGACAAGGCGATTTAAGGTTCTATCAGCATCAGATCTTGCTACTAGTTGTAAAATTGTTTCTGTATCAGANGTAGACTGGAATATTGATCCTTTTCTAATGAGGTCATCCCTTAGTGAAAGGGCGTTGGTAATATTTCCATTGTGAGCTATAGCAAATCCGCCACCCCATAAATCTGCAAAGAAAGGTTGTATATTTCTCTGTATAGTAGCTCCTGTTGTTGAGTATCTATTATGCCCAACAGCACTATTACCTACTAAACGATTTATNACTGATNTTTTAGTGAAATTATCACTTACTAATCCAGGNTGCCTTTCAGATATAAATTTTGTACCATCAAAAGTAACAATTCCTGCTGCTTCTTGACCTCGATGTTGCAGTGCATGAAGACCTAAAGCAGTCAATGCAGCAGAGTCTTGATGATTGTATATACCGAAAACACCACATTCTTCGTGCAATTTATCATCTTCATTANGTATTAACTTTTTATTCGGTTTCAATGCTTTCATTATTTGTATCGTTTATTATATCTTGAATTTTATTTTCNTTAAAAAAATCNAAATTATTTGTAAGTATTTCTGATAAACTTTCTATTANTGGGAGTANNCTAGAATTTTTTGTGTATTCAGGAAAATTTTCCTTTTCATTAGGCATGAGGGTATAAATATAAATTATACANGCAAGAGCAAAGACTCTAAATACCCCAAATATAAACCCAAGCAATTTATCTAAATACCCAATTGATGTTGATTTAAAAATCTTAAGAAGAGGAATAGAAATCAATCTCCATATAATTAATGTTATAATGAAGATAGAAGATATAACAAAAATATCTCTCAAAGAGTCATTGNCTATAATATTTATAAGNAGATTTGAAATATCCGAAAAAAAGATTTTTATATTTATAAATGCTGTCACCCAACCAAGCAAAGCAAGAAGTTCTTTAAAGAAACCTTGAAACAAAGCTAAAGAACCAGAAATTACAATTGAAAAGATTAAAATTAAATCGATTAAATTAGTTTCCATTATTTTTCCAATTATCGAATATTATAAATAAATCTTTATTACTAAAATTACTAGATAATTGTTTTTTAATTTATGGGGCCTTCAGAAAAACCATTTATAAACTGAACTACATATGGGTTATCAGTTTGTTCAATTGTGTTTTTATTTCCTTCCCAAATAATCTCTCCTTTATGAAGCATATGTATTTTATCCGATATTGTTCTAGCACTNGACATATCATGTGTAATAGTAAGNGAGGTAGCNCCAATGTCTCTTACTTTTTCTAAGATTAGTTTGTTAATAACATCAGCNCTAATTGGNTCTAAACCTGTAGTTGGTTCATCAAAGAANATAATGTCTGGTTTAATAGATATTGCTCTTGCTAAAGCAACCCTTTTTTGCATCCCNCCAGANAGTTCTGAGGGATAGAGGTTGGCAACATCCTCGTCTAAACCAACCTTTTCAAGGTTAAGAACAGAATCATTGTAACAAAATTTTTTATTTTTACCTTTTTGAATATTGTAAAAACTTACATTTTGCCAAATTTTAAGGCTATCAAATAATGCACCACCTTGAAAAAGCATACCTACTTTTATTTTATCATTTTTTTTAAATTTACCTTTTTCAAAAATGAATTCATTGTCCATGGAGATTGTTCCTTCATCAGGAGTTAACAAACCAAGTATACATTTTATGAGAACAGATTTACCTGTGCCAGAACCGCCAATTATTACTGAGGATGTTCCTCTCTCAATAGAGAGATTAACGCCATTAAGCACTTTTTTATTATCAAATTCTTTATGTAAATTTTTAATTTTAATCATTTTAAGAAGCAAAAAATAGATTAGTCATAATATAATTAGANGCTAATATAAGCACAGAGGCTGATACAACAGCATTTGTAGTTGCCTTTCCTACACCTTGTGCACCACCCTTTGAATTAAAACCTTGNTAAGATCCCATTATGGTAATTATAAAACCAAAAAATGATGCTTTAATTAATCCAGAATAAATATCGCTAGGATCAAGAAAATCAATAGTGTTTTGAATATAAACACTTCCGTTAAAGCCTAAGCTTTGAGTNCCTATAAACCATCCGCCCATTATACCTATTATATCTGCAAAAATTATTAAAAGGGGTAACATAATAATTCCAGAAATAATTCTTGGCACTACTAGGTAACTAATTGGATCTGCTGAAAGAGTTTTTAATGCATCTATTTGCTCAGTGACCTTCATAGTTCCTAATTCAGCAGCAATNGCTGAGGAAACCCTTCCAGCAACAACTATACCTCCAAGAACAGGGCCTAGTTCTCTGGTTATGCCTAATGCTACAATAGAAGAAACTATTGCTTCAGAATTAAATTGGTTTCCACCATAATATATTTGTAATGCTAAAGCNCCGCCTGTAAAAAAAGAGGTTAAAGAAACTACAGGAAGAGAAAAATAGCCAATAAAAACCATTTGATTAAGGATATTTTTTAAGTACCAACGGTTGAATAAAGACCGAATGATTTTTGTAAAGAAAATAAAAAAATCACCAGTATTACTAAGAAATAAAATTACAACTTTTCCAATATTTCTGGTTATTGTAATCACTTAATCAAATCTTTCTGGTAAATAATTCTCTCTAGCAAGATCAGAAAACTTAGTTAACCGCTCTTCAAACTGTAATTGAACATTTGAAGTGGGTCCATGTCTATGTTTTCTAATCAAGACTTCAGCTTTTCCATGTACTTCATCCATACGTGCTAGCCATGAAGTATGNTGCTCTGTTCCGGGGGGAGGTTGATTATTTTGTAAATAGTATTCATCTCTATAAACAAACATAACAATATCAGCATCTTGCTCAATTGCACCAGACTCTCTCAAATCAGATAAAAGAGGNCTCTTGTCATCCCTAGCCTCNACCTGCCTTGATANTTGCGATAAAGCAATTATGGGTACATCAAGGTCTTTTGCTAGAGACTTTAAGCCTTGAGTAATTTCTGCTACTTCTTGAACTCTACTATCNCGATATTTTCCTGAGGATGTTGCCGCTAATTGGATATAATCAACAATAATAAGCCCAAGCTCTTGATTTTTTGAAGTTTTTAAAGTCCTTGCTAATCTTCTAGCTCTTGTAGAAAGCACTCCAATTGGTATAGATCCACTTTGATCAATATAAAATGGAACAGATTTAAGATCAGAAATCGTTCTTGCATAGTGCATGAATTGATCTTCTTTAATNTTACCTCTTCTTAGTTCATTAGATTCAATACCCGATTGTTCTGCAGCAATTCTAGTTGTAAGTTGCTCAGCAGACATTTCTAACGAGAAAAAAGCCACTACGCTTCCATCTGAAATAATATTGCCATTTTTATCAGTCTTAACATCATCACTTTGTAAGGTTTCAGAAAATTTCTTTGCAACATTAAAACCAATATTTGTGGCTAGTGCAGTTTTTCCCATTGCNGGTCTTCCAGCAAGAATAATGAGATCAGATTTTTGAAGTCCACCTAGAGCTTTATCCAAATCTTTAAATCCAGTTGATAGACCAGCTAAACCACCCGAAGATTGATATGCGGACTCAATAGTTGTTAATGATTCTGTTAAAGCGTTTTCAAATGATTTAAACCCTTTTTCAGAATCTCCAGAAACTTCAATTTGAAATAACTTATTCTCAGTTTCTTCAATAATATCATTTGCNGTCATATCATCTTGACTTAAATCAAAAGATGAATGTTGTAGGAATTCTGCAGTTCCTATTAATTTTCGTCTTAAAGCAAGATCATAAATTAATGATGAATATTCTTCTATTGCNGGCCCAGGTGCAGCGTTAATGACTAACTGTTCAAAATATTCTTCAGAATTAAATTCGTCATCATTTTCAAAAAANGTTTTTAGAAAAATTATATTTGCAGTTTTACCTGTTGAGAGTGATTTATTTATTTTTTCATAGATTTCTCCATGAAGTTTATTATAAAAATGTTCACTGCTTAATTTTGTATTATTACATTTTTCTATGAGATCATTATTTCTAATTAATGCCCCTAAAAGCTGTTGCTCAGCTTCGATATTGTGAGGAAGTTCCAATGAATTTCCTTCGGAATTCGTGTCTTCATTTACAAGATAAGGGGTTGAAGTGTTCATCGTTATAACTTAACAGTAAACCAAAATAACCCAAGAAAAAAAACTGTGGATAAATGTGAATATTGGGGTTAAATGAATTAAATGATTAAAATATATGGTTAATTTATATTAAATTCTTTTTAAGAATCAGNATCATCTTTTTTTTCAGATTCGTCTGTATCAGAATTATTTTCATTACTTAGATCTTCGGAAATTTNGTTGTCATTATCTTCAGTTATTTCTGCAGATTCTTCATTGATATCNTCTGGTACAGCNCCTTCTTCAAAAACTTCTTCGAGATTAATAGTNTCTTCNGAAATTAAGTTTTCTTCGCTTTCTATTTTAATTTCATCACCTTTAATCAGAGTTTCTGCTTCAGATTCAGTTCGTGATACGATAACTGAAATTATTGCTTGAACTTCTGGATGTAATTTTACTGATACTTTATGTATGCCGAGCTCTTTAATTGGTTTATCGAGCTTGANTTGATTTTTTTCGACNANGAAACCATTTTCATTTAAAGATGTTTTTACATCATTCGTGTTAACCGAACCATATAATTGTCCGGTTTCACCAGCTTGTCTAATTATTATTAAGTTAAAGTCATCCAATTTAGTTAAGATAACTTCCGCTTCTTGTTTTTGCTTAAGATTATTAGCTTCTAATGTAACTTTTTCTTTTTCAAAATATGCTAAATTATCTTCTGAAGCTCTTAGAGCTTTTTTTTGTGGAAGTAAAAAATTTCTTGCAAAGCCATCTTTGACTTTTACAACATCACCCATTTGTCCAAGNTTTTCAATTCTTTCAAGTAAGATGACTTCCATGATTAATCCATTTTATAAGGCANTAAAGCCATAAATCTAGCTCTTTTAACAGCTTGCGCNAATTCTCTTTGTTTTTTTGCTGATACGGAGGTAACTCTACTAGGAATTATTTTACCTCTTTCTGAGAGATATTTTTTAAGTAATTTTGTGTCTTTGTAATCAATTTTAGGTGCATTTTCACCTGACAAAGGACATGATTTTTTTCTTTTTAAAAAAGGNCTTCTAATAGGTATCTGNGTTATATCAGGTAAAAAGTTTTTCATTTCACTACTCTTCTTANATTAATAAACATCCTTNTTCTCTGAAGATTTCATCATCACTGATGGCTCTTCTGATATATCTTCAGTTCTTACTGTAATAAACCTTAATATATCTTCGTTAAGTTTCTGAATTCTTTCTATTTCATCAATTGTTGAACTTTTACTATCTATTCTTAGAAGTGAATAATGTCCTTTTTCACTTTTATTTATTTTATAGGCTAATCTCTTTAANCCCCAATATTCCGTATAGACTGTATTACCACCTTCATCAGAAACAATTTTCTTAATATCCTCAACAATATTTTCAACTTGTTGCGGGGCAACTTCTGGTCTTGCTATAAATACATGCTCGTAATAAGACATACTTCCTCTTTAAAAAACTAAATTTAAAGCATTCATTAATGTATTAAAGATAAATTTGCAAGCTTGTAATAACGAACTATGCTAATCAAATATAAGTAATGGAGGAAACTTAATGAAATCTNTAGTATTTCCTGGTCAAGGAAGTCAATATGTTGGTATGGGAAGGGACTTATATGATAGTTTCCCCGAAATAAAAGTTATTTTTGAAGAAGTAGACGATGCTCTGGANCAAAAATTATCAGATATAATTTTTGAAGGACCTGAAAATGATCTTACTTTAACTGAGAATGCACAACCAGCAATCATGACAATAGGAATTTCTGTTATTAATATTTTAAAATTAAGAGGTTTTACTGTTGATAAAATTGCTAATATCTCAGCTGGTCATTCATTAGGCGAGTATACATCTCTAACTGCCCTAGATTCACTTTCTTTAACTGATGCAGCAAAATTATTAAAATTAAGAGGTAAAGCTATGCAAGATTCATTTCCAACTGGAAAAGGAGCAATGGCAGCGATCTTGGGTTTAGATATCAATGATGTAAAAGAAACAATAAATACTTCAAAAACAAACAATGTTTGTCAGGTGGCAAATGATAATGCGCCTGGTCAAATAGTCATATCTGGAGAAACGAGCTCAGTTGATCATATTATTGGCTTGTTAAAAGAAAAAGGAGCAAAAAAAGCAATTAAATTACCTGTTAGCGCTCCATTTCATTGTGATTTAATGGATAATGCAAAACTTGTTATGCAAAATGAACTCGCAAATATAAATTTAAGCAAACCGAACATACCAATTGTTCAAAATACNACTGTTAATGCCACGCAAGATATAGAAACAATTAAAATTAATTTAATTAACCAGGTCACTGAAACTGTAAGATGGCGTGAGACAATGGAAAAATTTATGGAATTAGGGGTTGAGTCAATAATTGAGGTAGGCGCGGGTAATGTGCTCTCTAATTTAGCTAAAAGAAGTTGCCCAANCTTGCAAAGATTTACTTTGAATAGTAAAGAGAGCATAGAAAACTTTATGAGAGATATTAAAATTGTTTAGTTTAAAAGATAAAAAAGCACTTATTACTGGGGCGAGTGGCGGTATTGGCAAAGAATTAGCAAGAGTTTTGGTAGAATACGATGCTGAAGTTTGCATTTCCGGAAGAAATGTTGAAGAATTAAATGAACTTAAAGAATCTTTAGGAGATAAGTGCCATATAGTCCCATGTGATTTGAGTAATAAAAATGAAATTTCTGAACTTNTTTCAAAATCTGAAGAGGTATTGGGACAAATTGATATTTTAGTTAATAATGCCGGAATAACTAAAGATAATATTTTTCTTAGAATGTCTGATCAAGAATGGGAGGATGTTTTAAACATAAACTTAAACTCAACTTTTAACATTCTTAAATTAATTACAAAAGGCATGGTAAAAAGAAAATATGGAAGGATTATAAATATATCCTCTGTCGTTGGGGCAACAGGAGGNGCAGGTCAAGTTAATTATGCAGCTTCAAAAGCAGGATTAATAGGGCTAACAAAATCTTTATCCCAAGAGTTGGCTACAAGAAATATAACGGTTAATTGTATTGCTCCAGGTTTTATTGAAACACCTATGACTGAAAAATTGGATGATAATAGAAAAGATATAATTATTAGTTCTATACCTGCGAATAGAATTGGTACACCAAAAGACTTGTCTTCTGCTGTTATTTTTCTAGCAAGTCAAGAATCAAGCTATATAACNGGTCAAACTATTCATATTAATGGCGGTTTATATATGAATTAAATGTGTTAGTTGAATATTTATTTGGGATATGGTAAAGCCCATACAATCAAAAATAACTGTGTTTATTAATTATAAAAAAAGAGGGTAATATGAGTGATACATTAGAGAAAGTCCAAGCTATCGTTGTTGAGCATTTAGGTGTTGAAAAAGACAAAGTTACAGACACAGCTAGCTTTATTGATGATTTGGGCGCAGATAGTCTAGATACTGTTGAACTAGTAATGGCTTTTGAAGAAGAGTTCGGTATAGAAATACCTGATGATGCTGCTGAAAGTATTCAAACGGTTGGTGACGCAGTAAACTTTATAAATTCTAATACATAGTAATCTTTTTTAATTAAAGGATCTTGTTAATTGCGAAGAGTTGTAGTTTCAGGAATGGGGGCTGTAACACCATTAGGTGGAGACCTCGAATCTACNTGGAAGAATCTAATTGCAAATAAATCTGGTGCGAATTTTATAAGTAAATTTGACACTACTGATTTTCAAACAAAAATTTCATGTGAAGTACCTATTAAAAATGATGATGAATTACTAGATGAATCTTTTGATCCAGGTGATTGGTTTTCATCAAAAGATTTAAGAAAGGTAGATGATTTTATTATTTTTGGTGTCGCAGCTGCTGAGATGGCAATAAAAGATTCATTACTTGCAAATTCTAATTATAATCCTTCTAGAATTGGTGTTGGTGTAGGTTCCGGTGTAGGTGGGCTACCAAGTATTGAGCAAGCATCATTAACTTTAGCTGAAAAGGGACCAAAAAGAGTAAGTCCTTTTTTTATTCCCGGTGCATTAATAAATTTAGTTGCAGGTCAAATATCCATAAGGAATAATTTCAAAGGCCCAAATTTAGCTTCAGTAACTGCATGTTCATCTGGAACGCATTCAATTTGTGAAGGTGCTGAGATGATTAGAAGGGGTAAAGCTGATGTTATGATAGTTGGAGGCGCAGAATCTGCAATATGTCCTGTTGGAATAGCTGGATTTGCAGCATGTAAAGCTTTGAGCTCAAATTTCAATGATGAGCCTAGTAGAGCATCAAGACCTTATGACAGATTAAGAGATGGATTTGTAATGGGTGAGGGTGCTGGATTTTTAGTTTTAGAAGATTTAGAGCATGCAATGTCTCGAAATGCTAAAATTTATGCTGAATTTAAAGGGTATGGAGTTTCTGGGGATGCGCATCATATTACCGCTCCTTCAGACGATGGAGATGGAGCATATAGATCGATGGTAATGGCTATAGAAGACTCAAATTATGCTATAGATGAGTTTTCTTATATTAACGCTCATGGTACNTCTACACCAAAAGGTGATGAAATAGAGCTGAAAGCTGTAGAAAAAGCTTTTGAAGGGAATATAANTAACATTTCCATGTCATCAACAAAATCTTCAATTGGTCATTTACTAGGTGCAGCAGGAGCAGTAGAAGCAATCTTTAGTATTTTGGCAATCAAAAATAATATTATACCAGCAACGATTAATCTTGATGATTTATCAATAGATACTAAACTTGATCTTGTGCCACATAACAGTAAAGAAAAAAAGGTTGAAGTTATTTTATCGAATTCATTTGGATTTGGCGGAACTAATGCATCAGTTATTTTTTCAAAATATGATGAAAATTAATGGAAACAAATGATAATAAAATAAAAAGAAAAGGTTTAATGTTTGTTTTATCTTCACCTTCGGGAGCAGGTAAAACATCTTTATCAAGAAAACTTCTTGAGCTAGATGATGAATTATTTTTATCCATATCATATACGACAAGACCGCCAAGACCTGGTGAAATTGATGGTGAGGATTATTTTTTTATAAATAATGATGATTTTGCACTTATGCAGGAGAAGAATGAATTCTTAGAATATGCAAAAGTTTTTGATTATTATTATGGTACNCCTAGAAAACCTGTTGAAAAGATTTTAAACAAGGGAAAAGATATACTTTTTGATATTGACTGGCAAGGAACACAACAACTNATGAATAATTCTAAAGACGATCTNGTGAAAGTTTTTGTCTTACCNCCATCTATTGAAGAGCTNGAAAGGAGNCTTAAGAAAAGAAAGCAAGATGATGATGANATAATTCAAAAGCGAATGTCTAAGGCNTCTGATGAGATGAGTCATTATCCTGAATATGATTATATTTTAGTAAANGATGAATTTGATAANACTNTTCAANAAATTTTAAACATNCTTAATGCAGAAAGATTAAAAAATCATAGACAAATAAAGACTCAAAAAATTGTTAAAAATCTTCGTGGTTCACTTTAACTAANTTTNTATAATTGTTTGAAATCCTACAAAANCCTTCGATATCAANATTTTCAGCTCTTATATCAGGACTTATANTTGATAACTCAAGTAATTGAGCNGTATTGATATCTAGTTGATCTAGATTGTTTTTTATCTTTTTTCTTCTTTGACTAAAACAAATTTTTACAATNTTTTCAAAAATTTCATCATCTACAAGTGTATATTTAGGGTTAGGGGTAATTTTTATAACTGATGAGTTAACTTTCGGTCTAGGTATAAATGATGAAGGCTTCACATCCAATATTTTGGTCACATTATTCTTTAANTTAACCATTAGTGATAGTCTTCCATATGTTTTTGTTCCTATCTTTGCNANAATTCTTTCAGCAACCTCTTTCTGAACCATTAAAATCATTTCTTTCCAAGGGATANTTTTNTGATTTNTGACCATTTTTAAAATNAAAGGAACNGATATATTATAAGGTAAATTTGAAATAATTTTAAAAGCATTATTTGTCAATTGATTGAAATCAAAATCGAGAACATCATGGATTAAATAGTCAAAATTTTCTTGATAATCGTTTTTGATTTTCTTTAAATTGCTTTCGAAAGATTGATCTTTTTCTATAACTACAAGTGACTTGGCTTTTTCTTTTAGAATCTTTTCTGTTAAAATTCCAGGACCTGGACCGATTTCTATTATATTTTCATTCTCTACTTTTGCTTTTCTAATTATTGATGAAATTATATTTTTGTCATGCAGAAAATTTTGTCCTAATTTTTTCTTAGGTTTGAGATTATACTCTTGTATGACCTCTTTTAATGAGCTTTCATAATTTTTTATCATATTTAATTCTTTGATCATAAATCATTTGTGCGTAATTTATTGCATTTATTAAACTTGAGTTATTAGCCTTATTTTCTCCAGCAATATCGAAAGCAGTTCCATGATCAGGAGATGTTCTTATAAAAGAGAGGCCTGCTGTATAATTAATTGAGCCATAAAAATCGATAGACTTTACTGGTATCAATGCCTGATCGTGGAACATACATAAATTCGCATCAACTTTCTTAAGGGCATCTTTATGAAACATTGTATCAGCCTATTTAGGTCCATATATTTTATTTCCTTGTTTTTTTAATTTTTTAATTACCGGTGTAATTATTTTAATTTCTTCATTTCCAATTTTACCATCTTCACCATTATGAGGGTTTAATGCGCTAATTGCTAATTTTGGGTCTTTTAATCCAAAATCTCTATTTAAAGACTTGATGTATACCTTTATAGTTTTTTCTAGATTACTTTTTGTAATTTTATTTGGAACTAGACGGATCGGTATATGAGTGGTCAAAGTTGCAACCTTTAAAGTTTTATTTAACATTATCATCAAAGGCTTCTTATTTGATTTTTTTCCTAAATATTCAGTATGACCAGGATAATGAATCCCATTGATTATTAGAGTTTTCTTTAATATGGGAAGAGTAACAATGCCTGATACTTTTTTTTGTCTAGCTAACTTTACTGCTAAATCCAATGACTCGATAATAGCAGGAATATTTTCTTCATATGATTTTTTAAAGCCATATTTTACCCTATATTTTATGGGTAAAATATTGAGATATCCTTTTATACAGGTTTCGATATCATCTAGAATATTGATTTTGATTTCTAAATTGAGTTCTTTTAGGCATTTTTCAACCCATTTTGGGTCTGAAATTAGAAAAAAGTTGGGTAATTTTTTTTTGACGCACTGTGAAATAATTTCAATATTTATTCCACCAGGTTCGCCCATTGACACTGCTATGGGAGGTTTCTTTTTCAGGGGCATTATCTGTACTCAATTACTGCGTCTCTTCTTAAGTCTCTAAGATATCGTCTAGACATCATACCAATCTTTTGAGAATATATATTTTCTTCTATCGATTCTCTAGAAACCTGTATGCCAATATCATCTTTTCTATCGCATATTAAAATTAGATTAATATTATCTCCAATCTCTCTGATATTAAGTGTTTCTCCTGCATCTTTATTTAATA
>PBXC01000003.1 GCA_002728335.1 Rhodobiaceae bacterium
AAATTTTTTTCCAAAAGAACTCAAAAGCTTTATAGATATTGGATCAGGAGCCGGCTTTCCAGGGTTGGTGATAAAAATTTTAAATACCAGTTTAGAGGGGCACCTTGTTGAGTCAAATTTTAAAAAAGCTAATTTTCTCAAAAATATGTCAAAAAAGATTGGTGTTAATATTAATATCCACAATGAAAGATTTGAAAACTTACACAATCTTAAAAATGATAATAGTTACATTCTTACTTCAAGAGCTGTTTCAAGTCTTAATAACCTTTTAAAGTTAACTGTTCCCTTTTTTGATACTGGATCAATTGGGCTTTTTCATAAAGGTGAAAAATGGGAGATCGAAATTAATGAAGCAAAAAAATTTTGGTCATTTGAATTTGAGGCTATGAAAAGTTTAACAAATAAAAAATCAAGAATAATTATGATAAAAAATGTTATAAGAAAGTGATCATGGCAAAAATTTATTCCATTATAAATCAAAAGGGTGGTGTAGGAAAAACCACAACCACAATTAATCTCGGTACAGCCATGGCCGCATGTGGCGCAAATGTTCTAATAATTGATATGGATCCCCAAGGAAATCTATCTACCGGGATGGGGGTTGAAAAAGTTAAAAGGGAAAAGGGGGTTTATAATATACTGATTGATAATTTATCAATTAATGATGCTGTAATAAAAACTGAAATCCCTAATTTAAATTTGATACCTTCAAACGAAGATCTTTTAGGAATTGATATTGAGTTATCTAATGAGAGTGACAGGGTTATGAGGCTAAAAAAAGCTCTAGAAGATTTAAATTCATACGATTATATTTTGCTTGATTGCCCGCCCTCATTAAGTCTGCTGACACTTAACGCTTTGGTTGCATCAACCGGCGCCCTAGTTCCTCTTCAGGCCGAATTTTATGCTCTTGAGGGCCTAAGCCAGCTACTCAAGACTATTGAAGGTATTAAAAATTCCGTTAATCATGATCTTATGCTTGAAGGCGTTATAATAACAATGTTTGACGGAAGAAATAATTTATCAAATCAAGTAGAACAAGATGTAAGATCATATTTAGGGACTGAAGTTTTTACAACAAAAATACCGAGAAATATTAGGCTTTCAGAAGCACCTTCTCACGGCTTACCAGCATTAATATATGATCATAAATGTTCTGGAAGTGCCGCTTATATAAATTTAGCCAGAGAAGTTTTAAATAAATCTGGGTGGGTAATAGAATGAACAAGAAAAAAGGATTAGGTAAAGGTTTAGCTGCACTAATAGGGGAGAAGGAGAGTTTAGGTAATGATATTAATAAAACTAATGATGTTTCTAATCAAAATCTAAGGCAAAGCGATGAGATTCCAATAGAGTTTCTCCACCCCAATAAAAACCAACCAAGGAAATTATTTGATGAAGAAAAAATAGATGAGTTAAGCCAGTCGATTAAACAAAAAGGATTAATACTACCAATACTTGTAAAAAAAATAGATGAAAATAACTATCAAATAATAGCAGGTGAAAGAAGGTGGAGAGCATCTCAGAAGGCAGGACTGCATGATGTCCCAGTAATTATTAAAAATCTTGATGATAAAGAGATTTTAGAAATTGCGTTAATTGAAAACATGCAAAGGGAGGATCTCAACCCGATTGAGGAGGCTGAGGGAATTGCAAGATTACAAGATGAATTTAAATACACACAAGAAGAACTATCAAACATTTTAGGTAAATCAAGGCCCCAAATTAGCAACACAATTAGATTATTAAAACTACCTCAAAAAGTTAAAGAATTTGTCCAAAACAAAACCCTATCCGCAGGACATGCAAGAGCTCTTGTTGGTCTTGAAGATTCTTATGCTATAGCTCAAGTTGCGATTAAAAAAAATATGAATGTTAGGCAGCTAGAGACCTATATTTCATATGTTAAGAACAAGAGAGGGAAAAAAGGTAATAAGACAAAAGACCCCAATATATTGTCATTAGAAAACGAAATTACCCAAATGTTGGGGTTAATCATCAAAATTGACCATAAAAATAGCGAAAAAGGCAAACTAGAAATTTTCTATAATAATTTAGAACAACTCGATGATTTGATTAAAAAACTCAGAAAATAATTATTTTGCTGCTGCGGCAGTTAAACGCAAAACAATATTTCCGGATATAGTATTGGCTAGTTCAGGTGATTTTTTTATATCAGTTTCACCCTCATTTATTATAGTAAGTGCTCTCTCTGCTTTATTAATATTCCAAAGCTTTAATTGTTTAGTAAAATTATCCTTTTCTTTAAAAAAAACAGGGGGTCTTAATTCACTCATTGCTTGGGTTAAGTTTTTACCATTTTCCATTGCAATTAATGCATTATGGATTCTTTGAAAAAAGTTAGATAAAGCATTGATTACTTGGATAGGTTGTTGTCCATTTAAAGAGAGTTTGTTGAAGCAAAAGAAGGCATCATCTATCTTACCAAGTGCAACAGAATTACATAAATTTTGGATCTCAACCGGCTTATCTGCGAAGAGAACTTTGTTAATAATATCGATATCAATTTCTTTTTCTTTATTTTTAAGCATATAAAGAAAAATTAATTCTAGGTTTGATTCAAGCACTTTATTATTCTGTCCAGCAAAAGAAATAATTTTTTGTTTTGCATCATGAGTTATCGATAGCTTATTTGAGTTCATATAGTTTTCGATAAAAATATTTGTATCTTTTAGGGTGTCTTCATAAAAAGGAATTACTATAAAACTCTCAGATTTCTCAAATATTCCCCTTAACTTTGATTTTGGGCCTAATTTTCCTGATTTAACAACTATAAATGAATTGTCTGTAGGGTTTTCTAGGTAATTTTCTAAGCACCCTGCTTTATCAGTATCAGTAAGGTCAATTCTAACTACTTTTATTCCTCCACCAAGATTAATTGTGTTGATTTCATTAAAAAAANTTTCAGCTTGATTTAAAATAATGTTTGCGTCTAATTCCTGTGCTTCAAGCATTTCATCATTGTGCTTNTTTAGNTCATCATAAATNTTTATATAATTTTNATTAANGCGATATTCATTCGGNCCATATAAAAGGACACCAAATTTTTCTATTGGTGGTATAATAAGTNCATTTATATCAGCTATTTTGCCCTTCATTTTATTTTACTTGNTTTTTTCTAAAAAGAGCTAGTTGTCTTCTTATATCTTGAACAATNAAAANTAGAATTNTNTTTCTAGTGTCTTGTTCATTAACNTAATTAGCATATGGTTCCGCAACTCTATTATATGCTGANGATATTAANGATTCCCCACTNAACACNTCTTTATNATTTTTCTCTTTTTTTACATAAAACTTAACTGATATAACGATATTCTTTCTTAAAACTTTTTCATCTTCTCTTATATCTATATCTTCTGATTGTTCATCAACGATAAAATCAATTATATAATTTTCTGAAGAAGCGCTCGAACTTAAAATATTTGTCAGACCTTTATAAATTATTTTAGAGCTTTCATTTTGATCGCTTGGCGCATTAACAACAAAACCTGATAATGAATTATTGTTATAAAGTGGTTGAAAGCCGCATGCGGTGAGCATAACAACACCAAAAATCAATATTACTAATTTATTAAATGACAAAATTAAGTATCCTTCCTTTAACATAAATTACTTTTTTAATTTCCTTTTCAGCTAAATCACCTTTTATTTTTTTGTTATCTTTTGCTGCCTCAATTGCCCCTTCTTCTTCGGTTTCAATTGGGATGCTTATTTCACCTCTTTTCTTTCCATTGATTTGAACAATTAATTTTGCATTTTTATCTTTTATTAGGTTTTCTTCAAATTCAGGCCACGATTGTTTACAAGCTAACCCTTTAAAACCTAATTGTGACCAAGATTCTTCAGCCAAATGCGGGATAAATGGAGATAAAATAATGATTAATGATTGCAAAATTTCATATGCAGTTTCACTGCTTATATTCTCTTTGGTTTCTGACTTAGATAGCTCACCTATAAGAGAATAAACATTGGCAATGGCTTTATTAAATGCCATTGATTCAAGATTAAAAGTTATATCTCTTATGTATTTATGTAAGATTTTCTTATATTGTATTTGTTCATCTGGGTCTTTCGGAGATTTCTTTTCTATAATTTCTTTAAAATCTAATATAGTTCTCCAAATTTTGTTTATGAATTTATTAGAAGAGTCGATACCAGCCTCAGTCCAAAAGATATCTCTATCTGGAGGAGAGTCAGAAAGAACAAACCATCTGGCTGTGTCTGCGCCATAAAGTTTTATAATATCGTCAGGGTCAACTATATTCTTCTTCGATTTAGACATTTTTTCTGGCGACCCAATTGAAATTTTCTCACCAGTTTCTTTATGGTAAGCTGAATTATCTTTCTCATTTTTTATAACAAGGTATGGCTCCACCCATTCACCTTTTTCATTTGTATATGTTTCATGGCAAACCATTCCTTGAGTGAACATACCATCAAAAGGCTCCTTAATTTCTAAATGTCCGGTAATTTTCAACGCCCTAGTAAAAAATCTTGAATATAGTAAATGCAAAATTGCATGCTCAATGCCGCCAATATATTGATCTACAGGCAACCAGTAATTTGCTTCATCTTTATTAATTGGTTTTGAATTATCAAGATCACAGAATCTTGCAAAATACCATGAAGAATCAATAAAAGTATCAAATGTATCAGTTTCTCTTATCGCCTTAAGACCAGTCTTCTTACATATTGTGTGTTTCCAAGTAGGATGTCGTTCTAATGGATTTCCTGGCATTGAAAAGTCTATATCTTCAGGTAAAGTTATTGGCAATTCACTCTCTGGAACTGGAATTATTTCTCCATCTTCTCTATACATAATTGGGATAGGGCATCCCCAGTATCTTTGTCTTGAAATACCCCAATCTCTTAATCTATAATTAATTTCCTTCTTGCCAATTTTCAATTCTTTAAGCTTATCAATGGCAGTTTCTTTAGCTTTTTCTATACTTAAGCCATTGAGAAAATTTGAATTTATAATTGTACCATCCCCAATATACGCTTCATTTTTAATTAACATATCTTGTTCGTCTACATCTGCTGGACAAACAACAGGTAAAACTGGAAGACCATACTTATTAGCAAAATCTAAATCTCTTTGATCGTGTGCCGGACAACCAAATATTGCGCCTGTTCCGTATGATGACAATACGAAATTGGCTATGTAAACCGGAAGCTTTATATTTTCATCAAATGGATGTTGAACAAGTATACCTGTATCAAACCCCTCTTTTTCAACTTTTTCAATTGCTTCTTCAGACGACGCAATTTTTTGACATTCTTTTATAAAATTAAGAGCATCGTCATTATCCTGTGATATTGCTGTGGCTATTTCATGATCAGGCGCAACAGCACAAAAACTTGCACCAAATAATGTATCGGGTCTGGTGGTATATACCTTGATTTCACTAGCAATTTTTGTAAATTTTCCAAGAATCTTGAAGCTGAAAACTGCCCCTGATGATTTTCCTATCCAATTTTTCTGCATAAGTTTTACTTTATCAGGCCACTTATCTAACTTTTCTAATCCATCAAGCAAATCATCCGAAAAATCCGAAATTTTTAAAAACCATTGATTTAATTTTCTTCTTTCAACAACAGCTCCTGATCTCCATCCCAATCCATCTATCACTTGCTCATTTGCTAAAACTGTCTTATCTACTGGATCCCAATTAACTTCACTTTCTTTTCTGTAAACAAGATTATTTTTATAGAAGTCAATAAAGATATTTTGTTGGTGTTTAATGTATTCATGGTCACATGTAGCAAATTCACGATCCCAGTCAATGGCGAGACCAAGTGACTTTAATTGATCTCTCATACTATTAATGTTTTTATAGGTCCACTCTTTAGGATGGATTTTATTCTCCATAGCAGCATTTTCTGCTGGCATACCAAATGCATCCCAACCCATAGGATGCAAAACATTATCACCTTTTGTAATTCTATATCTCGTTATTACATCNCCTATCGTATAGTTCCTAACATGCCCCATATGAATTCTTCCTGATGGATAAGGAAACATCTCTAAAATATATTTTTTTGGTAAATTTTTATCTGATTTTTTGGCGGCAAAAGGTTTTTCCTTCGACCACAAATCTTGCCAATAAGGTTCTATCTTTTTGGGGCTATAATCCATTAAAATACTTATTCAAAGGCTTTACTTCCAAGCCTAAGCTCTCTGGCCTTTGTAAGAATTGAATTTTCTATCAGTTTTGCTGTTTCTGGATTTACTTCTGCGTCCACCCAATTGTTGTTAGAGTTAATCTGTCTNAATACCGCTACTTCCACTGCATCTGCCCTTAATCTTCTATCTTTGATATAAACAAAAACTTTAGTTCTTTCATTTGCAATACCCTCACCACTATACCAATCTGTAGAAATTATACCCCCAATTGGATCACTTTTATCTATTGGCATAAACATTAGGCTATCAAGACTTGCTCTCCATAAAAATGCGTTTACGGCCATAGAATATTGTGACTGTTCTATTTCAGAAATCGATCTTTCCGATTTATTGCCGCAAGAACTCAATGTAAATATAATTATAAATAAAAAAGTAATTTTAAGAGGTATATTCACTTAGATCTCCCAAGAAAGTTAATATTTATTTAATATCAGAATTATTGATCTAAACTAAACTAAAAATTTAATAACTTCATCAATATTAAATATTTTCTTTATTTAGTAAAAATGATCTAAAATTAAATAATGGAAGATGTAGTAAATAATTATAACTCGATTATGGAGCAAATTAGAATTTCAGCCGACCAAGCCGATAGAGATTTGGATGACATTAAGTTAATAGTTGTCACTAAAAAATTTAATTCCGAAAAAATCAAACCTTTGCTTGATATTGGTCATCTTTATTATGGAGAAAACAGGGTTCAGGAAGCTTTAGATAAATGGCCGGATTTGTTAAATAATTACAAAGATATTAATTTAAGTCTAATTGGACCTCTTCANACTAATAAAGTTAAAACAGCCTTAGATCTATTTTCATCTATACACACGATTGATAGAAAAAAACTTGTTGATAAGATAAAGTCATATCCAGAAAAACTTAAAAAAATTAATGAACTTTTTATTCAGGTTAATCTGGGTGATGAGTCTCAGAAAGCAGGTATNTCAATTGAAAGTTTTGATAATTTTTATATAAATGCTCAAGAAAATTTAAAAATTGATGGNTTAATGTGCTTACCTCCCAAAAAGGATGATGCATCAATTTATTTTGCCTTTTTGAATCAAATGGCCACTCAAAAAAATTTGAATAAATTAAGCATGGGAATGAGCTCTGATTTTAAAGATGCTATATTGTTTGGNGCAACACATATAAGGGTTGGTGAGGCCATTATGGGGAATAGAGGTGAATAATACAAAGGCGGAAATAGCGTTAATCACAAATAATTCAGGCTTAGCAGACCTGCTTGAAGAGTCTTTTTTGATGTATGGTAAATTTTCAATTTCACTTTATTCAAATTCTTCGATTTCTAATTTAATAAAAAAAATAGATATTTTTGATGTAATATTAATATCTAATGATGTCCTTGATGAAGGCGATAAAGAAATTATCGATTTTTTAAGAGGAATTGGAAAAAAATCTATCTATCTTACAAAAATTAATATNAAAAAGGATGTTTTTAAAANTAAAGGCATTAATCCCAATTCTATAATTAATATACCATTTAGTTTTAATAATATTGTTCAGCAAATTGAGATCTTTATTAGAGAAAATTCAAAAAAAATGAATGATATAAGAATAGGTAATTTTTTCCTTAATGTGCANGGTAGAAAAATAATTTTAAATAATGCTCATGAAAAATTAACNGAAAAGGAAACAGAAATACTATGGAAACTTNTAAATAAAATTGAACATAAAATTTCTCAAAAAGATTTGTTGAAAGAAATTTGGGGATATGATGAAGGCATTGAGACGAGAACACTCGAGACTCATATATATAGGATAAGAAAAAAATTAAATTCAGTTGGCGCTAAAAACTATAAAATTAATAATATAGATAACTCATATGTCTTAAGTGTCGATAAAGTCAATTAAACCTGAAATCAGCAATAACAGGAACATGATCAGATGGTCTTTTCCATCCTCTAATATTTTCTTCAATATGCGTACTTTCTAAATGATTAACCAGCTTTTTACTTACCCAAATGTGATCAAGTCTTCTGCCTCGATTTGATTTCTTCCAATCTTTTGCCCTATAACTCCACCAGCTATAAATCTTGTTATCATAACCTTGGGTTAATCTTATAGCATCCTCAAATTGAAAAGATTTNATAAATTTATCTAATTTCTTAATTTCTATTTCGGTATGACTAACAACATTTTTTAATTGTTGATGAGACCACACATCTTGTTCATGTGGCGCTATATTAAGATCTCCAACTATAATAACATAGTCCTTATTTTTTGATTTCTGATCCAAGAANAATTTTGTTGCTTCATCTAAAAACCTAAGTTTATGTTTAAATTTAGGATTCACTTTTGGATCAGGCTCATCTCCACCTGCGGGAACATAGAAATTATGAATGATAATTTTTTTCTTTTTATATACAAGTTCAATATTTATATGNCTTGCATCATCTTTTTTACAAAAAATTTGTTTATTAACAGATTTTATCGGGTGTTTAGATGCAATACATACTCCATTATATCCTTTTATTCCGTATGTTTCAGTACTAACAAAACCCATATTTTCGAAATCTTGAAATGGAAAATCTTCTTTTAAACATTTAGTTTCTTGAAGGCATAATACATCCGGATCTAATTTTTTTACTGCTCTTTTTACTGAGTTAATTCTTAGCCTAACAGAATTTATATTCCAGGTAATGACTCTCATTTAACTTTTATGAGTCTAAGATATTTTCCCACATTTCATCAATCATCATTTCATAATCAAAATCCATAATTATCGATGTATCTTCATATCTTTCTATTATTTGTGAATCAGGGAAAATTCTAGGGTCATTTTTATAGCTATCTTTGAGAATTTCAAACGCCATTAGATTTGCTGTAGCTAGCTGGTTATTAACGGCTATATTTTTTCCTATTTCTGCATCCAAAATTGCATTGATATAATAATGCGCAGACTCTTTATTATTAGAATTTGCAGATATACAAATTATATCCTGCCAAATTAAACTTCCTTCTCTAGGATAAACAAAGCCAATATTATCATCTTTCTCCATTACTTCGAGAGCTTCTTCGTTTGTAGCAATAGCTAGGTCAACTTCATTTGCCAATATAAGGGCTATTCCATCTGAATTACCGAAATTTTTGATATGTTCTTTCTGCCTTTTAAGAAGGCCTTCAGCTTGGTTAATCCAGCTTGGGTCATTTGAATTTGCAGATATTCCAATATATTTTAATGCTAATTGAATTAGNGTTCTTCCATCATCAATTAAGGCAACTCTTCCAGAATATTTATCAGAGTCTAAGAGCCATCTCCATGTTGCAGGAGGGCTATCAAATTTATCTTTTCTATATAAAATGCCAATTCCACCCCAAGTCAATGGAACTGAATATTTTCTCCCGTTATCATAACTGGAGTTTAAGAATTGTGGATTGATGTATCCTATATTTGAGATTAAAGAATTATCTAATGCTGCTATTTTATCTTCGTAAATAGCTTCCTCAATTAAATAATTTCTTGCAATTATTATATCAGCATTGTTCACATAATCTGCAAAGTCTAGATCATCATTTTTGGAATAAAATGATGTTTTTACAGGAATATTTAGTGATCTATCTAATTTTGATAGATCTCTTTTCTCAACATATTCTTCTGGCATTACTACCGAAAAAGATACTTCTTCTTGAGCGTTAGATTTTTCTGACCAAAAGAGAAAAGAAAACAGAATAAGCCCAGAAAAAAACTTTATAAGACCTAAACTTCCCTCAAATCGTTTTATTTTAATCATACTTTACCTCTCCACAATAAACTTTATACACTTATATATATAACATTTTCTAATGAAAACATTATTTTGTAACAAAATATTGTTTTTGCACACTTTCTACAAAATTAAGCTTAGAAAAGAAAATATTTGTTTCTTTTTTTTGATGATCAATATATTTCCATTGACGCAGAACAGGCTTTGGATAGTCAAATACAACTTCTANAGAATTTCTTTCATTTCCCTCATTAACATTGATAGTTATTTTACCGATANTACCATCAATAATTGAACTATTTAAATATTTATTGATATTAGAATTATTTTCTAAGAGNTCNAATATAGGATTATTGTTAATTGAATAATTTTGAAAACTTTCTGATTTNCTCTCTTTAAAGAANAACTTACCGGANTTATAAATTATTACGGTTTCATATGGAGGGTTATAATGAAAAGCAATCTCTTTTTTATTATTAATCCAAAAATTNCCTTTAGAGATATTTCCAACATAATCAATTTGAGTAAAAGTTCCGGTAAGATTATAGAAATTATCAATATAAAATTTTGTTTCTTGTTTCCATGTATTTAATGTCTTTGTGGCATTTTCTTCTTTGATGTCCGCCAAAGCTGAACAAGATAATATTATTATTATTAAATAAAATTTTAAAAATTTACTCATAAAANGGACCTCAAAGAAGCTCCCTCTTTCCCTGTGAGTTTGGTGCAGAAACTATACCTTTTTCTTCCATCTCTTCGACAATTCTTGCAGCACGGTTGTATCCTATTTGAAGCTTTCTCTGGATATAGCTAATTGAAACCCTTTTATCATTTGTGACAATTGAGACAGCTTGGTTATATAATGTATCTTCACTACTATTCTCAAATGATTTTAAATCATTTTCCTCATCTTTTTCTTCAACTATCTCATCTATATAATCGGGATTTTCTTGTTGTCTAATATGAGAAACTATTTTTTCAACTTCTGAGTCAGATACAAATGCTCCATGGACTCTTGTAACTCTACCACCTTCAGATAAAAACAACATATCACCATTCCCAAGTAATTGTTCCGCGCCCATCTCGTTCAATATGGTTCGACTATCAATCATTGAGGCTACTCTAAATGAAATTCTTGTTGGNAAATTTGCTTTAATAGTTCCTGTAACTACATCTACGCTTGGTCTTTGGGTTGCCATAACCACATGTATTCCTGCTGCCCTTGCCATTTGCGCTAATCTTTGAACTAAATGCTCAATATCGTTTTTTGCAACAAGCATCAAATCTGCCATCTCATCTATGACAACAACAATAAACGGAAGTTTTTCCGCAATAACCTCTTCTTCTTCATATATTGGATCTTGATTTTCATCGTATCCTGTATGAACTCTTCTTTTGAAAGTTTTGTTTTGAAGGCTATATTCTTCTGCNTTACGATTATATTCTGCCATATTNCTAACNGATAGAATTGCCATCTTTTTATATCTTTCTTCCATNTCCCTTACTACCCATTTAAGTGCAACGACAGCTTTCTTAGGATTTGTTACTACAGGTGTTAGCAAATGAGGAATTCCATCATAAACAGATAATTCTAACATTTTGGGATCAACCATAATTAGCCTACAATCTTCAGGCTTAAACTTATACAGGATTGATAATATCATTCCATTAATGCCAACTGATTTACCCGACCCAGTTGTTCCAGAAATAAGCAGATGAGGCATCAAAGATAGGTCAGCAATAATTGGTGTACCTCCAATATCTTTTCCAAGACTTAGCGGGATACCTTTTTCTTGTTTTTGAAAATTTTCTGAGTCAAAGATTTCGCGTAAATAAACTGTATTCCTATTTTCATTTGGGAGTTCAATCCCTATTGAATTTTTACCAGGAACAACTGCTATTCTTACTGATGCTACGGCCATCTCTCTTGCAATGTCATCAGTGAGACTTATTACTCTTTTAGTTTTAATTCCTGGGGCAGGTTTTAATTCATATAATGTGACAACAGGCCCTGGTCTGACAATATCTATGTCACCTTCCACACCAAATTCTTTAAGTGCATTTGATAATTTATTTCTATTTTCTTCTATTAAATCATCTGGAATAACAGTCTGATTATTTTCATTTGCTTCTTTCAATAAATCAAGAGATGGAAGCTCATAACCAATTTGACTGGACCTAATTTTTTCTAACTTTTTCTCTTTTGGTTTTATTTCATCTTTCTTAATTGGTTTTATTTTATTTTCCTTAGATATAATTTTAACTTGTTGTGGCTTTTCCTCTATTGGTTTCACTTCTTTCTTGATCTCTTTTGCTTTAAATCTCTTATTTGGTAACAATGCATTGTTTCCAAGAATTAAAGAAATAGCGGCAAACATAGCAATTAAAATATTTTTTATATAACTATCAATTTCTATTTCTAAGAAATTAGCCAGAAACATTAATTGGTTATTTATTAGAAACCCAAACACACCTCCGCTTTCCGAAATCATATGGCTTGTAAATGATAGAGTTACTATGCATAAAAATAATAGTGAAATTACTTTTATAGCTTTTTGAGATCTATTTGTTAGTGAGAAAAAACCAAATATTATAAGGCTAATAGGTATAATAATTGAAGAAAATCCAAATGTCTGAATAAGTAAATCTGAAGTATAAGAACCCGGAGAGCTTACAAGATTATTNGCTAAATCATCTGATGATGTATTTAAGCTTGGATCAAATTTGCTATAACTTAATAATGATATTGAAATCAAAATTCCAATAATAATTAAACCAATATTTGCTAAAAAATTAATAAAAAATTTCACAAATTTGATTATTAACTCATAAAAATAACGCAAAGCAATTTTTGGGTAAAAAGTTATTTTAGATATTACACTCATATTATAATTTAATTTTAAGTTTTAATTACGCTTAATATTATAAGTGTTCTAAAATATTATCTAGCTCAAGGTTTTTTCTATCAATATTTGACAATATGTTTTTCCAGGTAAAATATCCCTCTTATGACTGAATATGATGAATATGTTGACTTTATTATTTTTGGAGATGGTATCACTTCAGATGTCCTTTCGCTCGTATTAAAAAATGCTGGTAAGCAATTTTATGTATTGGGGGATGATAAAGTTGATCAATCAGCAGAATCCCCAAGATCTCTAGCTCTTTCTCCATCTTCAATGAATCTATTGGAATTTTTTGGAATTAATTTCCCGGTCGAAAAATTAAATAAAATGAAGGTATATGAGTCGGATTTAAGTAACGATAAGATCAAGAGCGAACTTATTTTTGATAATGGAAAGACATTATCTTATGTAACAAAATATTATGATCTTAAGAAATCTTTATTGCAGGAAACTAAAGCTAATAAAAGAAAAATAGAATCGAAAAATTTCTCATCCATTGAATTAGATAAGGATTATATCAAGCTGATAATAGAAGGTGGTAAAATTATTTATTCAAAAAATATTATCTTTACTCAAAAAATTGAAACCATTCTTCATTCTCAACTCAATCTCTCATATATAGAAAAAAGCTATAATCAAAAAGCAATTGTAGCGACTTTAAAGCACAGTACACCGCATAGTGGTATTGCTTATCAATTTTATGATAATGGAAAGCCATTAGCTTTGCTTCCTTTATCAAAAGAAAATAATTTTTATAGGAGTTCATTGATCTGGTCATTAGATGATTATTTGGCAGATGATATTTTATTGAATGAAGATTTAAATGATATGTTAAATTTAAAATTAGGANATCTATACGAAAATATTGAAATATCTGAAGGACCGATTTCTTTTGAACTCGATAAATTTCTCTTAAAAGGAAAACCTGATAAAAGATTAATTTTTATTGGAGACTCTGTTCGTATGATGCATCCAATGGCAGGTCAAGCTTGGAACCAAGCTCTTCGTGACATATCTTATATTGCTGATGCCTTATTTGAGTCAAAAAATCTTGGGATTGAACTTATTTCAACACCTTCATTTAATGCTTTTACCAGAATAAGAAAACTTGAGGGCGAAGGTATGACCAATTCAATAGATTTTATAAATTATATTTATACGCTCGACAGTTCTATATCGAAAGGTTTTAGAAGGAATATGATGAAATTAATTAATACTTTAAAACCTGTAAATAAGTTATTTATTAGTGAAGCTGAAGGCGGAATATTGAGACGACCAAGCCTTCTTATGGGAGAAAGTCCTGGGTCAAATAAAATCTAGTCTATTTTTCTAGCTTCATCAGGAAGCATAATTGGAATTCCATCTCGTATTGGGTAAGCTAGTTTAGCTTCTTTACTGATCAGTTCCCCGTTTTCTTCGTCTAGCAATAACTTTGTTTTTGTTATTGGGCAAACCAAGATATCCAATAGGTCTTTGTCAATTTTATTCATAATTCTATTGTATAGATTCTATACCCTTATTTGTCGATAGTGCCATTTCTGTCATCGCAATCAAAAGTTCATTTCTTTTTTGTGTATCTTCTGCTTCTAGAAGAGCTTGTTTTTCTTCAGAACTATAAGGACTTAGTGAACATAGAGAATTCACTAATGTCTCAGTCGGAGAGCCTTTAACTGCGTCCCAGTCAATTTGAAGATTATTTTTTTCTAGATATTTTTTTAATACATCTAATAGCTTATCCCTGTTTGCCTTATCTTGATTGTAACCAGGGGTTAAATCATTTTCAAATTCCTCATATGAAACTTTCACTTGTCTATAGGGTGTAAGAGTATCGAGTTCTTGGACNACTTTGTATCTGCAAATTCCATTTAAAGTAATTATAAATCTCGAGTCAGAGAGCTCTGTGAAAGATGTTATTTTCCCAAGGCAGCCTATAGAATATAATTTATTATCATTGCTCTCCTGAGATTGTATCATTCCTATCAGTCTGTCAGAAGATATGGCATTATCTACCATTTCTAAATATCTAGGTTCAAATATATTAAGAGGCAGTTGTGAGCGAGGTAGAAGCAGTGCTCCGTTTAATGGAAATATTGAAATCTTATTAGGTATATCTTCGATTTTTTTATATTTATATAAACTACTCATATTAGCTAAATAAAATTGAGGATAATTTTTTCCTCCCTTCAATAGCTAGGTCATCAGTTGGACCAAGCGCATTGAAAATTTCCAGAAGACTCTTTCGTGGTGCTTCATCATTCCACATTCTATCTTTTTCAATTATGAATAACAAATGTGACATAGCCTGTTCGTAATTTCCTTTGCTCATAAATCCAATAGCAACATCATATCTTAACTGGTGATTATCTGGCTTTTCTTCAAGTTCTTTTTCTAAATTTTTTATTTCTTCTTCATCAATATTACTATCTTCTGATTTTTCCAATATATCAATTTGTGATTTAGCTGATACATAATCTTGATTTTTATCTTTGTCCGGACTCTCAATGTTAGATATAATTTCTTTAGCAATATCAATTTCATTAAGCTTTAAATAACAATTGGCGAGCATAGATAATGCAGTAATATTATCAGGTTCTGATTGTGCTATTTTTCCAAAAATCTCTAATGCTTCATTATAATTTTTCTCACTAAAAAGAGTTCTGCCTTGCTCTAGCGCCATATCATTATCAGAAGGACCATTGAGATCAGCAAGTTTTTCAACAAATGCTTTTATTGCAGACTCTGGTTGTACACCAACAAAACCATCTACAGGTTGACCGTTATGAAAACCTAGTATTGCTGGAATAGATTGGATCTGAAGTTGTTGAGATATTTCTGGATGCTCATCAATATTCATTTTTGTTAAAACGACCCTACCATTTGATGAGGCTACAAGCTTATCTAATATGGGGGCTATTTGTTTACAAGGTTCACACCAGGGTGCCCAAAAATCTACTATAACTGGAATTGATTTTGATTTTTCAATTACCTCTTGGACGAAGTTTTCATTCGTCAAATTTACTGACTGAGAATTATTCACCTCACTTTGACTTGTTTGATCAAAATTCATTATTCTAGAGAGCGTCTTCCTGAGTTTCGCCAGTTCGAATTCTTATTGCTCTATCTACGTCTGTTATAAAAATTTTTCCATCACCAACTTTTCCTGTCTCAGAAGTTTTTGATATTAGATCTATCACTTCTTCAACTTTCTCTGTAGGAACAACAAGTTCAATTTTCATTTTTGGTACTTCAGTTGTCTTATATTCTGCGCCCCTATATATTTCTGTTTGACCCCTTTGACGACCAAACCCCTTAATTTCAGTCGCAGATAAACCTTCAATTCCTATAGTTATTAGAGCATCTCTAACATCATTATATTTGTGAGGTCTTATAATGGCAGTTATCATCTTCATGGTTTCCCCCTTCTCTAGCCTAAGAGCAATTTTAACTAATCTTCTTATCGATTCTGAATGTGATGGAATATCTGTTTGGTTTCTTCGCCATTTATCCACCTCTTGTCTAAATTCAGATGAAGCTACTAACTGTATTCTTTGATCTTGTTTATTCATGATTTTATTATACATAAGAAAGATTAATAGTTAAGTAAGTTTGTTTACAACATGATAACTTTCAAATAATGTAAGCATCATTAGCGGGTGTAGCTCAGTGGTAGAGCATCACGTTGCCAACGTGAGGGTCGTGAGTTCGAATCTCATCGCCCGCTCCATTATATTTAAACTAGTAACCTTCTTTTTATTATTAATAAACTTGGCTTCAGAAATATGATTTTCTGTATAAATAGTTATAATTATGCAACAATATTATATTTTGCACCTCTATATTTAAGCTCACTTTTATTAATTATAATTTTATCGATTTTATTCTCATGTTTAAAACCTCTATATAGCCCTTCCTTTAATGGAACTCTTGTTTCAACAGAAATTTCTTTATTTCCTCTATATATCTTATTCATTTTTAACTCCTATTATTAGTAACATACTGAACTTACACATATTATACATATTACTCATTCCTTTTCAAGTAATTATTTATGTTTTTTTTATTTTTTTTGATATTAATTACTTAAAATTATTGGTGCCGCTTAAACACGGATAATAGGGAAAAAGGTTTAAATCCTTTGCTGTACCCGCAACTGTTTTTGAGTGTTTATATCAAATGCCACTGTAATTACGGGAAGGCGATATAAACTATACTTATTAGCCAGGAAACCTGCCAATAATGTCGTGTATTGAAAGATCGGGTCTAATCTATCATTGCGGGCTTTGCCTCTAAGCGACAATAAATATTAAGGAGGCATAAATGCTATTTATTTGGATCTTTTTTCTTTTATTTAATTCTATAATATTACAAGCTCAGGTAATTGATGATACATCAAAACCTGATGAGATAATTGTCAAATCTACTAGGTCGAATTCAAATGTGTATCAACTAGGATCATCAGTTGAAATTATATCAGCTGAAGAAATTAAAAAAAATTCATTTAATTTTGTAAGTGAGGCACTTCAAACATCTTCGGGTGTATATGTTAGTCAGACTGGATCATTCGGAGGAACAGCGACTGTTAGAATAAGAGGCGCTTCAAGCGATCAGACATTAGTATTGATTGATGGAGTTCCAATCTCTGATCCATCATCGCCGGGAGGAGGTTATGATTTTTCAAGCTTACTAACATCAAATATTGATAGAATTGAAATTCTTAAAGGATCACAATCAACGCTATGGGGTAGCGATGCTATTGGGGGTGTTATTAATATTGTAACTTTTGAAAATGCNTCTATTCCAAATATACATTTAAATACAGAAATTGGNTCATTCAATACTGAAAAAATCGGAACAGATTTTAATATAGCTAATGAACACAATAGTCTTTTTCTATCATATGACTCATATAAATCGGATGGTATTTCAAAGGCAGATAAAAGAGACGGTAATAGCGAGAAAGATGGAATTGGAAGCAGATCTTATCTCTTAAAAACCAATCATAATATTTTTAATTCAGAAATATCATCNAATATTAATTATAGAGAATCTGATGTTGATTATGATGGCTATGGATTTGCNACAGGAGTCACTGATAGCGATGAAAACACAAAAAGTAGACAATTAAATTGGAGCTTATTACTAAGAAAAGCTTTTTTAGACGATCAACTTGTTAATTCAATCTTATTTGGCGAATCTGAAATTGATAGAAAATACTATACCAATAATATTGAAAATTTTTCTGCAAAAGGAGAAAGAAAATTTATACGATATGTTGGAAATTATTCATTAAACGATAATAATTCGTTTACATTTGGATTTGAAAATGAAGAGGTTACTACATCAGGTGTAGATTTTGATACCAGGTCTATTTTTTTATTATATGAAACATTAATTTCCAAAAATTTTGGATTTTCTCTTGGCTTAAGGGGAGATGATAGAAATAATTTAGCGAGTCAAGAAACTCCGAAAATTACAGCTTTTTATAACCTTAATGATGAATGGCGCTTGAGAGCAAATTGGGGTGAGGGCTTTAAATTACCTACAATATTTCAATCGACATTTTTTTGTTGCGGCGCAGAAAAACCAAATGAAAATTTATTACCAGAAACTAGTGAGGGCTATGAAATTGGTATTGATTATAAGTCTAATGAAAATTTTAATAAAATTGGGGTTACTTTTTTTGACCAAGACATAAGTAATATGATTGATTTTTCTTTTAGTATAGGCGGATATGAAAATATAAAGAAAGTTTATTCTAAAGGTATAGAGGTAAATTTTGTTTCTCAGTTAAAAGATAATATCACAATCTCAGGTAACTTTACTAAACTCGATAGTGAAAATGAATTTGGCTCAAGGCTTTCTAGACTTCCAGAAGAAAAAGGGAATTTAAATATTGATTTCTCTCTAGGTCTTAAAAATAATTTCTATATTTCATTATTTTATAATGGAGATGAGGTTGATCCAAGGGGTGAAGTGAGTGATTGGTTTAGATCTGATCTCAACTTTTCTAGAAATATTAGCGACAAGGCAAAAATTTATTTTAAGGTCAAAAATATTTTTGATGAAGAATATCAAGATATTTATGGTTATGGAACTGAGGAAAGATCATTTAGTATTGGGATTAATTTATCAGTAGGCTAATGGTTGAAATGTCTTAGGCCTGTAAAGATCATTGCTAGGCCAGCTTCATCAGCAGCTTGAATAACCTCTTCATCTCTTATTGAGCCACCTGGTTGAATTATTGCTGTAACCCCAGCTTCCGCTGCAGCTATTAAACCATCAGCGAATGGAAAAAAAGCATCAGATGCAACAACAGAGCCAACTGCAAGAGGAATTTTTTCTCCAAAAGCTGATGCCGCATCTTCGGACTTTCTTGCAGCTATTCTAGAAGAATCTAACCTATTCATTTGTCCGGCTCCAATCCCAACTGTTGCACCATTTTTTGCATAAACTATAGCATTAGATTTAACATGCTTTGCTACAGTGAAAGCAAAATATAAATCATTAACCTCCTGGTCATTTGGTTTCCTTTTTGAGACAATTTTTATTTCCTCCTGATTGATAACAGTATTATCATTAGTTTGAACAAGAAAACCTCCAGTAATTGTCTTCATCTTATGTGATATTTCATTTGTATTAGTTAATCCACCAGTAGAGAGTAATCTTAAATTTTTTTTCTTACTTATTACATTTTTAGCTTCTTCTGAAATAGTAGGCGCAATAATTACTTCAGTAAAAATCTCAGTAATTAATTCAGCTGTTTCTGCTTGCAGTTCTGAATTAAAGGAAATTATTCCCCCAAAGGCAGATGTTGAGTCGCATTTTAATGCCTCTTTATAAGCTTCAACCTGATTATTATTAATAGCAACACCGCAAGGATTTGCATGCTTAATTATTGCTACGGCATGACTCTCGTCAGGATCAAATTCTGACACCAATTCAAATGCAGCGTCAGTGTCATTAATATTATTATAGCTTAGTTCTTTTCCTTGGATTTGTTCAGCAGAAATAACTCCATATCTATTTGTTCCATCAGTATAGACTGCTGCTTCTTGATGAGGGTTTTCTCCATATCTGAGCGTTTGTATTTTTTCTCCACCAAAAGATTTATAGGTTTGATCGCCATCATTAATTTGTTTATTCATCCAATTTGATATTGTTGCGTCGTAAGCTGCGGTTCTTGAATAGGCTTTATGCGCTAAATTTTTTAATGTTTTTTCACAGATTCTGCTGTCTTTCTTTAATTCTTCAATGATTAGATTATAATCATGTTTATCAACGACAACAGCAACACTATTATGATTCTTGGCCGCAGCCCTTATCATTGCTGGTCCGCCTATATCGATATTTTCTATACATTCTTCAAAACTAGATTCTTTTTTAATTGTTTCTTCAAACGGATATAAATTAACGATTAATAAATCTATTGTATCAATGGAGTTCTTTTTTAAAGTTTCCATATGATCCTTATTAGTTTTAATGCCTAGCAGTCCCCCATGAACATTTGGGTGTAATGTTTTTACTCTACCATCTAAAATTTCTGGAAAACCTGTTACAGATGAAACATCAGTAACATTCACCCCTAATTCCTCTATGAACCTTTTAGTCCCTCCAGTTGATAAAATATCAATATTTAAAGATGATAACTCGTTGGCTAAGTCTTCTAAGCCGTCTTTATCTGATACAGATATAAGGGCTCTTTTTACTTTAATCCCATTACTCATAAGGTTAGTTCCGTAATCTTAATTTGGAAATATTGTTTGCATAATTATCTTGTCCACCATTAAAAGTTGATGTTCCGGCAACAAGAACATCAGCACCAGCATTAATAGCTAATTGTGATGTTTCAAAATTTATACCACCATCTACTTCAAGCTCAATATCTTTTCCAGTTGCATCAATTAATTTTCGGATATTTTCAATTTTTTCTAGTTGATCGTGCATGAAACTTTGTCCACCAAAACCAGGGACAACTGTCATAACAAGCACTAGATCTATATCATCAATTATATTATCCAAAACATTAATTTTGGTTGATGGATTTAGTGATATGCCTACTTTGCAGCCAAAAGATTTTATCATTTGTATAGTTTGTTTTGGATCATCTTCTGCTTCAGGGTGGAATGTTATAATATCTGACCCAGATTTTGCAAAGTCTTCTAGCAAAGGATTTACAGGGGTTATCATTAGATGGACATCAAAGGGGATTTCGGTACACTTTCTTATATCTTTGATAACTTCCGGACCGATCGTTAAATTTGGAACATAATGACCATCCATAACATCAACATGTACATAATCTGCTCCCGCAACTGTAATTGCTGAAATTTCTTCCCCAAGTTTTGAAAAATCTGCTGCTAATATCGATGGAGCAATTTTAATTTTTTTGTCCATTTAAATTTCATATCAGAGGCTTCTACGTAACACAAGTATTCAAGATATTTTTTTTAAGCGTGCAATAAAAAACCCATCTCTATTTTTTACCCCTTTTTTTCCGCTAGGTAGAATTCTTAACCACCCTTCCTCTGTAACTGAGTCTTGAATATCTTCGATCAGATTTGAAGATATTTTATCAATTTGACAATCTCCATGATGCTTAAGGAAATTTATAATTTGCATTTCACCTTCTTCTACTTCGAGTGAACAGTTGCAATATATCAAATGTCCATTCTTACCTAATAGAGACCAGCTTTTTTCTAGNAATCTAGTCTGAAGATTTACTAAATTGCTTACAGATTTTTCATTCTTAGAATAAAGTATGTCTGGATTTTTTCTTATTGTTCCAGTTGAAGAGCACGGAACATCTAATAAAATTTTTTGCCATTTCTTTTCGGTCTTGTAAGTTAGGATATCAGCGTTATCAATCACAGGATTAAATTTAAGNCTTCTCATATTTTCTTTAAATCTAATTATCCGTTTATCACTTAAATCAATTGAATGAACTTTTGCACCAAGCGCTAGCATTTGAGCAGTTTTACCTCCAGGCGCAGCACACAAATCAAGAATCTCATCATCTTGTCCAATAGTTAAGCATTTTACAGGAAGTTGGGACGAATAGTCNTGAACCCACCATTCGCCTGTATCATAACCTTTCTTATCAGAAATTAATCCAGACTCACTGAGCCTAAGAACATTGTTTGGCATCAGCTCAGCATCAAGTTCTTTTTGCCATTTCGAAACATTGTTTTTGACAGCTATATCTATATGAGGATGAATATCTTGAATGCATTTTATAAAATTAAGATAATCATTAGGCCAATTTTTTTTCCATCTATCGAGTAACCATTTTGGTATTTTAGGAGAGTCTTCAAATATTTTTTTATATTTCTCTTCTTCTCTTAATATATTTCTCATAACTGCATTAACTAGGGCTCGCCACTTTAATGTTGCTAGATCAACNGCTGTATTAACTGCAGCATGATTTGGAGTTTCTAATATAAACATTTGTGCAACGCCAATTCTTAATGCCATTTTAGGGTTGTTGGGGAGTTTTTTTATTGGTTCTTTGAGAAGGCAATCAATAGTGGCATCTATTTGTGTCAAATATCTTAATACAGATGAAGACAATAAATAAATAAATCCCTTATCTTTTTTTGANAGTTTTATNGATTTTTGNCTCTTTGTAGCTTTATGAAAAGCCTCATCAAAAGATACAAANTCCTCTAATACATCTTTTAAAATTAGGGCAACTTTTTTTCTAGNCGCATTGCCTGATTTTTTTTTCATGAATCTGACCATTTAGAATTGTTTATTTTTAAAATAGGCTATATATGAATTTATGTCTAAAAATCCTGATATTATAAATAAATTAAAAAAAAGAAATGCTCAATCTGCTCTTAAGGAAGCCGAAGAAAGAAGAAAAAATAATAAAAATAAAAAGGCTGTAAAAGAAATAGATGGAAGGGATGGGCCTGAGCCAACACGCTATGATGATTGGGAAAAAAATGGAATCATTAGTGATTTTTAGATCAGGTGCTTAAATTTAAAAATTTCGACTTTCCCAAACAGACCAGCTTTTTTATAGGGATCATTTTCTGACCATTTCTTTGCTTCGTTTTTATTTTCGACATCTATAACAATTAGACTTCCTATCATTGTGTCATCTTCAGATAAAAATGGACCAGCATATTTCACTACATTAGTTTCAGCGACATACTTTAAATGATCTTCTCTATTTTGCATTCTTGTCTCAATAGCATTTTCTTTGTCTTGGCAAATTAAACAGTAAAGCATTAGTTTTCCTCTTTTATTGGTCTATTAAGAAGGTTATCAATTATGTCTGTAACAGAGTATTTTTCCTCTATCAAATCATTCACGGCTTGAGTTATTGGCATATCAATCTTATTTTGAACTGCTAATTTTGTTATTGCTTTAGCAGAATACATTCCNTCAGCAATAGTTGAGAGGCCATTCGTTGCTTCTTCGATCGTTTGTCCCTCACCAAGTTTAATACCTAAAGAGTAATTACGAGAAGTTTTAGAATTACAGGTAAGTAATAGATCTCCCATACCTGATAGTCCTGCAAGAGTTTCTTCTTTACCACCCATAGCAATAGCCAATCTTTTTATTTCAGAAAATCCTCTCGCTATTGTAGCTGCACGAGCACTATCACCCATCTTTTGTCCTTCAACTACACCAGCAGCAATNGCAATTACATTTTTAGTAGCGCCACCAATTTGCGCCCCTATTACATCCTCACTTAAATAGGGCCTAAAAGTAGGAAGACTAATACTTTCAGCAATATTTTTTCCTATTTTCAAATCTTTACAAGCCAATGTAACGGCTGTTGGTTTATTATTAACTACATCAATTGCAAAACTCGGTCCTGAGAGTATTGCAATTGGATTGTCAGGAAAAATACTTTCGGCTATCTGGCTCATTAAACTTAAGGACGAGATTTCAATACCTTTTGAGCAGAGTATTATTGGTGTCTCAGATTTAAGAGTTTTTGAAACCTCTAATAAAGTTTCTCTTGTATATTGAGCAGGAGAAACAACAAGTAGTAAATCACAATTAGTAATTTGCTCAAGATTATTGAACGCAACAATTAAATCAGACAGTTTAACATTAGGTAAGAAAACATCATTTTCATGAGAAGAATTAATACTGTTTACAACTGCGCTTTCTTTTGCCCATAAATTAATTTGATGACCTTGCCGACTCATTACTTCGGCAAGGGCTGTACCCCATGCGCCAGCTCCGACAATAGAAATATTTCTATAATTATCCTGTATCATAGTGCGTTAACTTCTTCTAAGGGCCACCTAGCTTTAGCAGAAACATCTAATGTATTTAAAAGGCCTTTATCGACTCTTAAACAACCTGCCCAAGCTATCATAGCTGCGTTATCAGTACAAAGTTCAATTGGCGGAGATGTAAAATTCATATCATTTTCCTGAGCTAAATTATTTAACCCATTTACGATTTTTTTATTAGCAGCAACCCCTCCAGAAGCAACTAAATTTTTAATCAAAAGATCTGGTCTACTTTTTTTAGCAACATCAATTGATTTTTTTGTTCTATCTATTAAACANTCAACAATCGCTTTTTGATAAGATGCAGCCATATTTTGCATTGTTACATTATCGACAGGCTCTAATGTTCTAGATAGTCTTATTAAGGCTGTTTTGAGTCCCGAAAAAGAAAAGTTACAATTATTTTGACCAAGNAATGGTTTAGGNAAATCGAAAGAATCTTCGTCTCCCTTTTTNGCTAATTTCTCTAATGCTGGACCACCCGGGTAACCTAATCCCATAAATTTTGCACCTTTATCGAATGCTTCACCTACGGCATCATCTAATGTTGTTCCAAGTTGAGAGTATTTTCCNAGATCTTCAANAATAAGAAGTTGGCTGTGCCCTCCAGAGATTAGCAATAATAAATATGGAAATTCAACATTATCTGTAAGTACTGGTGTGAGAGCATGACCTTCTAGATGATTTACAGATATAAGAGGNAGCCCAGTCGAAATCGATAAGCCTTTTGCATAGGTTAGGCCAACTATTAAACCACCAACTAGTCCTGGACCTGAAGTTACAGCTATTCCATCAATTTCTTTTAAATTTTTTTTTGCCTCTATTAGAGCTTCATCAACTAAAGTATCCAAGTATTCAATATGAGACCTAGATGCAATTTCTGGAACTACTCCACCGAAAGGCGAGTGCTCATCAATTTGGCTTATTATTTTGTTTGAAAGAATTTTTCCCTTGCCGTTATTTAGGCTTACAAGAGATACTGCTGTTTCATCACAACTCGTTTCAATTCCTAAAACCGTAATATTTTCTTTTTTTAAAATTTTATTTATCCCTTCTAACTCTAAATTTTCCACCAATTCCATCTATCTTAAGTAAAAAACTACCTAAAGAAGCTGATGTAATCTCAACTGATCTACCTTTTAAGTCTTTTGGCCCTCTATAAGGGGTTGAATCCACCTGCTTCCAAACTTGTCCATTCTCTAATTCAATTTTAATCTTTCCAAAGTTTACCCATTCATTTTTCTTTATAGTTGATGAAAGTGAATTTAAGCTTTCATTTTCTTTACTAGCTATAGGATTTACATTTTGTAGAACACCGAAAGAATCTTCTTTTTTTTCTTTTTCAATTCTTTTAATTTCTATTTCTCTATCTTCTTTATCAAGAGTTGCAATAGGGAAAACTTTTTCTAATTTTTCTACATTTTTTTCAAAACAATCAATTTTATCTTCATCATTATCAATATTCTTACATTCAATAATATCAGAAATTACATTTGCCTCTTTTTGGTTAATAGCAAAAGCGCTTAATGGGATAATAAGCAAAATTGTATATATAAATTTTTTCATATTTTTTTTTGTAACCTTAACATTTTAATCATAGATACTATATAAGAGAAGTAATCAATATCTTTTAATATATTTTGATTGGAAAATTAGCTTATGAATAGACTTAAAGAACTAACTGGAAAATTAACTATTCTGTCATTCCTGTTTTTTTCACCTTTGGAATTGATAGGAGAGGATAATCTTGCAAGCACTGAAAATGCAGATATTGAAGTCATATATTCAGATAATTATCTAAAAGATGGTGATGAGCTAATTCTTGGTTTGAGATTCAAGTTAACTCCAGGATGGCATATATATTGGAAAAATCCAGGTGATTCTGGTTTACCACCTGAAATAGAATGGAATTTACCTGAAGGTATTGAATTCGAAGAAATATTGTGGCCATCTCCTGAGCTTGCCCCTCTGGATCCATTAACTAGTTACGGGTATTATGATGAAGTTGTACTGCCGATCAAATTTAGAATAAATTCAAATTATAATTATGGTGACAAATTTTCTGCTTTTCTTAGCTTCTTAATCTGTGAAGAAATATGTATTCCAGAAGACACAGATATTTCAATAGATTTAACGAAGTTTTCCTTAACACAACTTGAAAATGCAAAATTTATATTAAATGATTGGATGAATAGATTGCCTTCAAAATCTTCATTTGATACCGAAGCATTCTTATCTGATAATACATTCAAAATTTCTTGGGTCTCAGACACATCGTATGAAAAAGCTTATTTTTACCCAGAACAGAATGGCTTAATTAATTATAGCTCAAATCAAATTTTGGTGAATAACGCCGAAAATTCTTATTTAACTNTTGATAGACCAGAGAAATTTAGAGAAGAATTGAAATTTGTTTCTGGAGTACTTGAGTTACAGAATGAAGATCAAAAAACCTTTTTTCAAATTGATAGTAATATCGAGCGTGTTTCTTTCATAGAAGTTAACAAGACACAAGGATTAAGTTTTTTACTTGCTATTTTCTTGGCTTTTCTTGGAGGAATAATTTTAAATGCAATGCCTTGTGTATTTCCCGTAATTGCCTTGAAAGTAATGTCGCTGGTAAATGAGGCTGGAAAAAGCAATAGTTGGAAACATGGGCTTGTTTTCACGCTTGGTATTGAGATATCTATGTTAGTTCTTTTGATAGCCACTTTAGCNGTAAAAAATCTAGGTCAATTTGTTGGATGGGGATGGCAGTTACAGTCTAGTTTAATGTCTAGTTTACTGGCCCTTTTATTTTTTGCGTTAGGTTTAATACTTGTTTCAAGAGTTGAAATAGGTAGTATTTTTACAAGGCTTGGTAATTTTAATCTAAATAAAACAGGTTATTCAAATTCTTTTTTACTGGGACTTTTAACAGTTATTGTTGCAACACCTTGCACTGGTCCTTATATGGGAGCAGCTATTGGGTGGGGCATATCTCAGCCAATATTGATATCATCTATAATTTTTCTATCTTTNGGTCTTGGTATAGCTTTCCCGACATTAATACTATCTATTCTACCTCAAGGAATAAATATACTTCCTAAGCCTGGTAATTGGATGGGCGNAGTGAGCAGAATAATGGGAATACCTATGTTCCTAACTGCTATATGGTTAGCTTGGGTTGTATTTAGGCAATCTGGTTATGAGGGCCTAACAATACTCGCTTCTTCTCTTTTAGTAATGCTAATTGCTTTTTTAATATTAAGATTTTCATCTATTATATTTAAGAGAGGGTCATTAGCTCTAGTGTCGATCAGCATCTTGCTTCTGGTATTTTTTATTCCTTCTGAAAATCAAGATTCTAAATCAGATATAAATATAGGTGAAAAATGGTCATTGGAGCGCGTTAACGAATTAAGAAACGAAAAGAGAAATATATTATTAAATTTTACAGCAGATTGGTGCCTAACTTGTAAGGTTAATGAAAGAATGGTTCTAAGCTCTAAAGAGTTTATATCTTTGATTGAAAACGGTGAAATAGTATATTTAGTCGCTGATTGGACAAAGTATGATCCTCAAATTACTGAAGAACTTGAAAAATATAAAAGAGCCGGTGTTCCTCTTTATTTGTATTGGAGTCAGGGCTCAGATGAAGTAAAAATTCTACCTGCGGTCTTAACAAAAAGCATTTTATATGATCATCTTAAATTATAGCTTTTTTAAGGATAAGAATTGAAAGACTTTAAGCACCTAAAAATTAATAAGGATGGCGGAATAGTTCATGTTCTCATGAATAGAGGCGATGGAAGAAATGCATTATCTTATGAGTTGATGAAAGAATTAACCGAATGTGCAAATCAAATTAAATCCAACATTGATGTAAACTGTATAATTCTATCAGGTCAGGGAGATTCATTTTCAGTAGGCGCTGATCTCAAAGATGAAACATTTCTTAAGGGTGATGAAACCAGTCTTGAAAGAAGAGAAATACATAAAATTGGCCCAGACATGTGTCAGGCATGGGAATCTTTAGAGCAAATTACTATTGCTTCAATTGAAGGTCATTGTATAGGCGGCGCAATTGCTCTAGCTGTTTCTTGTGATTTTAGGGTAGCATCATCTTCGGCAGTTTTTAGATTACCTGAGATACCNCTTGGGATGAATATGAGTTGGCAAGCAAATCCAAGAATCAATTCTTTAATTGGTCCTGCAAGAACAAAAGAGCTAGTTATACTAGGAGAAGATTTGTTAGGNAAAAAAGCTTTTGAGTGGGGCCTGANNCAAAGAATTTGTGAGGATGGAGAAGCCTNTNATGTGTCTATGGAACTTGCACAAAAAGTAAATAAACTTCCTCCAATAGCGGTAAGAATGTCAAAAACATCAATTAATGCGACAAATAATTCTTTAAATTATAATTCTAGCTATATGGATAGAGATCAATATCTTTTGACTGGTTTTACTGAGGATAGAAAAGAAGCTATTAAGGCATTTTTTGAAAAGCGAGATGCAAATTTTAAAGGAAAATAAATAACTAGGAGATTATTATGACAGGAAGAGTAGAAGGGAAAATGTCTTTTGTTACTGGTGCGGCTCAAGGGCTTGGCGAGGCAATAGCCTATATGTTAGCAAAAGAAGGCTCAAAAGTTGTATTGGCTGATATTAATGAAGAAAAACTAACTGGAGTAGAGGATAGGATTAATTCTGATTTTCCTGGTAAAGCCTTTTCAGTGAAACTTGATGTTACTTCTGAGGATCAGTGGAAGGAAACGCTTAATGAAGCAGAAAAATTAATGGGCGGAATAAATATTCTTGTTAATAATGCAGGCATAGGCGGTGGCTCNACAGTAGAAGAAACTGATTATGAAATTTTCAAACAGGTTATGGCTGTTGATACTGACTCAGTCTTTCTAGGCTGTAAATANGCTATACCGATTATGAAGAATTACTCTCCTGGCTCTATAATTAATACTTCTTCTATATCTGGCTTAATTGCGGGTCATAATATGGCGGCATATAATACAGCAAAAGCCGGTGTATGGATGTTGACAAAATCAGTGGCCTTGCACTGTGCAAGATCTGCATACAATATTCGATGTAATTCCATTCATCCAACTTTTATTGATACACCTATCTTAGACGCAATGGTTGAAAGATCGAGTTCAGAAAAAGAACAAGTTATGATGAAGTTGGCTAGACAGGTACCACTTGGAAAAGTGGGTGAACCAGATGATGTTGCTTACACAGTTTTATTTTTAGCNAGTGATGAATCGAAATTCATAACTGGTGCTGAGATTAAAATAGATGGTGGCATTAGCGCAATGTAATTATTAGGGTAGGATTATGAGATTTTTAATTATTTTTTTTATTTGTTTATTTTTTACAAAAGGATATGCGAACGATATGGAACTTTCAGGAATAGATATAAGTCAATTTAATGAGGAATTTAAACCCCAGGATGACTTTTATGATTATGTAAATCATAATTGGTTATCAAAAACAGAAATACCAGATGACCAAATAGGTTGGGGCTCATATATGACCCTTAGAGAAGAGTCGCTTCAGAATCAAAATATTCTAATAAATGCTCTTATTAAAAATAAAGACAATCTCATCGCATCATCCGAAGAAGAAAAAATTGCAAACCTCTATTTAAGTTATACAAATAGAGATCTTGTTAATAAGCTTGGATCATTGCCTCTTAGCGATGACATTGAAGNAATTAAAAATATTAAGAATAAGACAGATCTATGGAAGTATTTTTCTGAGTCTGAAAAAAAAGGAATGTCTTCTCCTATTTATTTTGCTGTTTATGACGATCTTAAGGATCCTTTAAATTATACTATTTATTTTGGACAATCTGGACTCGGACTTCCTGATAGAGACTATTATCTTTTAGACCAACCTCACTACATTAAAGGTAGAGAGGAATATCCTATTCATCTTTCTAATTTGTTTGATCTTTCTGGTTTAGATAATGCAAACGAAAGAGCCTCTAATGCTTTTGATGTAGAAACAGAACTAGCAAAAATTCAAATTAGCCGCACAGAAAGACGGGATCCTGAAAAAACATACAATCCTATGAATGTTAATGATTTAGATGCGATCAGTAATTCAAACTTTAATCTATGGCTGAAGAACTTAGCAATAGAAAGCTATGACAGGTATATCATAGAGTCTCCCAAATATTTAGAAGACCTTTCTAACTTGATTGATGAAATCCCTATTGATCAATGGAAGGATTACCTATTGGCAAGATTAGTTAAAAGTGCGTCAGGATCTTTATCAGATGATTTTGTTGATGAGTCTTATAGATTTTCCAGCATACTTACCGGAAGAGAAGAAATGCCCGCTTTATGGAAAAGAAGTGTGGGTATTGTTAATGGTTTGTTAGGAGATGCCCTAGGTAAAATTTATGTAAAAAATCATTTTCCTCCTGAATATAAACAAAGAATGGTTGAGCTTATTGATAACCTTTTAGAGTCATTTAGAATTGGTATAGAAGATTTAGAATGGATGAGTGAAGAAACTAAAAAAAGAGCTCTCATCAAATTAGAAAAATTGAATGTTAAAATCGGATATCCTGAAGTTTGGAAAGATTATAATGGCTTGGAATTTACGGATAATGACTTGTATGGGAACATTAAAGCCGCTTCTGAATTTAGCTACAAAGACGCCTTGAAAAAATTATCAGAAAATGTAGATAGAAAGAGGTGGGCAATGTCTCCTCAAACTGTAAATGCTTACTTTAGCCCAACAAAAAATGAGATAGTCTTCCCTGCCGCTTATCTTCAACCACCAAACTTTTTCCCAAATGCCGATGATGCTGTCAATTATGGAGCAATAGGAATAACTATTGGGCATGAGATTAGTCATGCTTTCGATGATAAAGGTTCACAATTTGACGGAGACGGCAATCTAAACAACTGGTGGACTGAAGAAGATAGAGAAATATTTGAAAAAAAGACAAAACGTCTTGTTGATCAATACTCATCATATGAGATTACTCCAGGCAATTTTCTTAATGGAGAGTTTACTCTAGGTGAAAATATTGCTGATTTAGCAGGAGCCATAGCTTCATATAGAGCATATAAAATTTCTTTAAATGGAAAATCATCCCCTGTTATTGATGGACTTACAGGAGAGCAAAGATTCTTCTTTGGTTCCGCACAAGCAGATAGAGTAAAATTTCGTAAAGAAATAGATGCAATGAGAGTTGCAACGGATCCACATTCACCTTCAAGATATAGAATTGATGGTGTGTTCGTGAACATGCCAAGTTTTCATGAGGCTTTTGGAACTCAAGAAGGTGACAAGATGTTTAGAAATAAAGATGAAATTATAAAAATTTGGTAGTAAAAGAAAATTATGAATTCTTTATATTTTTTATTAGATGCAATTTTAAGATTGTATTTCTGGGTAGTCATTCTAGCTGCAATATTTAGTTGGTTAGTTGGTTTAGGAATTGTTAATCGATCTAATCAGATTGTGGCAATGTTTTATGAAGCAGTATGGAATTTAACTAATCCTGTTTTTAGTTATATAAGGAGATATCTCCCCAATCTAGGTGGTATTGATATTTCTCCGATTATAGTTCTTTTGGCAATTCAATTTTTACGCTCTCTTTTGGCTGAATATTGGCCATTAAATTTTTAGGAAATCTAAATGTCCGCAAATATTATTGATGGAAAAGAGGTTGCAAGAAAATTAAGAGAAAGAATATCAAGCGCTGTAAAAAAAATTGAACAGGAATATAACAAAATACCAGGTTTGGCGGTTGTATTGGTTGGTAATGATCCGGCAAGCGAAGTTTATGTAAGAAATAAAGGTATTCAAACTAAAGAAGTTGGCATGACTTCTTATGAATTTAAGTTACCCGAAGACACTCCAGAAAAAGAGTTATTGGAAAAAGTAGAAGAATTGAATAATGATCCAAATATAAATGGTATATTAGTTCAATTTCCTGTTCCCCAGCAAATTAGTCAACAAAAAGTAATTGAAACAATTCATCCAGCAAAAGATGTTGATGGCCTACATCCAATCAATTCTGGTTATCTAAGTAGTGGGCTAGACGGCTTAGTTCCATGTACACCNCAGGGTGCAACAATCTTAATTAAAGAGGCCTGCAAAGATTTAACCGGTAAAAAAGCTGTTATTATTGGTCGTTCAAATCTAGTTGGAAAACCTGTTGGCCAATTGCTTTTAAAAGAACACTGTACCGTCACTATTTGTCATTCAAGGTCACAAAATCTAGAGCTAATTTCTTCTGAGGCAGATATATTAGTTGCTGCTGTTGGTATACCTAATTTGGTAAAGAAAGATTGGGTTAAGCGTGGAGCCGTGGTTATCGATGTAGGTATTAACAGGGTTGATATAGAAGAAAATGGCGAGAGCAAAACTCGCTTAGTTGGCGATGTTGATTTTGAAGATGTAAAAGAGATTGCCGGTTCTATTACTCCTGTTCCTGGAGGAGTTGGACCCATGACAATTGCATGTTTATTATTGAATACGCTTAATGCTTTTTGCGATCAAAATAACTTTGATAGGCCNAATATATAATTAATCTTTTTTTAAGAGTTTTAGTCTTAATGCGTTAAGTTTGATAAATCCTTCAGCATCAAATTGATCATATACATCATCTTCTTCAAATGTAACATGTTCCTCTGAGTAGAGTGACAAATCAGATGATCTACCAACAACCGTAGCATTACCTTTATAAAGCTTTAACCTTACCATTCCTGTTACATTTTCTTGGCTTTCATCGATTAAGGCTTGTANCATTTTTCTNTCTGGAGAAAACCAAAAGCCATTATAAATCAATTTTGCATATCTAGGCATTATCTCATCCTTAAGATGACAAGCTTCTCTGTCTAATGTAATTTGCTCAATTCCTCTGTGGGCNGATAATAAAATAGTACCTCCTGGAGTTTCATAGATTCCTCTTGATTTCATTCCAATGCTTCTATTTTCAACCATATCAAGTCTTCCAATACCATTTTCACCGCCTAAAGCATTAAGCTTGGTTAATAATTCTTCTGGTGATAATTTTTTTCCATCAATAGATACAGGGTCGCCTTTTTCGAATTCGATTTCAATATATGTTGCTTTATCTGGCGCGTCTTCTGGCGAAACAGTTCTTTGATAAACATCTTCCGGNCATTCTTTTGATGGGTCCTCAAGTAATTTACCCTCAGATGATGTATGTAGTAAATTAGCATCAACGGAATATGGGTCTTCACCTAAATTATCTTTTGTAATAACAATTTGATTTTTTTCTGCAAANTCAATTAATTTTTTTCTTGAGTTAAGATCCCATTCTCTCCATGGAGCAATAACTTTTATATTTGGATTAAGACCATAATAGGCTAATTCAAACCTAATTTGATCATTTCCTTTTCCCGTAGCTCCATGACAAACAGCATCAGCACCAACCTCTTTAGCAATTTCAATTTGTTTTTTGGCTATCAAAGGTCTAGCTATTGCCGTTCCTAACAAATAAGAGCCTTCATAAATTGTATTCGCTCTGAACATTGGAAAAACATAATCCTTAACAAATTCATTTTTTAGATCTTCAATAAAGATTTCCTTTACACCCAAATCCTCAGCCTTTTTCTTAGCTTCTTCAAGCTCAGCACCTTGACCAAGATCAGCACTAAATGTAACGACCTCACAATCATAAGTCTCTTGAAGCCATTTCAAAATTACTGATGTATCGAGTCCACCAGAGTAGGCTAAAACCACTTTATTTATATTTTCTTTCTTTCCCATTAGTTCCTCAGAAAACTTTATAGCCGTCCTATACGCTCACTTTCAAGTTTTGNAAGTTCTTTTTTATATTTTATAGATGCTTTTTCTTTCTTTGTATCACTTTTTAACTGCCCACAAGCTGCTGATATATCTCGACCTCTTGGCATTCTTATTGGGCTAGCATAACCACCTCTATTAATTATATCAGCAAATTTCTCAATTTGATCCCATTCTGAGCATTCATAAATTGTACCTGGCCAAGGATTAAAAGGGATAAGATTTATTTTGGATGGTATNCCCGAGATTAATTTTATTAGATCTCTCGCTTCTGCTTCACTATCATTAACGCCTTTAAGCATGACATATTCAAATGTAATTCTTTTGGAGTTTTTTACTCTCGGATAATGCATACATGCATCAAGTAATTCTTCTATCGGATATTTTTTATTAATTGGAACTAATTCATTTCTTAAATCGTTATTTGTTGCATGCAATGATATAGCAAGCATTGACCCAATTTCATTACCTGCATCTTCAATTTTAGGAACAATTCCAGATGTAGATAAAGTTATCCTTCTTTTTGAAACTGATAATCCAGCATCATCTGCAAAAACATTAATTCCGTCTCTAACATTTTCAAAGTTATAAAGAGGCTCTCCCATGCCCATCATAACGATATTAGTTATGTCTCTTTTAGTTTTATTCCANTCAGATAAAGNGTCTTTAGCAATGACCATTTGGCTAACTATTTCTTGTGATGTTAAATTCCTTACTAATTTTTGAGTTCCGGTATGGCAAAATTTACAATTTAATGTACAGCCAACCTGGCTTGATACACAAAGTGTACCTCTGTCACCGTCAGGTATAAATACAGATTCTATTTCTGATCCATCAGGAAACTTTATCAGCCATTTTTGAGTTCCATCAGATGATGTTTCATTCTTTGTAATTTCTGGCCTAGAAACAGTAAANTTTTTACTTAGTTCTGATCGAAATTCTTTTGATAAATTTGTCATTTCATCAATTGATGTTGCNCCTCTTACATATATCCAGTTCCACAATTGATTTGTTCTCATATTCAATTGTTTTTCCGNGACTCCCATGGATGTTAGTAAAGTATTGAGCTCCTTCTTATTAAGTCCAACTAGGCTATCATTCATAATTAGAGCCCCCGGGTAAATCTGGTTTTTTTGAATATGTTCCTAATGATTTTACGCGATCATACATAACGATAGCCCCAGCGATTTGAACATTTAAACAGAACTTTGTCGGTATTTTTATAATGTGTTTGCATTTTTCCATTATTTCAGGGGATAGGGATCCTTTTTCTGGCCCTAATATGTAAGCAGCTTGTCTGGGGTGATGGAAACTGGCTATATCAATAGCATCATCTGTTAATTCAACTCCAACCAACTCACATTTATCGGGTAATTTCATTTCATCAGTATTATCCCAATCATACCAAGGTAAGTGGTTTGGTGCTTTTGAGGTATCTGATTTGCCTTCGCGCACAGAATAATGAGCAGAAACTGTAAAAATAAATTTTGCACCAAAAGCATGAGCAGACCTTACAAGATTGCCCATATTCATCGGTTTAGAAATACCCTCAGCTCCAAATCCAAAATATCCTCTCATAAATATAGCCTTAATCGAGTAAATTCACTTGGGCAAGTACCTTTTTATATTCTTGGTATTATCTTTTTTTAGGTTTATGAATAAATATTGAATTGTTGGAGGTAGTAATGAAAGCACTTTTATGTAAAGAATTTGGTCCACCTGAAACATTGTCTTATGAAGAAATTGATGATCCAGAATTAAAAGATGGCCATATTCTGGTTGATATTTATTCAGCTTCAGTGAATTTTCCAGATGTCCTTATGATAGAAGATAAATATCAATTTAAGCCGCCTCTNCCCTTTGCGCCTGGGGGCGAATCTTCTGGTGTAATCACTGAAATCGGTAATGGTGTTGATGGTTTTAATGTTGGGGATAGAGTAATAGTTTCATCTGGATGGGGGAGTTTTGCAGAAAAAATATTGGTTGATCCCGGGGCATTAACGAAAATTCCTGAAAAAATGGATCATAATACAGCGTCNGCATTCCTTATGACTTACGGAACATCTCATCATGCCTTAAAAGATCGAGCAGATATTAAAGAAGGAGAATCCCTTCTTGTTTTAGGAGCAGCTGGCGGAGTAGGTCTTGCCGCAGTTGAACTTGGTAAAGCAATGGGTGCAAAAGTGATTGCTGCAGCATCATCAGAAGAAAAATTACAAACATGCAAAGACCACGGAGCTGATGAAATTCTTTTATATCCTTCTGGTAAAATGGATAGAGACCAACAAAAAAAATTATCAGAAGAAATAAAATCTCTAACTGATGGTCAAGGAGCTGATGTAATCTATGATCCCGTTGGCGGAGATTATGCCGAACCCGCATTAAGGGCAACTGCATGGGAAGGAAGATACCTAGTGGTAGGTTTTGCTGCGGGTGATATTCCTAAAATCCCTCTAAATTTAGCTTTGCTAAAAGGTTGTCAAATTGTGGGTGTCTTTTGGGGTGCATTTAAAATGCGTGAATTTGAAGCTCATACTGCGAATGTTGCTGAATTATTAAAATTATATGAGGATGGTTATCTTAAACCTCATATTTCATCAGTGTATAGCCTTGAGGAGGGATCAAAAGCAATAAGTGATCTTGCTGAAAGAAAAGCTAAAGGTAAGGTAGTTGTTCAAGTAAGAGCTTAATAATTTGAATTTTTTGACAAAATTTATTTCTACTCTACCAAAAAATATTCAAGGTGCTTTTTGGCTTGGATCTTCTGTATTCGCCTTTACTGCAATGGCAGGATTAGCAAAATATTTAGGTAATGACTTTCATGCCTTTCAAATATCTTTTTTTCGATCTTTTTTCAGTTTAATTGTTATATCCCCATTTCTTATAAGGGCTGGAGCAGCTCAAGGTGGTGTTAAGACTAAAGTTCCCTTTCTTCAAATTGTTAGAGGTACAGTTAGTGCCTTAGGAATTATGATGGGTTTTTACGCGATAGTTAATCTTCCTTTAGCTGATGCACAGGCTATTCGTTTTTCAAGTTCATTATTTCTGGTTCCTCTTGCTGCAATTTTTCTAAAAGAAAAAATAGGCTTAAGAAGAACTCTTGCAGCTTTAGTTGGATTTACTGGCGTTTTAATAATGCTTGATCCTGGAGGAGATTACAATTTTGCATCNTTTATGGCTTTGGGNGCTGCAATTGCCTTTGCCTTTGCGGCCATATTAGTAAATATTGTTTCAAAATATGATAAGCCTGTAACANTAATGTTTTATTCAAACATTATTAGTGTCTTGATAATGATAATTCCTGCATTAATGTTTTGGGTAACACCTAATTTTGATCAACTTATTTTGATTTTTATAATGGCAATTTGNGCTTCAATAGCACATAATTTTTTCATTAGGGCATATGCAGTTGGTGAGGCATCTGTAATTGCTCCAATAGATTATATAAGGTTATTATTTAGTGCAGCAGTTGATTTTTTAATTTTTGGAATTATCTTTGGTTTAAATACTCTAATAGGTTCTGCAATTATTATTTTAACATCACTGTACATATTAAGAAGAGAAGCTAAAGTAAAAAAAGGTAAAGAACCAAATTTAGAAGAAATTTAATTAATAGGGAGATTATTATGCAATTAGATGAAAATATTAGTGCCGTAATTACTGGAGGGGCATCAGGCCTAGGTGAAGCTACTGCAAGAGAATTAGCAAAGCATGGTGTGAAATGTGCACTATTTGATCTCAATGCAGAAAAAGGTGAAGCAGTTGCTTCAGATATTAACGGTATTTTTTGTGAAGCTAATGTTACTGAAGAGGATAGTGTTATAGCTGCATTTGAAAAAGCTAGAGCAGCTAATGGCCAAGAGAGAATTCTTATAAATTGTGCTGGAACAGGAATAGCAATTAAAACAGCAGCTCGTGATAAAGAAACTGGTGATATTGTTCCACATCCATTGGATCCATTTAANACAATTATTCAAATCAATTTAGTTGGTACATTTCGTTGTATAGCTCATTCAGCTGCCGGCATGATGTCACTTGACCCAAATACTGATGATGGCGGAAGAGGAGCTGTTGTTAATACAGCTTCTGTAGCAGCTGAAGATGGACAAATTGGTCAAGCTGCATATTCTGCATCAAAAGGCGGTATAGTAGGAATGACTCTTCCTGTTGCAAGAGATTTATCCCGTGAAGGCATTAGAGTGAATACAATTTTACCTGGTCTTTTTGACACTCCATTATTTGAAGGAGCTCCGGATAAGATTAAGCAAGCGCTTGGCGCTCAGGTTCCATTTCCTTCAAGATTGGGATACCCACAGGAATATGCTCAACTTGCCAGACATCTATGTGAAAATGATATGATGAATGGAGAGTGTGTAAGGCTTGATGGTGCTATTAGAATGGCACCAAGATAGGCTTAATGCTTTCTAGCAGTCTTATCCATTTCTTTTGCAAGTTTAATATCTAATTCAGTGATGCCTCCAGCATCGTGAGTTGATAATGTGACATTGACTTTATTATAAACATTAAACCATTCAGGGTGATGGTCCATTTTTTCAGCAATGAGGGCAATCCTTGTCATCCAGCTAAACGCGCTTGTAAAATCTTTGAAAATAAAATTCTTTTCAATAGAATCCCTGCCTCTAGTCTTTTTCCAGTCTTTTAATGTCTTTAAAATTTTATTTCTTTCTTTACTTTCAAGCTTTTTAGCCATTTTTAGCTCCGTTTTGTTGTATTAAATTAGTTTAACAATTTTCTTGTTGGGGTTGAATTCATAAATTGTTATAACAATATATATAATATTCAATTAATTATTTTTTTGGAGTTGAAAATGAACGAATTTAATCGTGCAAATACATCAGCAAGAGTAGCAGATCAGGCATATATAGATGAAGGTCTGAGAGCTCATATGCTAAGAATTTACAACTATATGGCTGCAGCTTTATCCTTAACTGGTATTGTAGCTTGGTTTGGAGCGTCTTCAGGTCTTTATCAATCATTAGCCGCTTCTCCTCTGATTTTTGTAGTTATGTTTGCTCCTCTTGGGGTTGTTTTTTATTTCGCTTCTAAAATAAACACAATGAGTTCTTCAAAAGCGCAATCTGTATTTTGGGTTTTTGCAGGTTTGATGGGACTTTCATTATCTTATATATTCCTTGCATATACTGGGGCAGCTGTATTTCAGGCCTTCTTTGTGACAGCAGGTGCATTTGCTGGATTAAGTATATGGGGCTACACAACAAAAAGAGATCTCTCTGCTATGGGTGCTTTTTTAATAATGGGTTTGTTTGGTTTAATAATAGCTTCAGTAGTAAATCTTTTTGTTGGAAGTGGTCAAATGTCTTTCATTATAAGCGTTTTAGGAGTTCTTATTTTTGCAGGCCTTACTGCGTGGGATACCCAAAAATTGAAACGTGATTGGCTAAATAGAGTCCAATATAGTGGACAAGAAGTTGCTGAGAAGTCAGCTATCATGGGTGCTTTAACACTGTATTTAGATTTTATAAATCTATTTCTTTTCATTCTTCAATTTATGGGAAGAAGAGATTAAATTAACAAATAATCTTTAAGCTTATTAGAAATCTGGGAGGAATTGATGGGCGAAGAATATAAAAGCTCAACAGATTATCTACTCGTAAATCTTGAAAACAATATTTTAACAATTACTCTTAATAGGCCTGAGGCATTGAATGCCTATAGGCCTGAAATGCTCATTGAGATCAGAGAAATTATTTTGAAAACCGAAGATGATCCAAATGTGGCTGTTATAGTTATAGAGGGTGCGGGCAAAGCTTTTTCAGCTGGAGTAGATTTAAAAGTTCTTCAAGGTTTTGATCCTGAAGCTGGCAAAATAGG